>NZ_KB890602.1:0-300000 GCF_000373145.1 Thermus oshimai DSM 12092
ACATGGTGGACGACCCGGAGCTTTTGGACCTGGTGGAGATGGAGGTGCGGGACCTTCTGAACCAGTACGAGTTTCCTGGGGACGAGGTTCCGGTGATCCGTGGGAGTGCGCTTTTAGCGCTGGAGCAGATGCACAAGAACCCCCAGACGAAGCGTGGGGAGAACGAGTGGGTGGANCGGATTTGGGAGNTGTTGGACGCGATTGACGAGTACATTCCCACGCCGGTGCGGGACGTGGACAAGCCGTTCTTGATGCCGGTGGAGGACGTATTTACGATCACGGGTCGTGGGACGGTGGCCACGGGCCGGATTGAGCGGGGGAAGGTGAAGGTTGGGGACGAGGTGGAGATTGTGGGGCTGGCTCCTGAGACGCGGAGGACGGTGGTGACTGGGGTGGAGATGCACCGTAAGACGCTGCAGGAGGGGCTGGCTGGGGACAATGTGGGGTTGTTGTTGCGTGGGGTAAGCCGGGAGGAGGTGGAGCGGGGCCAGGTGTTGGCGAAGCCTGGGAGCATTACTCCGCACACGAAGTTTGAGGCGTCGGTGTACATCTTGAAGAAGGAGGAGGGCGGGCGGCACACGGGGTTTTTTTCGGGGTACCGTCCGCAGTTTTACTTTCGGACGACGGATGTGACGGGGGTGGTGGAGTTGCCCCAGGGGGTGGAGATGGTGATGCCTGGGGACAACGTGACGTTTACGGTGGAGCTGATCAAGCCGGTGGCGTTGGAGGAGGGCTTGCGGTTTGCCATCCGGGAGGGTGGGCGGACCGTGGGCGCCGGCGTGGTCACCAAGATCCTGGAGTGAGGTGAGGCATGCCCAAGATCCGAATCAAGCTGCGGGGCTTTGACCACAAGACCCTGGACGCCTCGGCCCAGAAGATCGTGGAGGCCGCCCGGCGTTCCGGGGCCCAGGTCTCCGGCCCCGTTCCCTTGCCCACCCGGGTGCGCCGCTTCACCGTGATCCGGGGGCCTTTCAAGCACAAGGACTCCCGGGAGCACTTTGAGCTCCGCACCCACAACCGTCTGGTGGACATCATCAACCCCAACCGCAAGACCATCGAAAGCCTCATGTCCCTGGACCTTCCCACCGGGGTGGAGATCGAGATCAAGACCGTGGGAGGTGGCAAGTGAAGGGCATCCTGGGCACCAAGGTGGGCATGACCCGCATCTACAAAGACGACCGGGCCATCCCCGTCACCGTCATCCTGGCGGGGCCCTGCCCGGTGGTCCAGCGCCGCACCCCCGAGAAGGACGGCTACACCGCGGTCCAGCTGGGCTTTCTGCCCCAGAACCCCAAGCGGGTCAACCGTCCCATGAAGGGCCACTTCGCCAAGGCGGGGGTGGAGCCGGTGCGCATCCTTAGGGAGATCCGGGACTTCAGCCCCGAGAAGGACGTGGTGACCGTGGACATCTTCCAGCCTGGGGAGCGGGTGGACATCACCGGCACCTCCAAGGGGCGGGGCACCGCGGGCGTGATGAAGCGCTGGAACTTCGCGGGCGGGCCCGATTCCCACGGCGCCCACAAGATCCACCGCCACCCCGGCTCCATCGGCAACCGCAAGACCCCGGGCCGGGTGTACAAGGGCAAGCGCATGGCGGGCCGCTACGGGGCGGAGCGGGTTACGGTGGTGAACCTCGAGGTGGTGGACGTCATCCCCGAGGAGAACCTCCTTCTGGTCAAGGGCGCGGTGCCCGGGCCCAACGGAGGCCTCCTCATCGTGCGCGAGACCAAGAAGGTGGCCAAGTAAAGGTGAAGGAGGACATGGTGTACCAGATTCCTGTGCTCTCCTCTTCCGGCACCCGGGAGCTTTCCGCCGAGCTGCCGGCGGAGATCAACCCCCACCTGCTTTGGGAGGTGGTGCGCTGGCAGCTGGCGAGCCGCCGCCGGGGCACGGCCAGCACCAAGACCCGGGGGGAGGTGGCCTACTCCAGCCGCAAGATCTATCCCCAGAAGCACACCGGCCGTGCCCGGCACGGGGACATCGGCGCGCCCATCTTCGTGGGCGGCGGGACGGTCTTTGGGCCCAAACCCCGGGACTACAGCTACACCCTGCCCAAGAAGGTGCGGAAGGCGGGCCTGGCCATGGCCGTGGCCGACCGGGCCCGCGAGGGGAAGCTCCTCCTGGTGGAGGACTTCGCTGGGGTGAACGGCCGGACCAAGGAGTTTTTGGCCTGGGCCAAGGGAGCCGGGCTTAACGGGGAGGAGACGGTGCTCCTGGTGGCCCAAGACGAACGGGTCCGCCGGGCGGCCCGCAACCTGCCCTGGGTGGTCACCCTGGCCCCGGAGGGCCTGAACGTGTACGACATCCTGCGCACCGAGCGCCTGGTCATGGACCTTGCGGCCTGGCAGGCCTTCCAGGCCCGCCTGGGGGGTGAGGCATGAAGACCGCGTACGATGTGATCCTGGCCCCCGTGCTCTCGGAGAAGGCCTACGCCGGCTTCGCCGAGGGCAAGTACACCTTCTGGGTCCACCCCAAGGCCACCAAGACGGAGATCAAGAACGCGGTGGAGGAGGCCTTTAAGGTCAAGGTGGTGGGGGTGAACACCCTCAAGGTGCGGGGGAAGAAGAAGCGCCTGGGCCGCTACATGGGCCGGCGCCCCGACCGCAAGAAGGCCATCGTGCAGGTGGCCCCCGGGCAGAAGATCGAGGCCTTGGAGGGCCTCATCTAAAAGACCATCCGGGAGGGGAGCCCGGGCCCCGATCCGGAGGGAGGAAACCCAATGGGGATCAAGAAGTTCAAACCCTACACGCCGAGCCGCCGCTTCATGACGGTGGCGGACTTCTCCGAGATCACCAAGACCGAGCCGGAGAAGTCCCTGGTCAAGCCCCTGAAGAAGACGGGTGGGCGGAACAACCAGGGCCGCATCACCGTGCGCTTCCGTGGGGGCGGGCACAAAAGGCTTTACCGCATCATCGACTTCAAGCGCTGGGACAAGGCGGGCATCCCCGCCAAGGTGGCGGCCATAGAGTACGACCCCAACCGCTCCGCCCGCATCGCCCTCCTCCACTACGCCGATGGGGAGAAGCGCTACATCATCGCCCCCGAGGGCCTGCAGGTGGGCCAGCAGGTTCTGAGCGGGCCCGATGCCCCCATCGCCGTGGGCAACGCCCTCCCCTTGCGCTTCATCCCCGTGGGCACCGTGGTGCACGCGGTGGAGCTGGAGCCCAAGAAGGGGGCCAAGCTCGCCCGCTCCGCGGGGACCAGCACCCAGATCCAGGGCCGGGAGGGGGACTACGTGATCCTGCGCCTGCCTTCTGGGGAGCTCCGCAAGGTCCACGGGGAGTGCTACGCCACCGTGGGGGCGGTGGGCAACGCGGACCACAAGAACATCGTCCTGGGCAAGGCCGGGCGCACCCGCTGGCTTGGGCGCAAGCCCCACGTGCGCGGTGCGGCCATGAACCCGGTGGACCACCCCCACGGCGGTGGTGAGGGCCGGGCCCCCCGGGGCCGTCCCCCCGCTTCCCCCTGGGGCTGGCAGACCAAGGGGCTTAAGACCAGGAAGCGCCGCAAGCCCTCCAGCCGCTTCATCATCGCCCGGCGCAAGAAGTGAGGTGAGGTATGCCGCGTAGCTTGAAGAAAGGCGTCTTCGTAGATGACCACCTCCTGGAGAAGGTGCTGGAGCTGAACGCCAAGGGCGAGAAGCGGCTCATCAAGACCTGGAGCCGCCGCTCCACCATCGTCCCGGAGATGGTCGGCCACACCATTGCCGTCTACAACGGCAAGCAGCACGTGCCCGTCTACATCACGGAGAACATGGTGGGCCACAAGCTGGGTGAGTTCGCCCCCACCCGCACCTACCGGGGGCACGGCAAAGAGGCCAAGGCCACCAAGAAGAAGTAGCCATGGAAGCGAAAGCCATTGCCCGATACGTGCGCATCGCCCCCAGGAAGGTCCGGCTGGTGGTGGACCTGATCCGGGGGAAGAGCCTCGAGGAGGCCCGCGCCCTCCTGCGCTACACCCCCAAGCGGGGGGCCTACCACGTGGCCAAGGTGCTGGAGTCCGCCGCCGCCAACGCCGTGAACAACCACGACATGCTGGAGGACCGCCTCTACGTGAAGGCGGCCTTCGTGGACGAGGGCCCCGCCCTCAAGCGGGTTCTGCCCCGGGCCCGGGGCCGGGCGGACATCATCAAGAAGAAGACCAGCCACATCACCATCATCCTGGGGGAGAAGCATGGGAAATAAAATCCACCCCATCGGTTTTCGGCTCGGCATCACCCGGGACTGGGAGTCCCGCTGGTACGCGGGCAAGAGGCAGTACCGCCACCTTCTGGTGGAGGACCAGAACATCCGCGAGTTCCTCACCAAGGAGCTCTACCCCGCGGGGCTGGCCCGGATTGACATCGAGCGGGCGGCGGACAACGTGGCCGTGACCGTGCACGTGGCCAAGCCCGGCGTGGTCATCGGCCGGGGGGGGGAGAAGATCAAGGTCCTCCGCGACCAGCTCTCCAAGCTCACCGGGAAGAACGTGGCCCTGAACGTCCAGGAGATCCACAACCCCAACCTCTCCGCGCCCCTGGTGGCCCAGCGGGTGGCGGAGCAGATCGAAAGGCGCTTCGCCGTGCGCCGGGCCATCAAGCAGGCGGTGCAGCGGGTCATGGAGTCCGGGGCCAAGGGGGCCAAGGTCATCGTTTCGGGCCGCATCGGCGGGGCGGAGCAGGCCCGCACCGAGTGGGCCGCGGAGGGCCGGGTGCCCCTTCACACCCTGCGTGCTAACATAGACTACGGCTTTGCCCTGGCCCGCACCACCTATGGGGTGCTGGGGGTTAAGGCGTACGTCTTCCTGGGCGAGGTGATCGGCGGCCAGAAGTCCAAGGCCCGCCCCGAGGCCCCGAAAGGGGAGGAGCGGCCCCGCCGCCGCCGCCCGGCCGTGCGCGTGAAGAAGGAGGAGTAGGCCATGCTGATGCCCAGGCGCATGAAGTACCGGAAGCAGCACCGCGGCCGCATGCGGGGGGCCGCCAAGGGTGGGGACTACGTGGCCTTCGGGGACTATGGCCTCGTGGCCCTCGAGCCCGCCTGGATCACCTCCCAGCAGATCGAGGCCGCCCGTGTGGCCATGGTGCGCCACTTCCGGCGCGGCGGGAAGATCTTCATCCGCATCTTCCCCGACAAGCCCTACACCAAGAAGCCCCTGGAGGTGCGGATGGGTAAGGGGAAGGGCAACGTGGAGGGGTACGTGGCCGTGGTCAAGCCGGGCCGGGTGATGTTTGAGGTGGCGGGGGTCACGGAGGAGCAGGCCCTCGAGGCCCTGCGCATCGCCGGCCACAAGCTCCCCATCAAGACCAAGATCGTGCGGAGGGACGCCTACGATGAAGCTCAGTGAGGTCAAAAAGGCCCTGGAGGAGGCCCGCAAGCTCTCCCCGGTGGAGCTGGAGAAGCTCATCCGGCAGAAGAAGCGGGAGCTCATGGAGCTCCGCTTCCAGGCCTCCATCGGCCAGCTCTCCCAGAACCACAAGATCCGGGAGACGCGGAAGATGATCGCCCGGCTCCTCACGGTCTGGAACGAGAAGAGGAGGCAGAATGCCTAAGAAGGTGCTGACCGGGGTGGTGGTGAGCGACAAGATGCAGAAGACCGTGGCGGTCCTGGTGGAGCGCCAGTTCCCCCACCCCCTTTACGGCAAGGTCATCAAGCGGTCTAAAAAGTACCTGGCGCACGACCCCAACGACGAGTACAAGGTGGGGGACGTGGTGGAGATCATCGAGGCCCGCCCCATCTCCAAGCGCAAGCGCTTCCGGGTCCTGCGCCGGGTGGAGGAGGGCCGGATGGACCTGGTGGAGAAGTACCTGGTCCGCCGCCAGAACTACCTGAGCCTTTCCAAGCGGGGAGGTAAGGCATGATCCAGCCCCAGACCTACCTGGAGGTGGCCGACAACACCGGGGCCCGCAAGATCATGTGCATCCGGGTGCTCAAGGGGAGCAACGCCAAGTACGCCACCGTGGGGGACGTCATCGTGGCCAGCGTCAAGGAGGCCATCCCCCGGGCTTCGGTGAAGAAGGGGGACGTGGTCAAGGCGGTGGTGGTGCGCACCAAGAAGGAGGTCAAGCGCCCCGACGGCTCCGCCATCCGCTTTGACGACAACGCCGCGGTGATCATCAACAACCAGCTGGAGCCCAGGGGAACCCGGGTCTTCGGCCCCGTGGCCCGGGAGCTCAGGGAGAAGGGCTTCATGAAGATCGTCTCCCTGGCGCCGGAGGTGCTCTGATGCAGCCCAAGCTACACGTGAAGAAGGGGGACACCGTCTTGGTGGCCTCCGGGAAGTACAAGGGGCGGACCGGTAAGGTCAAGCAGGTCCTGCCCAAGAAGTACGCGGTCATCGTGGAGGGGGTGAACATCGTCAAGAAGGCGGTGCGCCCCAGCCCCAAGCACCCCCAGGGCGGCTTTGTGGAGCAGGAGGCCCCCCTGCACGCCTCCAAGGTGCGGCCCATCTGCCCTTCCTGCGGCAAGCCCACCCGGGTGCGCAAGAAGGTTCTGGAGGACGGCCGTAAGGTGCGGGCCTGCGCCAAGTGCGGCGGCGTTCTAGACGTGGAGGAGTGAGATGCCTCTGGAAGTGGCCCTGAAGAAGAAGTACTACGAGGAAGTCCGGCCCGAGCTCATCCGCCGCTTCGGGTACCAGAACATCTGGGAGGTGCCCCGCCTGGAGAAGGTGGTGGTGAACCAGGGGCTGGGGGAGGCCAAGGAGGACGCCCGCATCCTGGAGAAGGCGGCTCGGGAGCTGGCCCTCATCACCGGCCAGAAGCCCGCCGTCACCCGGGCCAAGAAGTCCATCTCCAACTTCAAGCTCCGCAAGGGCATGCCCATCGGCCTTAGGGTCACCCTGCGGGGGGATCGGATGTGGATCTTCCTGGAGAAGCTCCTCAACGTGGCCCTGCCCCGCATCCGCGACTTCCGGGGCGTGAACCCGAATAGCTTTGACGGCCGGGGGAACTACAACCTGGGCCTCCGGGAGCAGCTCATCTTCCCCGAGATCACCTACGACATGGTGGATGCCCTGAGGGGGATGGACATCGCGGTGGTCACCACCGCCAAGACCGACGAGGAGGCCCGGGCCCTGTTGGAGCTTTTGGGCTTCCCCTTCCGCAAGTGAGGGCGAGATGGCGAGAAAAGCGCTGATTGAGAAGGCCAAAAGGACCCCTAAGTTCAAGGTGCGGGCCTACACCCGGTGCGTGCGCTGCGGGCGGGCCAGGAGCGTTTACCGCTACTTCGGCATCTGCCGGCTTTGCCTGAGGGAGCTCGCGCACAAGGGGCAGCTGCCCGGGGTGAGGAAGGCCAGCTGGTAGGGCGGTGGCCGGTCGGGGGGTTTCCCTCGAGACCGCACGGCCTAAGGGCATGAGGTAAAAGGAGAGAGGAAATGCTGACGGACCCCATCGCCGACATGCTGACCCGGATTCGGAACGCCACCCGGGTCTACAAGGAGAGCACGGAGGTGCCCGCCTCCCGCCTCAAGGAGGAGATCCTCAGGATCCTGGCGCGGGAGGGCTTCATCAAGGGGTACGAGCGGGTGGAGGTGGACGGCAAGCCCGTCTTGCGCATCCACCTCAAGTACGGTCCCCGGCGCCAGGGCCCCGACCCCAGGCCCGAGCAGGTCATCAACCACATCCGCCGCATCAGTCGGCCCGGGCGGCGGGTGTACGTGGGGGTGAAGGAGATCCCCCGGGTGCGCCGGGGCTTGGGGATCGCCATCCTTTCCACGTCCAAGGGCGTCCTCACCGACCGCGAGGCCAGGAAGCTCGGCGTGGGCGGCGAGCTCATCTGCGAGGTGTGGTGATGTCTAGGATCGGCAAGATGCCCATTCCCTTGCCCAAGGGGGTGACCGTGGAGGTGACCCCGGGGCTCGTGAGGGTGAAGGGGCCCAAGGGCGAGCTTTCCGTGCCCGTGAGCCCCGAGATGAAGATCACGGTGGAAGACGGGGTGGTCCGGGTGGAGCGCCCCTCGGACGACCGCCGCCATCGAAGCCTCCACGGCCTCACCCGCACCCTCATCGCCAACGCGGTGAAGGGGGTGGCCGAGGGGTACGCCAAGGAGCTCCTCATCAAGGGCATCGGCTACCGGGCCCGGCTGGTGGGGCGGGCGGTGGAGCTTTCCGTGGGCTACAGCCACCCGGTGGTGGTGGAGCCCCCGGAGGGGATCACCTTTGAGGTGCCCGAGCCCACCAAGATCCGGGTCCTGGGGATTGACAAGCAGAAGGTGGGCCAGGTGGCCGCCAACCTGAGGGCCATCAAGAAGCCCAGCGCCTACCACGAGAAGGGCATCTACTACGCGGGCGAGCCCGTCCGCCTCAAGCCCGGCAAGGCTGGGGCCAAGAAGTAGGAGGAGGCATGGCACGGCTAACCGCTTTTGAGCGTCGGAAGTTCCGGGTGCGCAACCGCGTCAAGCGCTCCGGGCGTCTCAGGCTTTCCGTTTTCCGCAGCCTCAACCACATCTACGCCCAGATCATCGACGACGAGAAGGGCGAAACCCTGGTGGCCGCTTCCAGCCTGGCCCTGAAGCTGAAGGGCAACAAGACGGAGGTGGCCCGGCAGGTGGGGCGGGCCTTGGCGGAGAAGGCCTTGGCCAAGGGGATCAAGCAGGTGGCCTTTGACCGCGGGCCTTACAAGTACCACGGCCGGGTGAAGGCCCTGGCCGAGGGGGCCCGGGAGGGTGGCCTCGAGTTCTAAGGAGGGACCATGCCCGAGACCGATTTTGAGGAGAAGATGATCCTGGTGCGGCGCACCGCCAAGACCTACCAGGGCGGCCGCCGCTTCCGCTTCGGCGCCCTGGTGGTGGTGGGGGACCGGCAGGGCCGGGTGGGCCTGGGCCTGGGCAAGGCCAAGGAGGTGCCCCTGGCGGTGCAGAAGGCGGGGTACTACGCCCGCCGCAACATGGTGGAGGTGCCCCTTCTGAACGGCACCATCCCCCACGAGGTGGAGGTGGAGTACGGGGCCTCCAAGATCCTCCTCAAGCCCGCGGCCCCCGGCACCGGGGTGATCGCGGGGGCCGTGCCCCGGGCCATCCTGGAGCTTGCCGGGGTGACGGACATCCTCACCAAGGAGCTGGGGAGCCGCAACCCCATCAACATCGCCTACGCCACCCTCGAGGCCCTGCGCCAGCTTAAGACCAAGGACGAGGTGGCCCGCCTCAGGAAGGGCAAGGAGGAGTGATGCCCAGGCTCAAGGTCAAGCTGGTGAAAAGCCCCATCGGCTACCCCAAGGACCAGAAGGCGGCCCTTAAAGCCCTGGGGCTCACCCGCCTGCAGAAGGAGCGGGTGCTGGAGGATACCCCCGCCGTCCGGGGCAACGTGGAGAAGGTCCGCCACCTTCTCCAGGTGGAGGTGCTGGAATGAAGCTCACGGATCTAAAGCCCAATCCAGGGGCCAACAAAAAGCGCAAGCGCGTGGGCCGGGGGCCGGGCTCCGGGCACGGCAAGACGGCCACCCGGGGCCACAAGGGCCAGAAGTCCCGCTCCGGCGGGCTTAAGGACCCCCGCCGCTTTGAGGGCGGGCGCTCCACCACCCTGATGCGCCTGCCCAAGCGGGGCATGCAGGGCCAGGTGCCCGGGGAGATCAAGCGCCCCAAGTACCAGGGGGTGAACCTCAAGGACCTGGCCCGCTTTGAGGGGGAGGTGACCCCGGAGCTTCTGGTCCAGGCCGGCCTCCTCAAGAAGGGGTACCGGCTGAAGGTCCTGGGGGAAGGGGAGGCCAAGCCCCTTAAGGTGGTGGCCCACGCCTTCTCCAAGAGCGCCTTGGAAAAGCTGAAGGCCGCGGGCGGCGAGCCCGTCCTTCTGGAGGCCTAAGATGCTGAAGGCCTTCCGGAGCGCCCTCCAGATCCCCGAGCTCCGCCAGCGCATCCTCTTCACCCTCTTGGTGCTGGCCGCCTACCGCCTGGGGGCCTTTATCCCCACCCCGGGGGTGGACCTGGACAAGATCCAGGAGTTCCTGCGCACCACCCAGGGTGGGGTGTTCGGCATCATCAACCTCTTCTCCGGCGGGAACTTTGAGCGCTTCTCCATCTTCGCCTTGGGGATCATGCCCTACATCACCGCGGCCATCATCATGCAGCTTCTGGTCACGGTGGTCCCGGCCCTGGAGAAGCTCTCCAAGGAGGGGGAGGAGGGCCGCCGCGTCATCAACCAGTACACCCGGATCGGCGGCATCGCTCTGGGGGCCTTCCAGGGCTTCTTCCTGGCCACGGCCTTCCTGGGGGCCGAAGGGGGGCGGTTCCTCTTGCCCGGCTGGTCCCCGGGGCCCTTCTTCTGGATGGTGGTGGTGGTCACCCAGGTGGCGGGCATCGCCCTCCTCCTCTGGATGGCGGAGCGCATCACGGAGTACGGCATCGGCAACGGCACCAGCATGATCATCTTCGCTGGCATCGTGGTGGACTGGCTGCCCCAGCTCCTGCGTACCGTGGGCCTCATCCGCACCGGGGAGGTGAACCTGGTGGCCTTCCTCTTCTTCCTGGCCTTCATCGTCCTGGCCTTTGCCGGGATGGTGGCGGTGCAGCAGGCAGAACGGCGCATCCCCGTCCAGTACGCCCGCAAGGTGGTGGGCCGCCGGGTGTATGGGGGGCAGGCCACCTACATCCCCATCAAGCTGAACGCCGCCGGGGTCATCCCCATCGTCTTCGCCGCGGCCATCCTGCAGATCCCCATCTTCCTCGCCGCCCCCTTCCAGGACAACCCCGTCCTCCAGGCCATCGCCAACTTCTTCACCCCCACCCGCCTCTCCGGCCTCCTCATCGAGGTGGTCCTCATCGTCCTTTTCACCTACGTGTACACCGCGGTGCAGTTTGACCCCAAGCGCATCGCGGAAAGCCTCCGGGAGTACGGGGGCTTCATCCCCGGCATCCGCCCGGGGGAGCCCACGGTGAAGTTCCTGGAGCACATCGTCTCCCGCCTCACCCTGTGGGGGGCGCTCTTCTTGGGGCTGGTGGCCGCCCTGCCCCAGATCATCCAGAACCTCACCGGGGTCCAGAGCATCGCCTTCTCTGGGATAGGGCTCCTCATCGTGGTGGGCGTGGCCCTGGACACCTTGAGGCAGATTGAAAGCCAGCTGATGCTCCGGAACTACGAGGGGTTCCTCTCCAAGGGCCGCATCCGCGGCCGCACCCGCTAGGAGGCAGCATGGGGGAAGCGGTGATCTTCTTGGGGCCGCCGGGGGCGGGGAAGGGCACCCAGGCGGCGAGGCTTTCCGAGGAGCTGGGCTTTAAGAAGCTCTCCACGGGGGACCTCCTCCGGGACCACGTGGCCCGAAAGACCCCTTTGGGGGAACGGGTGCGCCCCATCATGGAGCGGGGCGACCTGGTGCCCGACGACCTCATCCTGGACCTCATCCGGGAGGAGCTCTCGGAGCGGGTGATCCTGGACGGCTTCCCCCGCACCCTGCCCCAGGCCGAGGCCCTGGACGAGCTCCTTAAGGAGACGGGGATGAGGCTTCTTGGGGTGGTGCTGGTGGAGGTGCCGGAGGAGGAGCTTATCAAGCGCATGCTCAGGCGGGCGGAGCTCGAGGGCCGCGCGGACGACAACGAGGAGACCATCCGCCGCCGCCTCGAGGTCTACCGGGAGAAGACCGAGCCGCTGGTGCGCTACTATGGGGAGCGGGGCGTGCTCCGGCGGGTGGAGGGCTTAGGGACCCCCGATGAGGTCTACGCCCGCATCCGGGCCGCCCTGGGAATCTGATGGCCATCAAACTGAAAAGCCCCTGGGAGATCGAGCGCATGCGGGAAGCGGGCGCCCTCCTCACCGAGGTGGTGGAGGAGGTGGGCCGCCACGTGGAGCCCGGCATCACTACCAAGGAGCTGGACCGGATCGCCTACGAGGCCATCAAAAGGCGCAAGGCCAAGCCGGCCTTCCTCGGGCTTTACGGCTTCCCCGCCACCTTGTGCACCTCGGTGAACGAGGTGGTGGTCCACGGCATCCCCTCCGACGAGCCCCTGAAGGAGGGGGACATCCTCTCCGTGGACGTGGGCCTCATCTACGGGGGCTTCGCCGCGGACATGGCCCGCACCTTCCCCGTGGGGCGGGTCTCCCCGGAGGCGGAAAGGCTCATCCGCGACACGGAGGAGGCCTTCTGGGAGGGGTTTAAGTACCTCCGGCCGGGCTACCGCACCGGGGACGTGGGCCACGCGGTGCAGACCTTTTTGGAAGCCCGGGGCTACGGGGTGGTGCGGGAGTTCGTGGGCCACGGGGTGGGGCGGGAGATCCACGAGGACCCCAAGCTCCCCAACTTCGGAAAACCCGGCACCGGCCCCAAGATCCGCCCCGGCATGACCCTGGCCCTGGAGCCCATGGTGACCCTAAGGCCAGCCCCTGTGGTAATATTGGAAGATGGCTGGACGGCGAGCGCCGGTAAGGGCAACCTCGCCGCCCACTACGAGAACACCGTCTTGGTGACGGAGGAGGGCCCGGAGCTTCTCACCGGGAAGCCCCTGGTGCGGGCGAGGTAGGGTATGGCGAAGGAGAAGGACACCATACGGGCGGAGGGCGTGATTACGGAGGCGCTTCCCAACGCGACCTTTCGCGTGAAGCTGGACTCGGGGCCGGAGATTCTGGCCTACATCTCCGGCAAGATGCGCATGCACTACATCCGCATCCTGCCCGGGGACCGCGTGGTGGTGGAGATCACGCCGTACGACCCCACCCGGGGGCGGATCGTCTACAGGAAGTAGGAGGCAAGATGAAGGTACGGGCTTCGGTCAAGAAGATGTGCGAGAAGTGCAAGGTGGTGCGCCGGCACGGCCGGGTGTACGTGATCTGCGAGAACCCTAAGCACAAGCAGCGTCAGGGCTAAGGAGGCGAGCGTGGCGAGGATTGCAGGGGTAGAGATTCCGAGGAACAAGCGGGTGGATGTGGCCCTCACCTACATCTACGGGGTGGGGCCGGCGCGGGCCAAGGAGGCGTTGGAGAAGACGGGGATCAACCCCGCCACCCGGGTCAAGGACCTCACCGAGGCCGAGGTGGTCCGCCTCCGGGAGTACGTGGAGAACACCTGGAAGCTGGAGGGTGAGCTCCGCGCGGAGGTGGCCGCCAACATCAAGCGGCTCATGGACATCGGCTGCTACCGGGGCCTGAGGCACCGCCGGGGCCTTCCCGTGAGGGGCCAGCGCACCCGCACCAACGCTCGCACCCGCAAGGGCCCCCGGAAGACCGTGGCCGGCAAGAAGAAGGCCCCCAGGAAGTAAGGCTGGGCCAGTGGATACTCCGTAGAGGGAGAGTATGGCCAGGAAAGTCACCAAGAAGAAGGTCAAGCGCCAAGTCGCCAGCGGCAAAGCCTACATCCACGCCTCCTACAACAACACCATCGTCACCATCACCGACCCGGACGGCAACCCCATCACCTGGTCCTCGGGCGGGGTGATCGGCTACAAGGGCACCCGCAAGGGGACCCCCTACGCCGCCCAGCTTGCGGCCATGGACGCGGCCAAGAAGGCCATGGCCTACGGCATGCAGAGCGTGGACGTCATCGTCCGCGGCACCGGGGCGGGCCGGGAGCAGGCCATCCGCGCCCTCCAGGCCTCCGGCCTCCAGGTGAAGTCCATCGTGGACGACACCCCCGTGCCCCACAACGGCTGCCGTCCCAAGAAGAAGTTCCGCAAGGCTTCGTAAGGAGAGGAGAAGATGGGTCGTTACATTGGACCAGTTTGCCGCCTTTGCCGCCGGGAAGGTGTGAAGCTTTACCTGAAGGGGGAGCGCTGCTACAGCCCCAAGTGCGCCATGGAGCGCCGGCCCTACCCCCCGGGCCAGCACGGCCAGAAGCGGGCCCGCCGCCCCTCCGACTACGCGGTGCGCCTGAGGGAGAAGCAGAAGCTCCGCCGCATCTACGGCATCTCGGAAACCCAGTTCAGGAACCTCTTTGAGGAGGCGAGCCGCAAGAAGGGCGTCACGGGCACGGTCTTCCTGGGGCTTTTGGAGTCCCGGCTGGACAACGTGGTCTACCGCCTGGGCTTCGCCCAAAGCCGCCGCCAGGCCCGGCAGATGGTGCGCCACGGGCACATCACCGTGAACGGCCGCCGGGTGGACCTGCCCGCCTACCGCGTGAAGCCGGGGGACGAGATCGCCATCGCCGAGGGGAGCCGGAACCTGGACTTCATCCGCCAGAACCTCGAGGCCATGAAGGGCCGCAAGGTGGGGCCCTGGCTCTCCCTGGACGTGGAGGCCATGAAGGGCAAGTTCCTCCGCCTCCCCGACCGGGAGGACCTGGCCCTGCCGGTGAACGAGCAGCTGGTGATTGAGTTCTACTCCAGGTAGGCCTAAGGAGGGCTATGTTAGAGAGCAAGCTGAAAGCCCCGGTCTTTACCGTGCGCACCCAGGGGCGGGAGTACGGGGAGTTCGTCCTCGAGCCCCTGGAGCGGGGCTTCGGGGTGACCTTGGGGAACCCCCTAAGGCGCATCCTCCTCTCCTCCATCCCGGGCACCGCGGTCACCAGCGTCTACATTGAGGACGTCCTCCACGAGTTCTCCACCATCCCCGGGGTGAAGGAGGACGTGGTGGAGATCATCCTGAACCTCAAGGAGCTGGTGGTCCGCTTCCTGGACCCCAAAATGCAGACCGCCACCCTCCTCCTCAAGGCGGAAGGGCCTAAGGTGGTGCGGGCGGCGGACTTCGTGCCCCAGGCGGACGTGGAGATCCTGAACCCCGACCTGCCCATCGCCACCCTGGAGGCGGGGGGGAGGCTCCACATGGAGGTGCGGGTGGACCGGGGGGTGGGCTACGTGCCCGCGGAGCGCCACAACACCAAGGACCGCATCAACGCCATCCCCGTGGACGCCATCTTCTCCCCGGTGCGCCGGGTGGCCTTCCAGGTGGAGGACACCCGTCTGGGCCAGCGCACGGACCTGGACAAGCTCACCTTGCGCATCTGGACTGACGGGTCCATCACCCCCATGGAGGCCCTGGAGCAGGCGGTGAACATCCTGAAGGAGCACCTCTCCTACTTCGCCAACCCCCAGACCACCGCCCTCCCCGAGGAGGCCCCCGCCCCCAAGCTCGAGGAGAAGGAGGAGGAGCTGGACCTCCCCTTGGAGGAGCTCGGCCTTTCCACCCGCGTCCTCCACAGCCTGAAGGAGGAGGGGATCGAGTCCGTGCGGGCCCTTCTGGCCCTGAACCTCAAGGACCTGAAGAACATCCCCGGCATCGGGGAAAGGAGCCTGGAGGAGATCCGCGAGGCCCTGGAGAAGCGGGGCTTCACCCTGAAGGAGTGAGAGCATGCGCCACCTCAAGTCCGGCCGCAAACTAAACCGCCACTCGGCCCACCGTCTGGCCCTTTTCCGTAACCAGGCCAAAAGCCTCCTGACCCACGGCCGCATCACCACCACCCTTCCGAAGGCCAAGGAGCTCACCGGCTTTGTGGACCACCTCATCCACCTGGCCAAGCGGGGCGACCTGCACGCCCGTCGCCTGGTTCTCAGGGACCTGCAGGACGTGAAGCTGGTGCGGAAGCTCTTTGACGAGATCGCCCCCAAGTACCAGAACCGCCCCGGGGGCTACACCCGGGTCCTCAAGCTGGCGGAGCGCCGCCGGGGGGACGCGGCGCCTTTGGCCCTGGTGGAGCTGGTGGAGTAGCCCGAGAAGACCCCAGGCCCCGCCCGCGGGCGGGGCTTCCTATTCTTTTTTCAGGAGCTTCAAAAGCTGGTCTTCCAGCTCGCCGATGTAGGCGGCTAGGGTGTTCCCGTGCTTTTCCAGAATGTCCACCAGGCGGGCTTCCAGGGCCCGGATCTCCTCCTTTTCCGCCTCTCCTAGCCGGGCGAACTCCGCCTCCAGGTAGCGCTTAAGCTCGGTGTAGCGGCTTTCCTCGGCCTCCTCCGCCAGCTTCTTGTAGTGGAGGAGCTCCCGGGCGTAGCGCTTCACCTCCAGAAGGGCCGCGGTCTCGAGGCCGATGGTGAAGAGGAGGTAAAGCAGGGTCACCAGGAAGAGGGCCACCACCAGCACCAGCCCCAAGGGGGCCTCCACCCGGGTGAGGCCCAAGGAGAGGGCGGTGGGGCGGGTGATCTCCCCCCAGTTGAGCCAGCTGAAAAGGCCGAGGAGGAGGAGGAAGACCAGGGCGAAAAGGGTTCGTGCGCTCATGATAGGCCTCCTTCGGGCACCGGGGGGATTATACACTTTTCAGCATGGGCTACCTCTACCTGCTCCTGGCCGCTTCCCTGTGGGGCCTCCTGGGCCCGGTGAGCCGGGTGGCCTTCGCCGAAGGGGTGACCCCCCTCACCGTGGCCTTCTTCCGCGCCCTTGTGGCCTGGGCCTTCTTCGCCCTGCACGCGGCCCTTCTCGGCCAGACCCGGGTGGCCCCCAAGGACCTTCCCGTGCTCCTGGGCTTCGGGCTTTTGGGGGTTTCCCTCTTCTATGGGGCCTACCAGCTGGCCGTGGGCTACGGGGGGGCCGCCTTGGCCTCCGTCCTCCTCTACACCGCCCCCGCCTGGGTGGCCCTCATGGCCCGGCTTTTCCTAAAGGAGCCCTTGGGGCGCCGGGGGGCGCTTGCGGTCCTCCTCACCCTCCTCGGGGTGGGCCTCATGGGCCTGGGGGGCGGCCAGGGGGTGCGCCTGGGAGCCCTCGCCCTTTTCTTCGGCCTCCTTTCCGGCTTCACCTACGCCCTGTACTACATCTTTGGCAAGGTCTACCTGCCCCGTTACGCCACGCCCACCCTCTTCCTCTACGCCCTCCCCGTGGGGGCTTTGGGGCTTTGGCCCTTCGTGGACTGGCCCGCCCTTTCCCCCAAGGCCCTTGGGGCCCTCCTCTTTTTGGGGGTCTTCTCCACCTACGGGGCCTACCTGGCCTACTACGCGGGGCTTAGGCGCCTCTCCGCCACCCGGGCCAGCGTGGTGGCCACCCTCGAGCCCGTGGTGGCCAACCTGGCGGCCTACCTGCTCTTCGGGGAGGTTTTGGCCCCCCTGGCCTACCTGGGGGCGGGGCTCGTCCTCCTGGCCGTCCTCCTCACCCTGGGGAAGGAGTAGGGCTCTAGGCCATCTGCAAGAAAGGCTGCCAGGCCTCGGGGATTTCCTTAAGGTCGGCCAAAAAAAGGGGCGCTTTGGGCGCCCTAGGCGGCTTTAGAAGGCGCATGCCGGCCTCCTCGGGGGTGCGGTCCCCCTTTTTCAGGTTGCAGGCCCGGCAGGCGGCCACCAGGTTTTCCCAGGTGCTCTTCCCCCCCCGGCTTTTGGGGAGGACGTGGTCCACCGTGAGGTCCCCCCCCTGGCGGCCGCAGTACTGGCAGGTGTACCGGTCCCTCCGGAGGACGTTCCTGCGGTTTAGGGGTACCCGGCTTGGCCCCCGGCGCACCAGGCGCTTCAAGCGGATCACGCTGGGCACGGGGATGCGGGTGGAGGGGGTGTGGAGGTAAAGCCCGCTTTCCGCCACCATCTCCGCCCCCCCGCCCAGGACCAGGAGGACGCTGCGCTTGATGCTGGCCAGGCCCAGCACCTCGTAGGTGGCGTTCAGGACCAGGACCCGGGGAGCGTCCAGGTTCACGGGTTCAGCATACCAAAAAGCGTTCCGTGCTATGCTAAGGCCAAGGTTGGGGTTGGGAGGGTTCCCTATGGCGAAAAGGCTCTTTTGGTCCTTCTTTCTGGTATTTTTGGGCGGGTTTTCCTCCTTGTCCTGGGCGGAGGATGCCCTCCTGGAGAAGGCGGAGGCCTTATTGAAGGCGGGTTCCTATGAGGAGGCCGCGTTGGCCTACGAGGCCTACCTGGCCCAGGACTACGGCCGCCTCGAGGCCCACCTGGGCCTGGGGGTGGCCCTGGCCAAGGCGGGCCGTCTGCAGGAGGCCCGCTTCGCCTTTGACCAGATGACTCGCCTCTTCCCCGAGCGCTACGAGGGCTTCTTCAACCTGGGCCAGGTCCTCCTCCTTCTGGGCAAGCCCCAGGAGGCGGCGGAGGCCCTGGCCCGGGCGGCGGAGCTTAGGCCTACGGAGGAGGCCTACCTGGCCCTGGCCCAGGCCCTGGCCCAGGCCGGGAATGCCCAGGGGGCGGCGGAGGCCTTGAGGAAAGGCCTCGCCCCGGAGCGGAGCGCGGCCTACCGTCTGGCCCTGGCCCAGGCCCTCTACGCCTCGGGGGCCCGGTCGGAGGCGGTGCCCGTGCTCTACGCCCTCCTCAACCGCGAGCCCAAGGTGGCCGAGGCCTGGGACCTCCTGGCCCTGATCCTCGCGGAGGAGGGCCTGAAGGGGCGGGCCTTAAGGGAGCTGGACCGGGGCCTGGCCCAGGTGGAGGGGAAGGGAAGGGCCAGGCTCCTTCTTCGCAAGGCCCTCCTTTCCCCTAACCCCGAACCCCTCCTCAAGGAGGCCTACGCCCTGGACCCGGGGCTTTGGACCGCCGCCTACCTCCTGGGCCGGTCCCGCCTCGAGGCCAAAGACCCCAAGGGGGCCCTCCCGTACCTCCTCTCCGCCTACCGCACCGCTCCTGAGCCCGAGGTGGCCCTGGCCCTGGCGGGGGCCTACTGGGCCTTGGGGGACTACAAGAACGCCTACCGCTACGCCGGCGAGGCCGGCCCCGCGGGGCGCTTCCTGAAGGCCCAGGCCGCCCACCGCCTGGGGAGGAGGGAGGAGGCCTTGGCCCTCCTGGAAGGCCTCGCCACCCCCGAGGCCTTGAGCCTTAGGGGGGTCCTGCTTTTGGAGCTCGGCCGGGCGGAGGAGGCCGTGGCCGCCTTGGGCCAGGCCTACCAGGCCACCCCAAGCCCCGAGGTGGGGGCCAACCTGGGGGCGGCCCTGGTGGCCCTCCGCCGCTACGGGGAGGCGGAGGTGGTCTTGCGGGAGGTCCTCCTCAAGGCCCCTCGCTTGAGCGCGGCCTGGTACAACCTGGGCCTGGCCTTAAGGGCCCTGGACCGCCAGGCGGAGGCGGAGCGGGCCCTGAGGCAGGCGGCCCTCCTGGGCTCCAAGGAAGCCGAGGCCCTTCTTAGGAGGTAGGATGCGCTGGCTTAGGGAGAACTGGCTGGATTTCCTCATCTTCCTCCTCATCGCTTTGGTGGCCGCGGGGGTGGTGCTCTACCTCACGGGGGTCAATCCCTTCGCCCGTCCCAGGCCGGAGGGGGTGGCCCCCCCGCCTGCGCCCAGCGTTCCCGCGGCCCCCGCCCCCTCCGGGCCAGCCTCCCCCGAACCCCCTCCTAACGCCCCAGCCCCGGAACCCGTGGTGACGGTCCTCCCCCTGCCCCAAGCCCCCAGGGAGGCTCCCACGCCTCCAGAACCCCAGAAGCCCACCCACGGGGCCCCACGGCCCGCCCCGCCCCAGGCCTCCCCCACGGGGGCCTACCGGGTGGTGGTGGGTGCCTTTGCCGACCCCAAGAACGCCACCCGGCTGGCCCAGGAGCTCTCCGCCCAGGGGTACCCCGTGCGCCTCGAGGCCGCCGGCGCCCTCACCCGCGTGGCGGTGGGCCCTTACGCCTCGGAGGCGGAGGCGGCCCGCGTGGCCCAAGCCCTCCAGGCCTACGGGGCCCGGGTCTACCGGGGCCAGGGCCCCCTGCCCCCCCAAGGGGGGTCTTACCTCCAGGTGGGGGCCTTCCAGAAGGAGGAAAACGCCCTGGCCCTGGCGGAGAAGCTGAAAGGGGAGGGCTTTCCCGTAACCCTGGTCCGGGACGGCCTTTACCGGGTGCGGGTAGGCCCCGTGGCTGAGGGGGAGAAGGAAGGCTACCTCAACCGGCTTAGGGCTTTGGGCCTGGAACCCGTGGAGGTGCGATGAAGGTTCCCAGCGCCGCCATCAGCCGACTGGTCACCTACCTGCGGATCCTAGAGGAGCTGGAAGCCAAGGGCATCCACCGCACGAGCTCTGAGCAGCTGGCGGAGGAGGCCCAGGTCACCGCCTTCCAGGTGCGCAAGGACCTCTCCTACTTTGGCTCCTACGGCACCCGGGGGGTGGGGTACACCGTCCCCGTCCTGAAGCGGGAACTCCGCCACATCCTGGGCCTGAACCGGAAGTGGGGCCTCTGCATCGTGGGCATGGGCCGCCTGGGGAGCGCCCTGGCGGACTACCCGGGCTTTGGGGAAAGCTTTGAGCTCCGGGGCTTCTTTGATGTGGACCCGGAGAAGATCGGCCGGTCCGTGCGGGGGGGGGTCATAGAGCCCTTGGACCTCCTGCCCCAACGGGTGCCGGGGCGCATAGAGATCGCCCTCCTCACCGTGCCCCGGGAGGCGGCCCAGGAGGCCGCGGACCTCCTGGTGCGGGCAGGGATCAAGGGCATTTTGAACTTCGCCCCGGTTATCCTGGAGGTGCCCAAGGAGGTGGTGGTGGAGAATGTGGACTTCCTCGCTGGACTTACCCGGCTCAGCTTCTTTATACTTAACCCTAAGTGGCGCGAGGAGATGATGGAGTGAGGAGGTGGCGGATGTATAGAGCAGGGCTTTTCCTATTGGCGCTGGCCTTGGCGGCCTGCGGGCAGCTTTCTATCTTTTTTAACCCCGAGCCCTACCGGGTGCGCCTCGAGCCCACCCAGTTGGGGTACGAGGTGGACGACGAAGGCAATATTATCGTGGTTCAAAACAGCGCGGTTGTTGAGGTGGCTCCTGGGGCACCGGAAGGGGTTTTGGAGCGGTACGAATACGTGGTGGTGGACGATAGCGGCCAGGAAGTCTTCCCCGGTGCCTCCTTGGGAAGCGGCGTGGTGGGGATTCCCTTCCCTCCGGGCCGCGAGGAGGTGAACGGGCAGATTCGGTACGCCTGGGGTCGTTCGCAACCGTTTACCTTCTCCTTAGACGGCGCTGTGGCGGCTGAGCACCTGAGCCAGGGCGCTCCGCTGAACTGGCGCGTCCAGGTTACTTGGTACGCTCGGCTTACCGACGGCAAGGAGATTTCTTGGGAACAGACTTATCAGATTAAGTTCCCCTTGACTGGGGGCGATTAGCAATCCAACCAAAACTTCTGTGTGGAAACCCAAGGTGAAGGGGCCCCGGGGTGGGGCCCTGGTGTTTTGGGTAAAGGGCCTGGGGCTGGCGGGCCTTATACTGGGCCAGGTGGGGACGAATCTGCCCGAGCTAAACCCCTTCCTCCTTCGCTTTGAGGAGGCCTTGGGCCAGCTGGTCCGGTCCGAGGTCCTCTTCATCCGCCTCATCCACCAGGACCTGGTCACCGCCGGGGGAAAGCGCATCCGGCCGCGGCTGGCCTTCCTGGCCTCCCGGGCCTTGGGGGGCGCTCCTTTTGAGCTGGAGCTGGCGTTGGCGGTGGAGCTCCTCCACTCCGCCACCCTCCTCCACGACGACCTCATAGACGAGGCCGAGCTCCGCCGGGGCAAGGAGGCCGCCTACCGGCGGTACGGGAACGCGGTTTCCGTGCTCTCCGGGGACTTCCTCCTTTCCCGCCTCCTCCACGTCATCGCCAAGACGGGGAGCCTCGAGCTCGTGGAGATGTTCGCCGAGACCGCCCGGGTGCTTTCCGAGGGGGAGGTCCTGCAGTTCCAGGTGGCGGCCCTGGAGGACTACAGCCTGGAGAACTACGAGCGCATCATCACCGCCAAGACCGCGGTCCTCATGGCCCTGGCCACGGAAGGGGCGGCGGTCCTCAAGGGGGTGAACGGGGCGGTGCGGGAGGCCCTAAAGCGCTTCGGCCTCCTCTACGGGCAGGCCTTCCAGATGCGGGACGACTACCTGGACCTCATGGGAAGCCCTGAGGTCCTGGGCAAGCCCGTGGGGGGGGACGTTAGGGAGGGGAAGGCCACCCTCATCACCCTCCTCCTCATGGAGGAGGCCCCCTGGGTGCGGGAGGTGCTGAAGCGCCGGGCCTCGGAGCCGGGGGACCTGGAGAGGCTTAGGGCCCTGGCCCGGGAAAGCGGGGTGGCGGAGGAGGTGGAGCGGCGGATCCGCCTCCGGGCCGAGGCCGCGCAACAGGCCCTAGACCCCCTGCCCGACTCCCCCTACAAGGAGGCCCTGAAGGGGCTGGCGCAGGCGGAAGGGGAGCGCTTGGCCTAGGCTTACCCTGGAAGGTGTATGCTAAGGGCGCATGCGCGTGGTCTTGGCCACCTCTAACCCCGGCAAGGTGCGGGAGCTCCAGGCGGGGCTCGCCCCCTTGGGCTGGACCCTCCTTTCCCTGGCGGACTTCCCCTTGCGCATGCCCAAGGAGGAGGGGGCCACCTTCCTGGACAACGCCCTCCTCAAGGCGGCCTATGTGGCCAAGGCCACGGGCCTTCCCGCCTTGGCGGACGACTCCGGCCTGGTGGTGCCGGCCCTCGGAGGGGAGCCTGGGGTCTACAGCGCCCGCTACGGGGGCAAGGCCACGGACCAAGAGCGGAACGTCTACCTCCTGGAGAGGATGCGCGGCCTTAAAGGGGAGGCGCGGCGGGCCTACTTCGTGGCCGTCTTGGTCCTGGCCTACCCCGATGGGCATGCGGAGAGCTACGAGGGGCGGGTGGAGGGGGTGATCCTCGAGGCCCCCCGGGGGGAGGGGGGCTTCGGCTACGACCCCCTGTTCTACGTGCCCGAGGCGGGCAAGACCTTCGCGGAGATGACCCTGGAGGAGAAGGCCCGCTACTCCCACCGGGGCCGGGCCCTGGAGGCCCTCCTCAAGGCCCATGAGCACGGCCCCCCGCCCCGGGAGATCTCCAAGCTGGAATGAGGCTCCTTTCCCCCCACATCGCCCTCTACCGCCTCTACGACCTGGCGGACGAAATCGACCTCTCCCGCCTCTCCGTGCCCCGGTTAAGGCTTTCCCGGGCGCGGCTCGGGGCGGTGCGGTTCCAGAACCCTCCGGCGGAGCTGGAGCTTGGGGTGCGGATGGTGGAGGGGCTTTCCGGCCTCCTCACCGCCCGGCTCTACGAGTTTGGGGTGGCCTCCCTCTCCTTCCGCGTCCACCTGGGAGAGGCCTTGGACTGGCCGGACTTTTTAGAAAAGGCCCTGGACCTGCCCAACCTGCCCTTCTGGGACGGGTTTTTCCTGGCCGAGCTCGCCGCCCTCGAGCCCTACCTGCAAGGGGCCCTCCTCCGCCCCGAGGAGAAGCGGCTTTCCGAGGAGTTCGTGGTCTACCACGCCCTGGGCTTCCAGGGCCACCCGGCCCACGAGCCCCCGGTGGACCTCACCCCCCTTTGGATGGGGGCGGCGGAGGCCTTCGCCCCCGAGGTGCGCCGGGAGATGGAGCGCTACCGCTACAGCTACTCCACGGAGGACCTGGCCCTTTTGGGCTTTGACCGGGTGCTCATCCTGGACTCCGAGGGCATCTGGGACGTGGCCGACCTGGTGGAGTTCGTCCACGCCCAGCTTTTGGAGCTCTCCTACTACGACCGCATCCTCGCGGAGGCCCTGGAAACCGTCCCCCAGGTCCTCCGCCACCGCGGGCTTTTGGGCTACGGCCGCCTCCAGCGCCTCCGCCGCCGCCTCATGGCCCAGCACGCGGAGATCGCCGACGTGAAGGCCCGCATGGAGGGGGCCCTTCGCATCACCGAGGACCTCTTCTACGCCAAGATCTACCGGGCCGCCTTGGAGCTTTACGGGGCCTACGAGCTGGAAAAGAGCGTGGAGGAGAAGCTTAGGGTCCTGGAGGCCACCTACGAGATGGTCACGGAGGAGGTGATCCACCTGCGGAGCCAGGCGGTGGAGGTGGGCATCCTGGCCTTGATCGCCTTTGAGGTGGCCCGGGCCCTCTTGCACGGCCTATAGACCGGATATAGAATCTCTGCGGAAGCGCTACCAGCGCTCGAGGAGGTGCGGTATGAAAAAGTGGCTCACCGCGACGCTCTTGGGTCTGGGTCTGGCCCTGGCCCAGGGCAAGGTTACGGTCTGGACCCACTTCGGGGGCCCGGAGCTGGAGTGGCTCAAGGCCCAGGCCAAGGCCTACGAGAAGACCTCCGGGGTCCGGGTGGAGGTGGTGGAGGTCCCCTTCGGGGACATCAAGCAGAAGTTCATCCTGGGGGCGCCCCAGGGCCAGGCCGCGGACCTCATCGTCTCCATCCCCCACGACTGGCTGGGGGAGATGGCCCAGGCCGGGGTGCTGGAGCCCATGGACAAGTACGTGACCCAGGCCTACCTCGCCGACCTCCAGGGGGTGGCCATCGAGGCCTTCACCTTCGGGGGGAAGCTCTTCGGCCTCCCCGCCTTCGCGGAGAGCGTGGCCCTCATCTACAACAAGAAGTACGTGAAGGAGCCCCCCAAGACCTGGGACGAGTTCCTTAGGCTCGCCCAAAGCCTCACCAAGGGCAACACCTTCGGCTTCCTCTACAACATCGGCGACCCCTACTTCAACTTTGGCTTCTTCAAGGCCTTTGGGGCGGAGAACGTGTTCGCCAAGGACGCCAAGGGCAACCTGGACCCCTCCAAGCTCCTCCTGGGCGGCGAGGTAGGGGAGAAGGCCCTCCAGTTCATCAAGGATCTCCGCTACCGGTACAACCTGGTGCCCGAGGGGGTGGACTACGGGGTGGCGGATGGGGCCTTCAAGGACGGGGCCCTGGCCATGATCATCAACGGCCCCTGGGCCCTTGGGGACTACAAGAAGGCCAAGATTGACTTCGGCATCGCCCCCTTCCCCACGCCCCCTGGGGCCAAGGCCCCTTGGGGCCCCTTCCTGGGCGTCCAGGGGGTGGTGGTGAACGCCTACTCCAAGAACAAGACCGCCGCGGTGAACTTCGCCAAGACCCTGGTCACCGGCAAGAACCTGGTGTCCTTCAACCAGGCGGGCGGGCGGATCCCCGTGTCCAAGAGCGCGGTGAAGACCCTGGAGAAGGACCCCGTGGTGGCGGGCTTCGCCCAAGTCTTCCCCTTGGGCACCCCCATGCCCAACATCCCCGAGATGGGCAAGGTCTGGGGCCCCTGGGGGAACGCCATCAACCTCGCCATCCAGAAGCCCGACTCCAACGTGAAGAAGATCGTGGAGGACATGGTGGCCGAGATCAAGAAGGCCATCGGGCGCTAAGGGCAATGAAGGCCCTCCAGGGGACATCCTTCGCCCCTGGGGGGCTTTATGTTTAGGTCATGCGACACCCACCCGGTTTAAAAGGCTTCCTCCTCGCCCTGGGGCTCGTCCTCCTCCTCCTTTTCCTGAGCACTGGGGTGGGGCTTCTCGGGTACTTCCTCCTCTCCGCCTACCTGCCCGTGCCCGGCTGGGCGGTCCTCCTGCTCGGCCTTCTGGTCCTGGTGCCGGGGGCCCTCCTCCTAGCCCGGCTTTTCCCCTGGCTTACGGACTGGTACTACCTCCTCCCCGCCTTAAGCTTCCTCCTGGTCTTCACCCTTTACCCCATCGGCCTCACGGTCTACCTGGCCTTCACCGACTACTCGGGGGCCAAAAACGGCTTCCCCGACCGCTCCACGGAGGTGGCGGTGCTGGAGGCCCAAGGGGCCACCCTGCGCCTGGAGGTGCCCCTGGAGGAGGCCTTCCGCTGTAGCCCCTGCGCGGGGCTATGGGTGGAGGGGGAGCGGGAGGGGCGCCGCTTCCGGGCCAGGGTCCTCGAGGCCCGGGGGGAGGAGGTGGTCCTGGACCGCACCCCGCCCTTCCCCCCCGCCTACCTCTACCGGATCAACACCTTCGGCTTTGTGGGCTTCCAGAACTTCGCCCGCATCCTGGCCCAGGCCAACCAGGCCCTGTGGCCGGTGTTCCTGTGGAACGTGGCCTTCGCCGGCCTCACGGTGCTCCTTAACGCCTTCTTCGGCCTCATCCTGGGCCTCATCCTGAACAACAAGGCCCTGAAGTTCCGGAACCTCTACCGGACCCTTCTCGTGGTCTCCTGGGCCCTTCCGGGGGTGATCACCGTCCAGGTCTGGGTGGCCCTTTTGAACTACAACTTCGGGGCCATCAACCGCCTGCTCGGGGTCTTGGGGGTCTACCCCATCCCCTGGCTCAACGACCCCGACTGGGCCAAGGTGGCCGTGCTCCTGGTGAACCTCTGGCTCGGCTTCCCCTACATGATGACCGCCACCCTAGGGGCCCTTTCCACCATTCCCGACGAGCTCTACGAAGCGGCCCGGGTGGACGGGGCCACCCCCTGGCAGGCCCTTTGGGGGATCACCCTGCCCCTTTTGGAAAAGCCCATGATGCCCATCCTCCTCTCCTCCTTTGCCTTTAACTTCAACAACTTCTACATCATCTACCTCCTCACCGGGGGCGGGCCCGCAGAGGAGGGGCGCCTGGCCACCGCCCAGGCCACGGACATCCTCATCTCCTGGGCCTACAAGACCGCCTTCAGCGCCGAGGGGCAGTCGGCCTACGGGCTGGGGGCGGCCATCAGCATCCTCATCTTCTTCCTCACCGTGGCCATCAGCCTGGTGAACTTCCGCCTCACGGGGGCCTTGAGGGAGGTGCGCTGATGCGGAGGCTCTTTTACGCCCTTTTCGCCCTCTTGGGCCTGTATGGGCTTTACTGGTACGCGGCGAACCGCCTGTTTGACGAGGGCTCCTACCAGAGGCGGGTGGCCTTCGGGAGCGTCTTCGTGCCCTACGGCTGGGCCTACGCCCTTTTGGGCTACCTGGGGCTTGCCCTCCTCGTCCTCCTCTATAGCCTCCTCTACACCGCCTTCCTCCGCCAGAAGGGGAGGCGGTTGAGCCCCTGGCCCCTCTTCCTCCAGGGCCTGACCCACCTCTTCCTCTGGACCGTGGTCCTTTTGGCCTACTACCCCGTGGTCCAGGTGGTGGCGGCGAGCTTTGACCCCACCAACAACCTCTTCAGCTTCCGCCGCCCCGAGACGGGCTTCCTCCTCCTGGACGCCAAGGTCATCCCCTACCTCCCGAACCCCTCCCTGGAAAACTACGCCCGGCTGGTGGAAGGGGTGGTGCTCTACCCCTACCAGCTCCTCCTTCTCCTGGTGGCGGGGCTTAGCCTTCTTGGGGTGGGGGCTCTGGCCCTCCTCCGCCGGATGGTGGGGGATGGGGAAGGGCTCGAGCGCGGGCAGGGGCGGCTTCTCCTCCTCCTCGCCCTTTCCGTGTTTGCCCTGGCCCTTTCCCTTTCCCCGGGGCAGTTTACGGGTCAGGGCACGGAGACCAAGTTCCTCCTCTGGGTGCGGAACACCTTCCTCATCTCGGGGATGACCGGGCTCCTCGCCGTCCTCCTCACGGCCACCGCGGGGTACGCCTTCGCCCGCTTCCGCTTCCCTGGCCGCTACCCCCTCCTCCTCTTCTTCATCTTCGTGCAGATGTTCCCCGGGTTTTTGGCCCTGGTGGCCATCTACTACCTCCTTTCCCGCCTGGACCTCCTGAACACCTTCACCGGGCTGGTCCTGGCCTACTCGGGAGGGATCATCAGCTTCGGGACCTGGGTGTACAAGGGGTACCTGGAGAGCATCAGCCCGAGCCTCGAGGAGGCGGCCATGGTGGACGGGGCCACCAAGTGGCAGGTCTTCACCAAAATCCTCCTCCCCCTTTCCGCCCCCATGTTCGTCTTCATCTTCCTCCTGCAGTTCGTGGGCACCTACTCGGAGTTCGTCCTGGCCAACCTGGTCCTCACGGGGGTGGAGAGCTGGAACGTGGGGGTGGGCCTGAGGAGCTTCACCACCGGCCAGTTCCAGACCAAGTGGGGGGTCTTCGCCGCGGCGAGCGTCTTAGGCTCCCTCCCCATCCTCTTTCTCTTCTACGGCTTCCAGCAGTACTTCGTGTCCGGCTACACCGCGGGGGCGGTGAAGGAATGAGGCACGACCTGGAGCACCTGGACCCCCCGTTCCCTGGGCTTGGGGAGGAGGTGGAGTTCCGCCTGGAAACCCGCGCCCGGGAGGGCCTTTTCCTCTACCAAAGGGACGGGGAGGTGCACGCCAAGCCCATGAGCCCCTTCCCCGGGGGGCTTCGGGTGCGGGTCCGGGTGGGGGAGAGCCCCTTTCGCTACCTCTTCCGCCTCCCGGAGGGGTTTTTCGGAAGCCACGGCCTGGAAAAGACCCTGCCCCGCTATGACCGCTTCTTCCACCTCCTGGCCGGTCCCCCCTTGCCCCCTTCCTGGGCCTTGGGGGCCGTGTTCTACCAGATCTTCCCCGACCGCTTCCGGCAGGGGCGGCCTGGGCTCGCCCCAAAGGACGGGGCCTGGACCCTCGGGGGAAGGCCCATCCGCAGGAAGGCCTGGCACGAGCCTCCGGGGCCGGAAGGGGCCTTGGAGTTCTACGGGGGGGACCTCTTCGGGGTGGTGGAGGCCCTTCCCTACCTGAAGGCCCTGGGGGTGGAGGTCCTCTACCTCACCCCCATCTTCCAAAGCCCCTCCAGCCACCGCTACGACACCGAGGACTACCTGCGGGTGGACCCCCACCTGGGGGGCGAGGAGGCCCTGAGGGCCCTGTACGAGGCCTTGGAGGCGGGGGGCATGCGGCTCGTGCTGGACGGGGTCTTCAACCACGTGGGGGCCACCCACCCCTGGTTCCGCCGCGCCCTGGAGGAGCCGGAAAGCCCCGAGCGGGGGATGTTCACCTTTTACCCCGATGGGAGCTACGCCAGCTTTTGGGGGGTAAAGAGCATGCCCAAGCTGGACTACGCCTCCCCGCTCACCCAGGAGCGCTTCGTCTACGCCCCCAAGGCCCCCATCCGCCACTGGATGCGCCTCTGCCACGGCTGGCGGCTGGACGTGGCCCATTCCATCGGGGAGGGGGGGACGGACCGGGAAAACCCCCGCTGGCTTAGGGCCCTGGCCCTGGCGGCCAAGGAGGCCCGGGAGGACGCCTTGGTGTTTGGGGAGCTCTCCTACGACACCATCCCCACCTTGAGGGCCCACACCCTGGACGGGGCCATGCACTACGCGGGCTTCGCCCACCCGGTCATGGCCTGGCTTTCGGGCCGGGACCACGAGGGAAGGCCGGTGGACCTGGACGCGGAGGGGCTTTGGGGGGTGCTCTTCGACCACTACGCCGCCCTTCCCCTAGGGCTCCGCCAGAGCATGTACACCCTCCTCTCCTCCCACGACATCCCCCGGGCCCTGTGGCGGCTTAAGGGGGACAAGGACCGCCTCCGGCTGGCCTACGCCCTCCTCTTCGCCTTCCCGGGAAGCCCGGCCATCTACTACGGGGACGAGGTGGGCCTCTCCCAGCCGAACCCCTACGGGGAGTGGCGGGGGGACCCCTACTGCCGCGCCCCCTTCCCCTGGGACGAGTCCCTTTGGGATAAGGGCCTTCTCGCCTTCATCCAAAGGCTCGTGGCCCTGAAGAAGGGCCTCCTCCCTTTGCGGCAAGGAAGCCTCCTTCCCCTCAAGGCCCCTAAAGGGGTGCTGGCCTTCAGGCGGCGCCATGGGAAAGAGGAGGTCTGGGCCTTTTTCGCCCCGGAAGGGGCTAGGCTTCGGCTTCCTAGGGGGGAGGACCTCCTCACGGGGGAGGTCCTGGAGGGGGAGGTGGAGCGCAGTTTCCTCCTCTTCCGGCCCGCCCCGGTATCCTGAAGGCATGGGCATCCGGAGGCTCTGGCGGGCCCTGGTCCTTTGGGGACGCGTCTTGGGCGGGGTGCGGGCCTTTTGGCGGAGGTTACCCCCCGGGCGGCGGGCTGAGCTTCTCGCCTTCCTCCTAAGCCTCCTCCCCTTTAGGCCCCTCCGCTGGCTGGGGGCCCTCCTGGGGCTCTTGGCCGCCCTCAGAAGGTGATACCCTAAGGGCCATGATCGCCCGCTACCAGACGGAGGAGATGCGGGCCCTCTGGTCGGAGGCCAGCCGCTACCGGACCTGGGCCCGGGTGGAGGCCTACGCCCTCGAGGCCTGGGAGGCCCTGGGGGAGGTGCCCAAGGGCACCGCGGCCAGCCTCCTCAAGGCCCTAGAGGAAAAGCCCCTGGACGAGCGCTTCGCCCTGCGGGTGGCGGAGCTTGAGGAGGTCACCCGGCACGACCTGGTGGCCTTCACCCGGGCCCTGGTGGAGTGGACGGGGGACGAGGAGGTGGCCCGCTACCTCCACCTCGGCCTCACCAGCTCGGACATCGTGGACACCGCCCAGAACTTCCTCCTGAAGGAGGCCCTGGGCCTGGTCCTGGAGGAGCTTAAGGGGGTGGAGGAGGCCCTAAAAGCCCTCGCCCTCCGCTACAAGAAGACCCCGGCCATCGGCCGCACCCACGGGGTGCACGCGGAGCCCACCAGCTTCGGCCTCCGCTTCCTCTCCTTCTTTTCCGCCTTCCTCCGGGACGAGGAAAGGCTGAAGAGGGCGCGGGAGGGGATTGGGGTGGCCATGCTCTCGGGCTCCGTGGGCAACTACGCCCACGTGCCCCCCGAGGTGGAGGCCCACGTGGCCCGGCGGCTGGGCCTCGTCCCGGAGCCCATCTCCACCCAGGTGGTCCCCCGGGACCGGCACGCGGAGGTCCTCGCCGCCTTGGCCCTCCTCGGGGGGAACCTGGAGCGGGTGGCGGTGGAGCTCCGCCACCTCCAGCGCACGGAGGTCCTCGAGGCCCAAGAGCCCTTCCGCGAGGGGCAGACGGGAAGCTCCTCCATGCCCCACAAGAAGAACCCCGTGGGCCTGGAAAACCTCACCGGGATGGCCCGCCTCCTTAGGGGCTACCTGGGGCCGGCCCTGGAGAACATCGCCCTCTGGCACGAGCGGGACATCGCCCACTCCTCCGTGGAGCGGGTGGTCCTCCCGGACGCCACCACCCTGGCCCACTACGCCCTGAGGCGGCTTAAGGGGATCCTGGATGGCCTGGTGGTCTTTGAGGACCGCATCCGGGCCAACCTGGACCTCACCCGGGGCCTGGTCTACTCCCAAAGGGTCCTCAACGCCCTCATCGCCCACGGGCTTCCCCGGGACCGGGCCTACGCCCTGGTGCAGCGGAACGCCCTTAAGAGCTGGGAGGAGGGGGTTTCTTTCCGGGAGCTACTGGAAAGGGACCCGGAAAACCCCCTGAAGGGGGAGGCCTTGGCCGCCCTCTTTGACCCCGGCTACTACCTCCGCCACGTGGACGCCATCTACGCCCGGTTTGGGCTTTAAGATGGGGGTATACCCCAGTTCCCGCGCATCGCCGTGGCCGCCCTTCTCCGGCGCCTGGCCCATGGGGAGCGCCCGGAAGACCTTCTCCGGGATTATCCCCAGCTCACCCTCGAGGACATCCAGGAGGCTTTGGCCTACGCCGCTTGGCGTTTGGAGGAGGAAGCGCACGCCCTTGCATGAGGCTTTTGGTGGCCATGAACCTCTCCCCTAGGTGGCGGGAGGCCCTTTGGTGGGGGGAAGTGGGCCCGCCCGATGAGGTGCTTTTCGCCTGGGCGCGCGAATCGGGCTACATTATCCTTACCGCCGATCTAGACTTTTCCCGCCTTCTTGCCTTGACCGGAAGCAAAGGGCCCAGCGTGATCCTCCTTCGGCGGAGCCCCCGGAGGCCCTGGAGCCGGTTCTGGAGATTTGGCCAGGCCTTGGAGGAAGGGGCCATCGGACGGCACCCGCCTCCTTCCCCTTTAGGGGCGGGGTAGAATGGCCTAAAGGGCTTTCGCGCCCGGGGGCAGGCATGGAGAAGCTATACGAGGGCAAGGCAAAGATCCTCTACCCGGAAGGGGAGCACCTCCGCGTCTACTTCAAGGACGAGGCCACGGCCTTCAACGCCCAGAAAAGGGGGGTCATCCCGGGCAAGGGGGTGGTGAACAACAAGGTCTCCGCGGCCCTTTTCCGCCTCCTCATGGCCCAGGGCATCCCCACCCATTTCCTGGAGGAGCTTTCCGACCGGGAGATGCGGGTGAAGCGGGTGGAGATCATCCCCCTCGAGGTCATCGTCCGCTACCGGGCGGCGGGCAGCTTCGCCCGGCGCTACGGCCTGGAGGAGGGCATGCCCCTTAGGGCCCCTTTGGTGGAGTTCTCCCTCAAGAACGACGCCTTAGGGGACCCCTTGATCTGCAAGGAGGCGGTGCTCGCCCTGGGGCTCGCCACGGAAGAGGAGGTGGAAACCCTCACCCGCCTGGCCCTAAGGACGGGGGAGGTCCTAAGGGCCTTCTTCCTGGAGCGGGGGCTTGAGCTTGTGGACTTCAAGCTGGAGTTCGGCCGCCACGGGGGGGAGATCCTCCTCGCGGACGAGATCAGCCCGGACACCATGCGGCTTTGGGACCTGAAGACCGGCGAGCCCATGGACAAGGACCGTTTCCGCAAGGACCTGGGGGGTGTGGAGGAGGCCTACCAAGAGGTCCTGAGGCGGGTGTTGGGGTGAAGATGCGCTACCAGGCGACCATTCTCATAGAGCTCAAAGAGGGCATCCTGGACCCCCAGGGCCGGGCGGTGGAGGGGGTCCTAAAGGGCCTAGGCCACGAGGTGGAGGCGGTGCGGGTGGGGAAGGTCTTGGAGGTGGTCTTCCCCGCAAGCGGCGAGGCGGAGGCCCGGGAAAAGGCCCAGGCCATGGCCCGCCTCCTGGCGAACCCCGTGATGGAAACCTGGACCCTGGAGGCCTTGAAACCCCTATGAGGTGGGCCATCGTCCGCTTCCCCGGCTCCAACTGCGACGAGGACGCCCGCTTTGCCTTTGAGCGGGCGGGGATGGAGGCGGAGTTCGTCTGGCACACGGAGCGGGAGCTAAAGGGCTTTGACGGGGTCTTCCTCCCCGGGGGGTTCAGCTACGGGGACTACCTCCGTGCGGGGGCCCTGGCCGCCAAGAGCCCCATCATGGAGGAGGTCCGGCGGTTCGCCCGGGAGGGGCGGTACGTGATCGGGGTGTGCAACGGCTTCCAGGTCCTCACGGAGGCCGGGCTTCTCCCCGGGGCCCTCCTCGCCAACCTCAACCTCCACTTCACCTGCAAGTGGGTGGGGGTGCGGGTGGAGCGGAACGACCTCCCCTTCACCCGGCGGTACGAGAAGGGCCAGGTCCTGAGGCTGCCCATCGCCCACGCGGAGGGGCGGTACTACGCGGACCCCGAGACCTTGAGCCGCTTGGAGGGGGAGGGCCTCATCCTCTTCCGCTACGCCCCCTTAAAGGGGGAGGAGGACTATAATCCCAACGGGAGCCTTCTGGACATCGCGGGCATCGTGAACGAAGGGGGGAATGTTCTGGGGATGATGCCCCACCCCGAGCGGGCGGTGGACGAGGTCCTGGGGGGGACGGACGGCCTGCCCCTTTTCCTGGGCCTGAAGGAGGGAAGATGAAACCCAAAGCCATCACCTTTGATTTCTGGGGCACCCTCTTCACCGAGGGGCCGGCGTTTTTGGAAAAGGTCATGCCCGCGCGGTACGAGATCCTCCTGGACGCCCTTTCCGAGGCCGGGCACCCCGCGGAGGAGGGGGAGGTGCGGGAGGCCTACCGGCAGGCGGCCCTGGCCTTTGAGGAGGCCTGGCGGGCGGGGGAGCACCTGTCCACCTACGACCGGGTGGCCCGCATCTTCGCCCTGCTGGGGGCCCCCCACGACCCCGGCCTCATCGCCCTCACCGCGAGGAGGCTGGAGGAAAGCTCCCTCCTCGTGGACCTCACCCCCTTGCCGGGGGTTTCCGCCCTGAAGGAGCTCGCCAAGAGGTACCCGCTCGCCCTCGTCTCCGACACCGGCGTGACCCCGGGAAGGCTCCTCCGGGAGCACCTGAAAAGGCAGGGCCTGGACCTCTTCCAGGCCTATAGCTTCTCCGACGAGACCGGGTACGTGAAGCCCCGCCCGGAGGCCTTCCGGGTGGCCCTCGAGGCCCTGGGGGTGGCCCCGGAGGAGGCCCTCCACGTGGGGGACCTGCCCCACACGGACATCAAGGGGGCCTTCGGCGCGGGCTACCCCTGGGCGGTCCAGTACGTGGGCCTGAAGGAGGTGAACGGGGAGGTGAAGCCCACGGCCAAGGTGAAGGACCACCGCGAGCTCCTCCCCCTCCTCACGTGATGGAGACCCTGGCCCGCGAGCTCGGCATCCCCGAGGGGGAGTACCGGGAGATCCTGAGGCGCTTGGGCCGCGCCCCGAACCGGGTGGAGCTCCACCTCTTCAAGGTCATGTGGAGCGAGCACTGCGCCTACAAGAACTCCCGCCCCCTCCTCAAGGAGCTCCCCAAGGAGGGGGAGGCGGTCCTCCAGGGCCCGGGGGAGAACGCGGGGGTGGTGCGCATCGGGGAGGGGTGGGCGGTGGCCTTCAAGATCGAGAGCCACAACCACCCCTCCGCGGTGGAGCCCTTCCAGGGGGCGGCCACAGGGGTAGGGGGGATCATCCGGGACGTGATGAGCATGGGGGCCCGGCCCATCGCCCTCCTGGACTCCCTGCGCTTTGGCCCTCCTCTGGAGGCCAAGGGCCGCTACCTCCTCAAGGGGGTGGTCTCGGGCATCGCCTTCTACGGGAACGCCATCGGGGTGCCCACGGTGGGGGGGGACCTCTACTTCCACGAGGGCTACCGGGAAAACCCCCTGGTGAACGCCATGTGCATCGGCCTCCTGCGGGAGGACAAGCTCAAGCGGAGCCGGGCCTCCTTGGGCCGGCCGGTCTACTACGCCGGGGCCAAGACGGGGCGGGACGGGATCGGCGGCGCGGCCTTCGCCAGCGAGGAGCTCTCGGAGGACAAGGAGAAGGACCGGCCCGCGGTCCAGGTGGGGGACCCCTTCCTGGGGAAGCTCCTCCTGGAGGCCACCCTCGAGGCCATCGAGGCCGATCTGGTGGAGGGCGTGCAGGACATGGGGGCGGCGGGGCTTACCAGCAGCCTGGCGGAGCTCGCCCACAAGTCCGGCCTCGGGGTGGAGCTCTTCCTGGACCGGGTCCCCACCCGGGAGGAGGGGATGGGGCCCATGGAGCTCCTCCTTTCCGAAAGCCAGGAGCGCATGGTCCTGGTGCCGAAGGAGGGGAAGGAGAAGGCCCTGGAGGAGGTCTTCCGCAAGTGGGGCTTGGACTGCGTGCCCGTGGCCCGCACCATCCCCGAGCCCGTCTTCCGGGTCCTCTTCCGGGGGGAGGTGGTGGCCGAGGTCCCCACGGAGGCCCTGGCCGAGGCCCCCACCTACGTGCGCCTGGCCCAGGAGGACCCGGAGATCCGGAGGAGGCGGGAAACCCCCATCCCCCCCCTTGCGGTGGACCCCAGGGAGGCCCTCCCCAAGCTCCTCGCCTCCCCCAACCTCGCAAGCCGGGAGGCGGTCTACGAGCGCTACGACCACCAGGTGGGCACCCGCACCGCCCTCTCCCCGGGCCAGGGGGACGCGGCCGTGCTCTGGATCAAGGGCACCCACCTGGCCATCGCCGCCAAGGTGGACCAGAACCCCCGCTACAGCCTCCTGGACCCCTACCTGGGGGCGGTCCACGCCCTGGCCGAGGCCAGCCGCAACGTGTCCGTGGTGGGGGCGAGGCCGCTTGCCTACACCGACGGGCTCAACCTGGGAAGCCCCGAGACTCCGGAGGGCTACCACGAGCTCCGGGAGACGGTGCGGGGGCTGAAGGAGGCGAGCCTGGCCCTGGGGCTTCCCGTGGTCTCGGGGAACGTCTCCCTCTACAACGAGTCGGGGGGGCGGCGCATCCTCCCCACGGCCATGGTGGGGGTGGTGGGGGTTTTGGACGTGCGCCGGAGGGCGGGGATGGGCTTTAGGAGGCCCGGGGAGGTGGTCCTCCTCATCGGGGAGGAAAGGGGGCACCTGGGGGCCAGCGAGGCCCTTTGGGTCCTCCTGGGCCTCGAGGTGGGAAGCCCCCCGCCCATAGACCTCGCCCGGGAGAAGGCGGTGCAGGAGGCCATCCGCACCCTGGTGGCGGAAGGGGTCACGGACACCGCCCACGACGTGGCGGAGGGGGGTCTTTTGGTGGCCCTGGCGGAGATGACCTTCCCCTACGGGATCGGGGCCACGGTGGAGGTACGGGAGCGGGGCCCGGAGGCCCTCTTCGGGGAGGCCCCAAGCCGGGTCCTCTTCACCGTGCCCAAAGAAAAGCTCCCCGAGGCCACGGCCCGCCTCGAGGCCTGGGGCCTCCCCTACCGGGTCCTGGGGGAGACGGGGGGGAGGACGCTCACGGTCCTGACCCCCGAAGGGGTGCTAGAGTGGGGGGTGGACGAGCTCTTGGCGGCCTGGAAGAGGCCCCTACGGGAGGTGCTGGATGGATAAGCCCCAGGAGGAGTGCGGGGTTTTAGGGCTTTGGAGCGGGGAGCCGCTGGATGCGGCCGGGCTTTTGCACCTGGGCCTCCTCGCCCTCCAGCACCGGGGGCAGGAGGCCGCGGGGATCGCGGTTTCCGACGGGCGGGAGTTTGCGGTGGAGAAGGACCTCGGCCTGGTGAACCAGGTCTTCACGGAAGAGCGCCTCTCGCGGCTCCGCCTTCCCGGGGCCCGCTTGGGCCTCGCCCACGCCCGCTACTCCACCACGGGCTCCAACCTGCGCTTCAACGCCCAACCCCTCACCGCCCGCACCGCCCACGGGGTGCTGGCCATCGCCCATAACGGGAACTTTGTGAACGCCAAGCCCCTCAGGGACCGCCTTCTCAAGGAGGGGGCCACCTTCCAGAGCACCACGGACACCGAGGTCATGCTCCTCCTCCTGGCCCGCATGGGCCACCTCCCCCTGCCGGAGGCGGTGGCGGAGGCCATGCGCCTTCTGGAAGGGGGGTACTCCATCCTCCTCATGGACCGCACCACGGTGGTGGCCTTCCGCGACCCCCACGGGGTGCGCCCGCTTTCCATTGGGAAGGCCCCCTGGGGCTACGCCTTCGCCTCCGAGCCCCCGGCCCTCGCCCTCATGGGGGCGGAGTACGTAAGGGACGTCCGCCCCGGGGAGGTGGTCTGGGTGGAGGAGGGGGAGCTCAAAAGCCTCCAGGCCCTTCCCCCAAGCCCCACCCCTTGCGCCTTTGAGTGGATCTACTTCGCCCGGCCCGACAGCCTCCTGGACGGGGTGGAGGCCTACGCCGCTAGGGTCAGGATGGGGGAGGAGCTCTTCCTCGAGGCCCCCGCGGAGGCCGACCTCGTGGTGCCCGTGCCGGATTCCGGCATCGGGGCCGCGGTGGGCTACGCCCGGGCCTCGGGCCTGCCCCTGGAGTTCGGCCTCTACAAGAACCCCTACGCGGGCCGCACCTTCATCCAGCCCACCCAGGAGCTCCGCGACCTGAAGACCAGGCTCAAGCTTTCCCCCACGGGGGCCGTGCGGGGCAAGCGGGTGGTCCTCATCGACGACTCCATCGTGCGGGGCACCACCAGCAAAAGGATCGTGCGCATGCTCAAGGAGGCGGGGGCGCTGGAGGTCCACTTCCGGGTGAGCAGCCCCCCCATCCGCTTCCCCTGCTACTACGGCATCGACACCGCGGCCCGCAAGGAGCTCATCGCCGCGGAGAAGAGCGTGGAGGAGATCCGGGCCTACATCGAGGCGGACTCCTTGGCCTTCCTCTCGGAGGAGGGGGTCTTGAGGGCCATCGGCCGGCCCGTCTGCCTGGCCTGCTTCAACGGCCGCTACCCCGCCGGGGTCCCTCTGGAAGGGGAGAAGCTCGCCCTGGAAACCCTCTAGCCCCGCCTCCGCGCCAGGAACACCCCAAGCCCAAGCCCCCCCAAAAAGCCCAGGAGGAGGAAGGCAAAGGCGAAGGCCCCCGTGGAGGCCAGGTGCCAGCCGAAGAACCAGTAGCTGCACACCGCGTACCGCTCCACCTGCACCCGGACCAGCTCGGGGAGGTCGCGGCTGGTGGTGAAGTTGATCAGAATAATGGTGAAGAGAAGGACGAGCGCGGTGAGGGCAATACCCCATTTGAACCAGGTGAGGGCGTTCCCTTTCATGCCCTAAGCTTACCGGATGCCCCTCCGCTTCGGTATAATCCCCCTATGCTCGGGACCAGGGTGCGGGACGAGGAGATCTTCCGGCTCATCGCCCTCGAGGAGAAGCGCCAGCGGGAGGGGCTGGAGCTCATCGCCAGCGAGAACTTCGTTTCCAAGGAGGTGCGGGAAGCGGTGGGGAGCGTCCTCACCAACAAGTACGCCGAGGGCTACCCCGGGGCCCGCTACTACGGGGGGTGCGAGGTCATCGACCAGGTGGAGAGCCTGGCCATAGCGCGGGCCAAGGCCCTCTTCGGCGCGGCCTGGGCCAACGTCCAGCCCCACTCCGGTTCCCAGGCCAACATGGCCGTCTACATGGCCCTCATGGAGCCGGGGGACACCCTTATGGGCATGGACCTGGCCTCAGGGGGCCACCTCACCCACGGGGCCAGGGTGAACTTCTCCGGAAGGCTTTACAAGGTGGTCTCCTACGGGGTGGACCCCGAGACGGAGCGCATTGACCTCGAGGCGGTGCGCCGGCTCGCCCTGGAGCACCGGCCCAAGGTCATCGTGGCCGGGGCCAGCGCCTACCCCCGCTTCTGGGACTTTGAGGCCTTCCGCAAGATCGCGGACGAGGTGGGGGCCTACCTGGTGGTGGACATGGCCCACTTCGCGGGGCTGGTGGCCGCAGGGCTCCACCCGAACCCCGTGCCCCACGCCCACGTGGTGACCAGCACCACCCACAAGACCCTGAGGGGCCCGAGGGGCGGGCTCATCGTGGGGAACGACCCTGAACTGGGGAAAAAGATAGACAAGCTCATCTTCCCCGGCATCCAGGGCGGCCCCCTGGAGCACGTGATCGCGGGGAAGGCCGTGGCCTTCTTTGAGGCCCTCCAGCCCGAGTTCAAGGAGTATAGCCGCCTGGTGGTGGAAAACGCCAAGCGCCTCGCCCAGGAGCTTGCCGAGCGGGGCTACCGCATCGTCACCGGGGGTACGGACAACCACCTCATGCTGGTGGACCTCCGCCCCAAGGGCCTCACGGGCAAGGAGGCGGAGGAGAGGCTGGACGCGGTGGGCATCACCGTGAACAAGAACGCCATCCCCTTTGACCCCAAGCCCCCTAAGGTGACCTCCGGCATCCGCATCGGCACCCCCGCCATCACCACCCGGGGCTTCACCCCCGAGGAGATGCCCAAGGTGGCCGAGCTCATTGACCGCGCCCTCACCGAGGGGCCCTCCGAGGCCTTAAGGGAGGAGGTGCGGCGGCTTGCCCTGGAGCACCCCATGCCCTAGGGCCGCACCGTGCGGATGAAGGCCGCCGGGGTGAGGACCCTTAGGGGCAGGTCCTCCCGGCCCATGAGGGGACCAAAGTGGCGCAGGTCCCCGGTAAGGAGGTGGGTGGCCCGCGCCGCCACCGCCGCCGCCAGTACAGGAAGGTCCTTTTCCGGGAGTAGGTCCATCATCCAGGGCAGGGGCCTGGCTTCGGGTACCTGTTCTATGGGCTCTAGGAGCGCTTCCCAACGCTGGAGGGCCGAGGGGGCTTTCTGCTCTAGGTTTCGGTGGGCTTCCAGGAGGCAAAATCCGCTGGTGCAGAGCTTGAACCGGCCCCGCTTCCCAGCCTCCCATAGGGTGGAGAACACCGGCCCTCCTAGGGCCATGGAGAAGAGGACGTGGGCGTCCAGAAAAACCTTCACTCCAGGCCCCAGGCCCGTCGGAACTCTGCAAGCTCCTCTGGGCTAACCTCCGCGGCTTTCTGGAACTCCTCTAGACGCTCCTCGGTATAGACCTCGTAGCTGAGGAGAAGGGCAGGTTCCAGGACGATTTTGCCCCCCTCCACCCGCAAGAGGAGGGCATCCCCAGCCTTGAGGCCAAGCTTCTCCCGCACTTCCTTGGGGAGGGTGATCTGGCCCCTTCGGGAGAGGATGAGGGGGGTGGGCATACTTTCAGGATAGCAGAAAATCCGTAGGATCGCTGCGCATTCCGGGTCCGGGGGCCTTTAGAATGGGAGGCGGATGCTCCGCCGCCTCGAGGTGCAAAACCTCGCCGTCATACGGGAGGCCGCCTTGGACCTCGCCCCCGGCCTCAACGTCCTCACCGGCGAGACCGGGGCGGGGAAGAGCCTCTTCGTGGACGCCCTGGCCCTCCTCCTTGGGGGAAAGCCCGAAGGGCTCGTAGGGCCTTTCGGGGATAGCCTCCTGGTCACCGCCTTCTTCCAGGGGGAAGGGGAGGAACGGGTCCTCTCCCGCCGGGTGGGGGCCCGCTCCACCCCCCGCATCGACGGGGAGGTGGTGAGCCTCAGGGAGCTGGCCGAGGAGGCCGAGCGCTGGGCCTCCCTCCACGCCCAGCACGCGGCTTTCGCCCTCCTCCGCCCCAAGCGGCAGGAGGAGGCCCTAGACGCCCTCCTGGACCCCGCCCTGAAGGCGGCCTACCGGGAGGCCTACGCCCGCCACCGGGCCCTTCTGGCGGAGAAGGAGGCCCTGGAAAGGGCTTTAAGGCAGAAGGCGGAGCGGGAGGACCTTCTCCGCTTCCAGCTCAAGGAGATCCGGGAGGCCAAGCCCGCCCCCGGGGAGGACGAGGCCCTGGAGGGGGAGGCCCGCCGCCTGCGCCACCTGGAGACCTTAAGGGCCCGGGCCGGGCGGGCCTACGCCCTCCTTACGGAGGAGGGCGGGGCCGACCTCCTGGCTCAGGCGGCGCGGGAGCTCCAGGCCGCGGCCCGGGTGGACGGGGGCCTGGAGCCTCTCCTTCAGGACCTGGAAGGGGCCCTCAGGGCGGTGCGGGCGGTGGCGGTGGAGCTCGAGGCCTACCTGGAGGGCCTGGAGGCGGACCCCGCGCGCCTCGAGGCCCTGGAGGCCCGGCTCGCCCTCCTGGAGCGCCTGAAGCGCAAGTACGGCCCCACCCTGGAGGAGGTCCTGGCCCACGCAGAAAGGCTGGAGGAGGAGCTTAGGGGCCTGGAGGGGGGGGAGGAAAGGCTTAAGGCCCTGGAGGAGGCCCTAGGGGCGGCCTGGGCCGAGGTGCGCTCCAGGGGGGAGGCCCTGGGCCGGGCCCGGCAGGAGGCGGCGAGGCGGCTGGAGGCGGCCATGGGGGAGGAGCTTGCCGTCTTGGGCCTTGCCCAGGCCCGCTTTCTGGTGGAGCTCATCCCCCTCCCCGAGCCCGGGCCTTCGGGCCTGGAGGAGGTGGCCTTCCGCTTCTCCGCCAACCCCCACCTGCCCCCAGGGCCCCTCTCGGGGGCCAGCGGCGGGGAGCTCGCCCGCCTGGCCCTGGCCCTGGCCCTCCTCACGGGGGCCGAGGCCCCCACGGTGGTCCTGGACGAGGTGGACGCGGGGCTTGGGGGGGAGGCCGCCTGGCGGGTGGCCGAGCGCCTGGCCCGCCTGGCCCAACGCCGCCAGGTCTTGGTGGTGACCCACCTGCCCCAGATCGCCGCCAAGGCGGACCGCCACTTCCGGGTGGTGAAGGAGGGGGAGGGGGTGCGGGTGGAGCTTCTGGAGGGGGAGGCCAGGGTGCGGGAGCTCGCCCGCCTCCTCTCCGGCCAGTACACGGAGGCCGCCCTAGCCCACGCCCGCGGCCTTTTGGAGGGAGGATGATCCGCTACGTGGAGTGCCCCCGCGACGCTTGGCAGGGCTTTCGCCGCTTTATCCCCACGGAGGAAAAGGTGGCCTTCCTGAAGGCCCTCCTGGAGGCCGGCTTCCGCCACCTGGACCTCACGAGCTTCGTCTCCCCCAAGTGGGTCCCCCAGATGGCGGACGCGGAGGAGGTCTTGGCCGCCCTCCCCCCTCCCCAGGGCCGGACCTACCTGGCCATCGTGGCCAACGAGAAGGGTCTGGAGCGCGCCCTGAGGGCCAAAAACCTCACCCACGTGGGCTACCCCCTCTCCCTTTCGGAAACCTTCCAGCGGAGGAACACCAACCGGGGCCTGGAGGAGTCCTGGCCCCTGGTGGAGGCCATGGCGAAGGCGGTGGAGGGGCGGCTGGGCCTGGTGGTCTACCTCTCCATGGCCTTCGGCAACCCCTACGGGGACCCCTGGGACGTGGGGATGGTGGTGGAGGCCGTGGCGCGCCTTAGGGCCCTGGGGGTGAGGGAGATCGCCCTGGCGGACACCTACGGGGTGGCGGACGCGGGGCGGATCCGGGAGGTCTTGGGGGCGGTGGTGGAGCGCTTCGGCCCCGAGGGCATCGGGGCCCACCTCCACGCCCGGCGGGAGGAGGCCTGGGAAAAGGCGGAGGCTGCCCTCGAGGCCGGGGTCTTTTGGCTGGAAGGGGCCCTGGCGGGGGTGGGGGGGTGCCCCTTCGCCGGGGACGAGCTGGTGGGGAACCTCCCCACGGAGCTCCTCCTGCCCCACCTGGAGGCGCGGGGCCTTGCCACCGGGGTGGACCTAAGCCGCCTTCCCGCCCTGGCAGGGGAGGCCGCCCGGCTTAGGGCCCTTTACGCCTAGGCCGCCCGGCGGTAGAGGCCGGGGTCTGCGGGGTTGGCCACCGCCTGGACCCGCTTCAGGAGTTCCTCAGGGGGCAGGCTGAGAAGGGCGGTGAGCTCCCCCGGGGCCACCACCGCCTCGTAGAACTTGCGCGCACCCCCCGCCTCCAAAAGCCGGATGGCCTCCGCTAAGGCCTCCTCCCCCCCGGGGAAGGCGGGGCCGAAGGCGTCCGGTATGAGGAGGTCTTTCTTCCCGTGGAGGAGGAGGGCGTAGCGGGCCTTGTCCCTCCGGTCCTGCCAGTCGGTGATGAGGTAGACCTTGGTCTCGGGGAGCTTCAGGCCGCGGAGGGCCTCCTTTAGGGCCTCGAGGGAAAGCCTGGGTGCCGCGCGCAGGCCGATGCGTTCCATGCCCCTATCCTACCCCCAGGAGCTTGCGGGCGTAGATGATCTGGCCCGCGTGGTGCTGGGCGTGCTCCACCAGGTGGTGGAGGACGTGAACCCTCGGGGCCTCCACCCCTTGGCTCCCCACCCGCACGGGGGCAGGAAGGTCCTCCTCCTTGAGCCCCCTTAGGGCCTCCAGAATGGCCCCCCAGGCCTCCTTAAAGCGGGCCGCCACCTCCTCTTTGGGCTCCGCCTCGCCCAAAAGCTCCCACTCCCGCCCCTTCCTCGCCCATTCGGGAAGGGCCAGGGGAAGGGCGTAGGCGGCGAGGCGCAGGGAGCTTCCCGCAATGTGGCGCACCAGGCCGCCGATGGGGTTCACCCCCTCCTTGGGCCGCCACCAGAAGGCCTCCTCGGGAAGGTCGAAGGCCCACTTCCCCAGATGGGCCTCCACCTCCTTAAGCCCCTTGACCCAGGCGGACACCGCCGGGGGCAGCCCCGGCTCCAGGGGTTCTAGAAAGGGCGCGGGCATGCCCTTACTCTACTCCTCGTGGAGGTCTTTGAGCGGGAAGCACGGGCCCTGGACGAGGCCATCCGGGACTTCCTCGCCTGGAAGGGGCTTGGGGTGTCCTGCCGGGCAGGGTGCTTCGCCTGCTGCTACGGCTGGGTGACCGCCTCCCGCCTCGAGGCGGAGGCCCTCCTCCCCCACCTCACCGAGGCCCAGCGGGCGAGGGTGCGGGCGGAAGGGCAGGCGCGGCTTGCCCTCCTCAAGGAGGCCAAGGACGACCCCCGCTTTCCCGAGCGCTTTTTCCTCCTGAAGCGGCCTTGCCCCCTCCTGGAAGGGGGGCTTTGCGGGGTCTACCCCCACCGCCCCCTGGCCTGCCGGGGGGTGCTTACGGACGAGGACCCCGGCTACTGCCAGCCCGGAAACCCCCATCCCGCCCCCAAGGCCCACCACGGCCCCGGCCACTACCTGAAGGTCCCCCACCGCATGGCCCGCATGGCCATGGAGCGGCTTTGGGAGGAGGAGGGGAGGCGGTACGGCTTCGTGCTCCTGGGGGAGCTTTCCGGCCTCCTCTACCTTCTGGAAGAGGGCCTTCTCTCTTCCCGGGAGGAAACGGAAGCCCGCCTAGGGGCCCTTGGGGTCCTAGGCGGGCGGTTCGGGTACCAGATCGTCTAGGCCTGCCCTTCCGCCACGGGTTCGGGGATGGGCCCGAAGGTCTCCTCGTAGCGGGCCACGTTCTCCGCCAGGCTCCTCAGGAGGGCCTTGGCGTGCTGGGGGCTGGTGATCACCCGGCTCACCACGATGGCCCCGCCCTGGGGCTGGAGGAGGGCGAAGTCCAGGATGAACTCGTTCTTGGTGTGGGCGATGAGGGCCAGGTTGGTGTACCGGCCCAGGGCCGTGTCCTTGTCTATGTTGATGTCCAGCTTCATCTCCGTCATAGGGCCTCCTCAATCTTGGGCAGGGCCTTCTTCAGGCCAAGCCGCGCCCGGCCTAGGCTCCTCATCCCGTCCAGGAAGAGGAGCAGGTGGTGGCCGGAAAGGGGCACCAGGAGCAGGGTGCCCTCGGGGTACTCTACCATGACCTCCTCCACCCCCTCCTGGCCCAGGGCCTGGCCCAAGGCCTTGGCCGTACCCAGCACGGTGGCCGCGCGGGCGGAGAGGAGGTCCGCCTCCGGGGCCCCCTCCTCTTTGAACTCCTCCACCACGAACCCGTCCTCCGAGAGGAGGGCCACCGCCAGCACCCCCCGGACGGCCTTGAGCTCCCTTAAGGCTTCCTCCACCCCTAACCTCCTATAGTCCCACTAGGCGCAGGGCGATGCGGGAAAGCTCGTTGCCGATGGCCTTGCGGTCCATGCCCCGCTCGATCACCGCCCCCAGCACGTACCCCCCCACCTTTACCGCCAGGACCTCCTGGTCCTCCGTGGCCAGGGTGAAGCGCCGCACCTCCCCCCCCAGGGCCTCCGCCAGGGGGGTCATGTGGCGCACCAGGGAGGCCAGCTCCGCGGCCAGCACCTCCGCCGCGGGGGCCCCCCGGCCCAGGGCCTCGATGACCAGCCCGTCCAGGCCGGTGAGCACCGCCCGCTTCACGCCCAGGGGGGCCAGGCTTTCTAGGTACGCCATGCCGCCTCCAGGATGCGCTCCGCCGCCCACCCCGTCATGAGCCGGGCCTGGCCCAGGTTGGCCTCGGGGGGGAGGAGGAGGAGCAGGAAGAGGTCCCCCGTGTTCACGTTCGGTCCACCCCTGACCATCCTGGCATAGCCTACCACATGCCCCCCGTGGACCAGGAGCTCCTCCACCCGGGGGCTTCCCAGGCTTTGGGCGTAGGCCCGCCCCGCCTGGCGGAGAAGGGCCGCGTGCTCGGCGATGGCGGCCTCGAGGTCCACCCGCCGCCGCTTCGCCCCCTCCACCAAAAGCCCGTCCAGGGTGCCCAGGGCCGCCGCCCAGGCCCCCTCCACCCGGTCCAGCAGGGTTTGGAGAACCTCTTCCATCGTTTTTCTGGGGGGGCTTAGAGGGGCCTCCGCCCCTCCAGGGCCTTGCCCAGGGTGACCTCGTCCGCGTACTCCAGGCTCCCCCCCACGGGGAGGCCGTAGGCGGGTCGGCTCACCCTGACCCCCCGCTTCTTGAGCTCCTCCGCCAGGTAAAGGGCGGTGGCCTCCCCTTCCACGGTCATGGAGGTGGCCAGGACCACCTCCTCCACCCCCTGAAGCCGCCGGAAAAGCCCCTCCAGGTTCAGGGCCTGGGGGCCGATACCCTCTAGGGGGTTCAGAGCCCCCCCCAGGACGTGGTAAAGCCCCCGGAACTCCCCGCTCCGCTCCAGGGCGTAGAGGTCGGCCACGGTCTCCACCACGGCGATGGTCCTCCGGTCGCGGCCTTCGTCCTGGCAGATGGGGCAGAGCGCCCCTTCCGCCAGGTTGCCGCACGCCTGGCAGACCCCCAGGGCCTTAAGCCCCTCCAGGGCCTCCCTAAGCCCCTCCGCCTCCTCCTTGTGGAAGGCCAGGAAGAGGGCCAGCTTCTGGGCGGTCTTGGGGCCTACCCCGGGCAGGCGGGCCAGGGCGCGGGAAAGCTTGAGGAGGCTTTCGGGGTAGCGCATCTAGAAAAGCTTGCCCAAGGCCTGGCCCACCCCCCCAAGCTCCCGGGCCATCTCCTTTTCCGAAAGCTCGTGGGCCTTCTTCTGGGCGTCCTGGATGGCCACCAGGAGGAGGTCTTCCAGGCCTTCCGGGTCCTCGGCGAAGGCCTTCAGGGCCTCGGGCTTGACCCGCACCCGGAGGATCCGCCCGTGCCCGTTGGCGTCCACCTCTATAAGCCCCTGGGCCGAGCCCGTGACCACCATTCCCTCCAGCTTTTCCTGGATTTCCGCGGCCTTCTTCTGGGCCTTTTGCGCTTCCTTAAGGAGCTTCTGCAGGTTCATGCCTCGCCTCCTCCCGACAGTATAGTGGAGGCATGGAACGGCCGCGCCGCCTGCGCTCCCCCCTGCTTCGGCCCCTGGTGGCCGAGGTGGAGCTTTCCCCCAGGCACCTCATCCTGCCCCTTTTCGTGAAGGAGGAGGGGGAGAAGGAGCCCATCCCCTCCATGCCCGGGGTCTTCCGCTACCCCCTGAAGGAGCTATCCCAGGTGGCGGAGGAGGCCCTGAGGGCGGGCCTTGGGGGGGTGATCCTCTTCGGCGTCCTCCCCGAAAGCGCCAAGGACCCCTTGGGGCGGGGGGCCTACGCGGAGGACGGGGTGGTGCAACGGGCCCTAAGCCTCCTGAAGAAGGCCTTCCCCGAGCTCCTCCTCATCGCCGACACCTGCCTTTGCGAGTACACGGACCACGGGCACTGCGGGGTGGTGCGCCAAGGTCCCTTGGGGTTTTACGTGGACAACGACGCCACCTTAGAGCTCCTCGCCAAAACCGCCCTGGCCCAGGCCCAGGCCGGGGCGGACGTGGTGGCCCCCAGCGCCATGATGGACGGCCAGGTGCGGGCCATCCGCGAGGCGTTGGACCGGGGGGGATATACCCACGTCCCCATCCTCTCCTACGCGGTGAAGTACGCCTCCGCCTTCTATGGGCCTTTCCGGGAGGCCGCCGCCAGCGCCCCCCAGTTCGGGGACCGCTCCGGGTACCAGATGGACCCCCGGGCGGGCCTCTGGGACGCCCTGCGGGAGGCCCATCTGGACGACCTCGAGGGGGCCGACCTCCTCATGGTGAAGCCGGCTTTGCCCTATCTGGACGTGCTCTTCGCCCTTAAGGGCCGCCTGGCCAAGCCCCTTTTCGCCTACCAGGTCTCCGGGGAGTACGCCATGCTCAAGGCCGCGGCCCTTTCGGGGTACCTGGAGGAGCGCCGGGCCGTTTTGGAAACCCTCTACGCCCTCCGCCGCGCGGGGGCGCAGGGCATCCTCACCTACTACGCCCTCGAGGCCGCCCGCTGGCTAGGGGAGGGCTAGGCCCCGGCCTTCTTGGGCGCGGGGATGCCCCCCGTGAGGAGGGTGTAGAGGGCGGCCAGGCTCACCATGGCCCCCGCCAGGAGGAAGACCTTGGGGGCCCCGATCTGGCCTTCCAAGGCCCCGCCCAGCATGGTGCCGGTGAGGACCGCCCCGTTCATCACCGCGCTGAAGGCGGCGAAGATCCGGCCCCGCATCTCCTGGGGGGTGTTGAGCTGGAGGATGGAGCGGGCGGGGACGATGAAGGCGATGTTCGTAAGCCCCCCCAGGAAGAAGGCCACGAGCACCCAGAAGAAGACGGGGAAGACCCCCACCGAGGCCTCGAGGAGGCCAAAGGTGAGGAGGCCGTAGAGGAAGACCCGTTCGCGGGGCATCCGTTGGGTGAGCCAGGGGACCACCAGGGTGCCTAAGATGGCCCCCAGGGCCATGGCCGCCTCCATGGCCCCAAACCCCGCCGCCCCCACCCCCAGCCACTTGAGGGCCAGGACCACCCCCAAAGCGGTCTCCACCGAGCCGAAGGCCGCGGCCATGAAGAGGGTGCCCACGGCGCGGCGGATGGCGGGGTGGCGCGCCAGGTGGCCTAGGCCCTCCTTCACCCGGGCGAAGAAGGGGAGGGCGGGCTTGGCCTTGGGCCTCAAAGGGGGGAGGCCCAGGAGGATGGCCCCCGAGAGGAGGTAGGTGAGGGCATCCAGATAGAAGGCGAAGGCCGGCCCCACCAGGGCCACCAGCGCCCCCGCGGCCCCCACGAAGAGCACCTCGGAGAGCCTTTCCGCAAGGAGGACCAGCCCGTTGGCCTCGTCCACCTCCTCTTCCGGGACCAGATCCGGGAGGGCGGCGTTTTGGATGGGGTCGTGGAGGTCCCGGAGAAGCTCGATGAGGAAGACCAAGAGGAGGAGAAAGGGGAGGCTCTTGGCGCCCAAAAGGGGGATGAGGGCCACCAGGGGGGCCCTTAGGAGGTCGGACCAGACGAGAAGGGTCTTCCGGTCCTGGGTGTCGGCCCAGGCGGAGAGGAGAGGGGAGAAGACCACCGTCCCAAGAAGCTGCACCCCCAGGGTGAGGGAGACCCAGAGGGCGTTTTCCGTGAGGAGGTAGACCAGGACCAGGAGGGCCACCCGGTGGACCTTGCTCCCCGCCTGGGAAACCAGATAGGCCAGAATCAAACGAAAGAAGGCGGGATGCCGTAACGCTTTCATATTCCCGCCCAGTATAGCAGACCTTAGGGCAGGACCAGGTACGCCACCCGCCGCCCTTCCCGGGCGAGGACCAAGGTGCCCTCCCCGGTGCGGTAGACCAGGAGGTCGGCCACTTTTCTGGGAACCTCCGCCGCCTGGCCCACGTAGACCGCGTCCTCCTTCAGCCTGAGGGAAAGCACGGTCTGGCCCACCCGGAGGGCCTGGGGCTCGGGGGTGAGGGCCAGGAGGTGGACCTCCCCGCCCAGGGTCTCCCGGGTGGGGGGACGGCGGCCCAGGTAGTCCTTGAGCGCGCCCGCCAGGGCCTCCGCCTCGCCCTTAAGCCCCAAAGCCTCCCCCACCTCCAGGAGGAAGGGGGCGGGGTCCTGGGGCCCGAGCCGCTTGAGGGTGAGCTCAAGCCCTTTTCGGGCGAAGTCCTGCAGGGCCTCGGGGGGGGCCTGGCGGTACTTCTCGGCCAGGGCGGGGCCGAAGGCCTCCGGGCGGAACTCCCCCTTGAGCCGGGCGGAAAGGGCCCTTAGGAGGCGGAGGTGGGCGTAGTCCCTCTCCGGGTCTAGGAGGAGGGCCAAAACCCGCCCCTCGGAGAGGAGCTCGTAGAGCCGGAGGCCGCTTCGGGCCTCGAGCCGAAGGTGGACCACCTCCCCCTCCCGCACCGCAAAGACCTCGAGGTCCTCAAAGGGGAGGAGGAGGGTGTCCTCCAGGACCCGGTCCTCCCCCCCAAGCCCCAGGTGCCAGGCCCCTTCCGCCTGGGCCAGGGTGAGGACCAAAGGCCCGATCTGGACGCGCCCCGGGCGGAGGGGGAGGGTGGCCAGGTTCTCCTCCACCACCCCCACTTCCGGCACCCGGGGCCAGGGGGTGTCCCCCTGGGGGGTGGGGAGGAGGGCGAGGAGGGCTAGGACCTTTTCCATGGCCACCCGGAAACGCCCCCTTTCCTCTTCCAAGAGGAGTTCCCTTCGCCTTTCCTCCTGGGCTTCCCGCCTAAGGCGCTCCTCCAGGCGGGCGATCTCGGCCTCCGTGGCCCCCAGGTGCCGGGCCTCCTCCAGGGCCCTTCTGAGGGCCAGGAGGTCCCGCTTGGGGGGGAGGCCGTAGGCCCCGTCCCACTCCAGGATGCGCATGAGGAAGCGGCGGAGGTAGGGCCGGGTTTCCTCTGGGGGGAGGGGGAGGTGCTGGGGGAGGTGGAGGGCGGTTTCCAGAAACTCCAGGAGGAGGGCCTCGGCCACCTTGGGGTCGTCCAGGTCCACCAGGGTGTCGGAAAGGGAGGGGATGGGGTGGGTGGGGGCAAAGCGGGAGAGGTTGAAGTCCCGCTTGAACTCGGGTTTTTCCTTGTATTCCAGGAAGTTCTGCAGGAAAGCGTGGACGAGCCGAAGCTCCTCCCGCCTTCCCGCGAGGAGCTCCTTGGCCCGCACCCGGACTTCGCGCTCCGTGAGGAGCCGCCACACCTTGAGGGCCAGGGCCTTCAGGGGGCTTTCCTCCCCCTTGGGGGGCTCCAGGGGCACGGCCTCCAGGGTGGGGAGCTCCGGGGGAGGAGGCGGGGCCGCCTCCCTCTGGCGCAGGGCCCGGTAGCGGGCGTCCGCCTGGCGGAAGCGCTTGGCCAAGGGCCCTGGAAGGCGGGCCTGGGCCAGGAAGGCGCGGAGCTTCAACAAGGCCCCCTTCCCCCCCTTGGGGGTGCGGCCTGAGAGGAGGTCCTCCACCCGGTACTCGTAGAGGTCCACCAGGTCGGCGAGGTGCTCCACCCTTTCATCCTATAATGGGCCTGATGCGCCTTGCGCCCCGCCTGGTCCTGGCCGCGGTGTCCCACGTGGGCCGTCGGCAGAACAACGAGGACTTCCACCGCATCCTGCGCTACGAGGTGCCCCCGGGGAACCTCCTCCTCCTGGCGGTGGCCGACGGGATGGGGGGCCTCGAGGCCGGGGAGTGGGCCAGCAAGGTGGCCATAGAGGCCCTAAGCGAGGCGGTGAAGGCCTACGCGGAGCACCTGAAAAGCGGCCGGCCTGCGGTGGGCCTGGACCGGGTGATGGAGAAGGCCTTCCTCCTGGCCCAGCGCCGGGTGGAGAAGGAGGCCGCGGCCAAGGGGCGGGGGGGGATGGGCACCACCCTCACCGCCTTCCTCTACGCGGACTGGCTGAAGGAAGGGGTGGTGGGCCACATCGGGGATTCCCGGGCCTACCTCTTCACCCCAAAGGGGCTGAAGCGCCTCACGGAGGACCACTCCTGGGTGGCGGAGCGGCTTAAGGAAGGGGTCCTGACCCCCACGGAGGCGGAGCGCCACCCCTACCGCCACGTCCTCACCCGGGCCCTGGGGCTTCCCGAGGCCCGGTTTGACCTCATCCCCGTGCGCCTCATGCCGGGGGAGGGGGTGGTGCTGGCCACGGACGGCCTTTACGGTCTGGTGCCCGAGGCGGAGTGGCGGCTGGGCCGGGACCTGCAGGCGGGCCTCGAGGCCCTCCTCTCGGAGGCCCTGCGCCGCGGCGGCGACGACAACATCACCGCCGTGGCCCTGAGGGTGGAGTGATGCACCTCCTTTTGGCCTTTCTCCTCGTCCTCCTCACCGCCGCCTTGGCGGTGCGCCTCCCCCCCTTCCCCCTCTTCCTCCTCCTCTCCCTCCTTTCCGGGGGGGCCTGGGTCCTGGGGGCGAGGCTCGAGGCCCTCCTCCCCGCCCTGGCCCTTCCTTTGGGCTTCCTCCTCGCCCCCCGCCTTCTCCTCCCCCGGAGGAGGCGGACCAAGGCCAAGGCCAAATCCCCCCGCCGGGAAAAGCGGCCCACGGGCGCGTCCGAGGAGACCCAGCCCCTTTCGGAGCGCTACGAGATCCTGGAGAAGGTGGGGATCGGGGGGATGGCCACGGTCTACAAGGCCAAGGACAGGAAGACCGGCCGCCTGGTGGCCCTCAAGGTTCCCCAGGAGCGCTTCGTGGGCGATCCCCGCTTCGTGCGCCGCTTCCACCGGGAGGCGGAGGTTCTGGCCCGCATGGACCACCCCAACATCGTCAAGGTCTACGACCACGGCCAGCTGGACGGGGTGCACTACATCGCCATGGAGTTCCTGGAGGGGGAGGGGCTGGACAAGCTCATTGAGGAACGGCGCCTCACCCTCCGCCAGGCCGCGGCCATCCTGGCCCGGGTGGCGGACGCCCTAAAGCACATCCACGCCCAGGGCATCGTCCACCGGGACATCAAGCCGGGAAACATCATGGTCCTGAAGGGGGCCCTCAAGGAGGACGGGGTGGACCCCCGGGGGGTCCGGCTCATGGACTTCGGCATCGCCGCGGGCAAGGTCCTGACCCGGCTCACCATCACCGGGGCCCGCATCGGCACCCCCGTCTACATGAGCCCGGAGCAGGCCAAGGGGCAGAAGCTGGACCACCGTTCGGACATCTACTCCCTGGGCATCGTCCTCTACGAGGCCCTCACCGGCCAGCCCCCCTTCACCGGGGGGTACGAGACGGTGATCCACCAGCAGATCTTCCAGATGCCCACCCCCCCCAAGCAGCTCCGCCCGGAGATCCCCCAGGGCCTTTCCGACCTGGTCCTCAGGATGCTGGAGAAAGACCCCGCCAAAAGGCCCCCTCTGGAGGAGGTCATCGCCCTCCTGGAGGGCCCCTGGGAGGAGGAGAAGGGCCTGCCCCAGCCCCACTACCTCCTGGTGGCCGTGGAGGCCAAGAAGGGCACGGTGCGCCTCCTGAGCCTCGAGGGCACCCCGGCCCGGATGCTCTCCGGCATCGGCTCCGCCCCCGGCCACTTCTCCGCCCCGCCCCTGGCGGTGGCCGCGGACGGGGAGGGCGGGATCTGGGTGGCGGTCTTTGAGCACGGCTCCAAGCTCCTCCACCGCTTCTCCCCCGAGGGGAAGCTCCTCCTCTCCGCGGGGCCCTACGGGATGAAGCCCGGGGAGCTCCTCTTCCCCGTGGGGCTGGCCTTTGCCGGAGGGAGCCTTTTCGTGCTGGACGGGGAGACGGCCACCATCACCCGCTTCGCCCAGGACGGCACCTACCTGGCCCGCTTCGGGGGGCAGGGGCCGGGGCGGGGCACCTTCCAAGACCCCAAGGCCCTGGTGGCCACCCGGGAGCACCTCTTCGTCCTGGACTACGGCAACCGGCAGGTGCAGCGCCTCACCTTAGAGGGCCAGTACCTCTCCCGCTACGCCTTCCGCAAGGGCCGGGAGAGCCAGGAGCTGAGGCTCCTCGGGGGGGTGGGGGCGGAGGGGGAGAGGCTCTACCTCGCGGACCTCGAGGCCCAGAAGATCCGCGTTCTAGACCTCTCGGGCACGCTCCTCTTCTCCTACGACCTCCCCCGGGAGGAAGGGGAGGACCCCATGGCCCTGGTGGACCTCCTCCCCTGGCAGGGGGTGCTCTACCTGGCCCGCAGGGGGGGGCAGAGGATCCACCGCCTGGCCCTGCCCAAAGGGGAGCCCCTGCCCCCCCTTCCCGTCTACGCCCCCCTTAGGGGCCTCGCCCTCTTCCAGACGGGGGTTTTGGCCAAGGCATGAGGGTGCTGGTGGTGGAGGACGACCCTGGGGTGCGGGAGGCCCTCCTCCTGGGCCTCGGCCTGGAGGGCCACGAGGTGCGGGCCACGGAACACCCCCAGGAGGCCCTGGACCTCCTCCCCTGGGCGGAGGTGGTGGTTTTGGACATCCTCCTCCCGGAAGGGGACGGGTTTGGCCTCCTGAAGGAGATCCGCTCCCGCTCCTCCGTGCCCGTGCTCATGCTCACCGCCCTGGACGCGGTGGAGTGGCGGGTGAAGGGCCTGAAGGAGGGGGCGGACGACTACCTGGTGAAGCCCTACAGCCTGGCGGAGCTCCTCGCCCGCCTCGAGGCCCTCCACCGCCGCGCGGGGCGGAGGGAGGAGGTCTTGGCCTACGCCGACCTCCGCCTCTACCCCAAGCGGATGGAGGCCTACCGGGGGGAGAGGCGCCTCGCCCTTTCCCCCAAGGCCTTCCTCCTTCTGAAGGCCTTCCTGGAGGCCCCGGGGGAGGTCCTCTCCAAGGAGGCCCTCATGCTCAAGGTCTGGGGGGAGGAGGTGGAGCCCGCCACCCTCGAGGTCCACCTCTCCCAGCTCCGGAAGGCCCTGGGGGAACCGAACCCCATCCAGACGGTGCGCGGCTATGGCTACCGGCTTCAGGACCCTACGGGCTAGGCTCCTCCTTCTCCTCCTCCTCTCCCTCCTCCTCCTGGCCTTTCCCCTGGCCCTCCTCACCGCCAAGGAGGCGGAAAAGGCGGCCAGCGAGGACCTGAGGCGGGCCCTTCTCGCCCGCCTTTTCCTCCTCAAGGAGGAGGGCCCCGGGGAGGAGGAGGCCCTTCTCGCGGAGCTCCTCCGCCTGGCCCAGACCTTTGGGGGCGGGGTGGGGTTCGTGGTGGGGGAGGGGGTGCGCTACACCGACCTAAGCCCCCCGCCCCTCCCCGAGGCCCTGTTCCAAGCCTTGGGGGAAGGGCGGCCCTACCAGGGGGTGCACGCGGGGGGCGTGGCCGTGGCCCTGCCCCGGGGGGAGGGGGGGTTCGGCCTCTGGGTGCCCCTGGAGGGGGTGGCGGGGCTTGGGCGGAGGCTCCTCCTCCTTTGGGCCACCTGGGGGGGCGGGGTGCTCCTCCTGGTCTTCCTCCTCGGGGTTTTGGGCCTGCGCCTGGCCCTAAGGCCCCTGGAGGGGCTGGCCCGGGAGCTTGCCCGCCGCTCCCCTCAGGACCTAAGCCCCCTCCCGCCTCCAGGGATAGAGGAGCTCCGCCCCGTGGTGGAGGCCCTAAACCGCCTCTTCCGGGAGGCGGACCGGCTCCTAAAGGAGCTTTCCGAGAAGGAGGCCCTTTCCCGGCGCTTCGCCCAGCACGCCTCCCACGAGCTCCGCACCCCCTTAGCCGCCCTCAAGGGGCACCTGGAGATCCTGAGGCGCCACCCCGGCGAGCCCCGGGCCCTGGAGGGGGCCTTAAGGGCGCTGGAGCGGATGGAAGGGGTGCTGGGGGGCCTTTTGCGCCTGGTGCGCCTCGAGGCCACCCCCCCCAGGCGGGTGCCCCTGGACCTCCGGGCCTTCCTGGAGGGCTTCGGCCTGGAGGTGGAGGGGGAGGGGCGGGCCTTCGCGGACCCCGACCTCCTGGCCCTGGCGGTGGAGAACGTCCTGGAAAACGCCCGCCGCCACGGGGCCCTGCCGGTGCGGGCCTTTTTGGAGGAGGACGAGGGAGGGGTTTGGATCCGCCTCCTAGACTCCGGCCCGGGGTTTCCCGAACCCCTTCTCCCCCAGGCCTTCCAGCCCTTCGCCCACGGGGGGCGGGGGACGGGGCTCGGCCTCGCCCTGGTGGCCGCGGTGGCCCGGGCCCACGGGGGGCGGGCGGTGGCGGAGAACCGGGGTGGGGCCCTGGTGGGCCTCCACCTGCCTTTAGGTTCGCTTAAGGAGGCCCCCGGTGCGCCCTTTGGGGAGGTGGGCTAGCCTGGGGCCTGGAGGTGATGGGAATGCGGAACGCGTTAGCCGCGCTTCTCCTACTGGCGGGCCTGGCCGTGGCCCAAGGGACGGGCGTGGACTACCGGCAGGCGGCCCTTGCGGCGGGGCTCCTCGCCCGGCTCCAGACCGTGGAAAAGAGCGTCCAAGGGGAGGAGAAGCTCCTCACCTGGGCCAAGACGCTAAAGGGGCGGGCGGAGCAGGCCTACGCCCAGGGGGCCCACTTCAAGGCGGCCCGGGAGGCCCAGGCGGCCCTCCTCCTCTTCCGGGCGGCTTCCGCTCCTACGGAGGCCCAGAAGGCTCAGGTGGGCCGGGGCCCCAAGGGCCGGTGGGACCACCGGGGCCTGGGCTTTAGGGATGGGCGCTTCCGGATGCACCGCTTCCCCCAGGCCCCCGCGCCGGGGATGAGGGGCGGGCCCGCCCTGGTGGACCGGGCGGAGAAGGAGCTGGCCTACTACCGGGGCCAAGACCCCCTGGTGAAGGACCTCATCGCCGAGGCCAAGGCTAGGCTGGAGAAGGAGCCCGTGAAAGCGGCCCTCCTGGCCCGGGCGGCCTTGGCCCTCATCTCCGCCGAGCGCGGGTTCTAGGAGGGTAGGGGAGGGGGAAGGGTCATGCGCGCTTGGGCCTTCCTCCTCCCCTTCCTCCTCTTGGCCCCCCCGGCCTTCGGCCAGGGGCCTGGCGAGGTCCTCGCCCGCTGCGCCCTGCTCCTTAAGGGCCTCGAGGTCCAGGCCCTCTACCGGGAGGAGGGAGTAACCCTGGCCCTCCTGGGCCGGGGGCGGCCCTACCTCCTCCTGGCCCTGGAGGGGGGCCGGCCCCTGCCCTACGCGGGCCCCTTGCGGGGGCGGCCCCTGGGCCGGAGGCCCCTCCCCTTCCTCCCCGAGCTCACCCTGGCCCGGCGGGTCCTCCTCCTGGAGGGGGAGTACCGCTGTTTGGTCCTCCACCGGGGCCGGGTGGTGGGGGTGTTGCGCCTGGACCCCTCCCTGGAGCCCATTCCCTTAGAGCCCCCTCCTGGCCCTTAAGATGGGGCCTATATGGAGCCCGGGCTCTATGCGGTGGAGGGCCCCCCTGCCTCGGGGAAGACGGAGCTGGCCCTGGCCTGGGCCAGGGAGGTCCTCAAGGCCCGGGGCCGGGTCTACTGGGTGGGCCTGCCCCACCAGCGCGCCCATGTGTTCGGGAGGCTGGGGAGGGAAGCCCTCCTCGGCCTGGAGTTCCTCTCCTTTCAGGCCCTGTACTACCGCCTCCTGGCGGAAGGGGTGGGGCTGAGGCCCCTCCTCCCGGGGGCGGGCCGGGTGGCCCTGGTGGGGGAGGCCCTGAAGGAGGTCCATGGGGCCGCCCCCGCCCCCGGGGAGGCCCGGCTCTTCGCCCGGGCCATCGCCGAGCTCAAGCGCTTCGGCCTTGGGCCCTTGGGCCTCCCCAAGGAGGGGGAGGCGGGGCGGCTTAGGCGGGTCTTCCTCCGCTACGAAGGGCTCAAGCGGGGCCTTTGGGACTACGACGACTTCCGCCACCGGGCCCTAAGGGCCCCCTTGCGCCTTTTCCCCAAGCCCCACCTGGTGGTGGTGGACGGCTTCCGGGAGGTGGGGCCTTTGGACCTCCTCTTCCTGAAGCGCTTGAGCCGGAAGTTCCCCGTCCTCCTCACCGCGGTGCGCCTGCCCGAGGACCTGCCCCGCTACCAGGTCCTCCCCAAAAGGGAGGTGAGGGCCGAGGTCTGGGCCCTGCCCAACCCCGTGGAGGAGACCCGCCACCTCCTAAGGGCCCTCAAGCGGGCCCTGGCCCCCCGGGAACTTGGAGGGGAGGGGCTTGACCCCTTTGAGGTCCTGGTGGTGGCCCCCGAGGAGCGCATCCCCGGCCTTCTCCTCCTCAAGGAGGAGTACGGCCTTCCCCTCTTTGACGGGCGCGAAGCGGCCCTTTCCGCCCTGGAGGGAGGGGAAAGGCTCCTCGCCCTCTTAAACCCCCACCCCACGGGGGCCGACCTCCTCCTCCTGGGGTTTGAGGCCCTGGGAAGGAAGGCCCTTAGGCTCGGCCTGGTGGGCCTTCCCGCCCTGGAGAAGCTCGCCGGGGAGGAGGGGCTTGAGGGGGAGTTCCGGGCCTTTCTGGATCTTTTGCCCAAAGGCAGGCTGGGGTGGGCGGGCTATTTGGAGTGGGCGGAAGGGGTTTTGGACCGGCTCGGGGTGGCCCATAAGCCCCTCTTTCTGGAAAGGCTCCGCATGGCCCTCCGGGTGAGCCCGGAAGATCCCCTTCCCTGGTGGCGGAGCCTCCTCCTGGACGAGACCCTGCCCCCCTCCCCCGTCCGGGGGGTGGCGGTGGTGCCCCCTCTAAGGGCCCTGGGGGTGCGGGCCCGGCGGGCCTACCTCCTGGAGTGGGTGGAGGGGCGCTACACCCTGGGGGAGCGGGAGGACTACTTCTTTCTGGAAGAGCTCCGGGCGGAGGGGTTTGACCCCTACCGCCTCCCCAAGCGCCTAAGGGGCCTGGACCCCCTTTTCCGGGAGGAGATGGCGGGCCGGGGGGAGGAGGTCTACCTCCTCTACCCGGAAGCGGGGCTTGGGGGCGGGTACCTCCCCATCCTTCAAGGGGAAAGGCCCGAGCCCCTGCCCCCCGCAAGCCGCCTCGAGGCCCTCCCCGAGGTCCCTTTCACCCCCCCTCCCCCTAGGGCCAAGGGCCCGCCCCGGCACCTGGAGCTCCTTAAGGGCCTCAAGGACTGCCCCTTCCGGGCCTACCTCCTCCACCTGGGCCTGGGGCAAAGAGACGGCGCCTTGGGCTGGCACCTCCTGCCCCGTGAGCTGGAGCCCCTCCTCGCCCACCCGGAGGTGGGCCCCTGGCTGGAGCGGCACCGGGGTTTGTGGGAGGCCTTGCGCTTCTGGGAGTATTGGAGGGTGCAGGATGGCCTCATCCTGCGCCTGGATGCGGTTCGGCGGGAGGGGAAGAGGGTGCGCCTCTACCGCCTCCTGCCCCCGGGGGAGGCCAGGCTGGAGCCGGACCGCTGGACGGAGTGGTACGCCGTGGGGAGCCTCCTGGCCTCGGGCGTGGAGGAGGTGGAGGTCTGGCTTTGGCCCTGGCTGGGGGAGCCTAGGCTCTACGCCAAGCCTTTCCGCAAAGGCCCGGACGGTAGGGTTCCAAACCAAGCCCGGGAGGCCCGCCAGGAGGCCCTTAAGGCGTACCAGGAATGGCTCGCGCAGCCCCTCCTCCCCCGGCCGGGTTCGGCCTGCTTCGGCTGCGCCTTCGGCGACGTCTGCCGGAAGGAGGCGGGATGAGGCTTTACGTGGCTTCCGCGGGCACGGGCAAGACGGAAACCCTCATGGGGGAGCTCAAGGCCCTCCTGGAAGGGGGGGTGCCCTTAAGGCGGGTGGCCGCGGTCTCCTTCACCCGCAAAAGCGCGGAGGAGCTCCGCTTGAGGGTGCGGAGGCTTTTGGAGGCGCACCGGGAGGCTTTCTGGGCTAGGGAGGCCTTGAGGGAGGTGCACGGGGCCCTCTTCACCACCCTCCACGGGTTCATGGCCGAGGCCCTGCGCCACACCGCCCCCTTCCTGGGCCTGGACCCGGACTTCAGGGTGATGGACGGCTTCCTGGCCCAGGCCCTCTTCCTGGAGGAGGCCCGAAGCCTCCTCTTCCTGGAGGGCCACCCGGAGGCCCCGGAGCTCCTGGAGCTTCTAGAGGCGCTTTACGAGAAGCGCTCCCTGGCGGAGGCCTTCACCCCCCTTCCGGGGGCGGAGGGCCTCCTCGCCCTTTACGAACGGGTCCTGGCCCGCTACCGCGCCCGCACCCAGGAGGTCTTGGGGCCGGGGGACCTCGAGGCCAAGGCCCTCCTCCTCCTGCGCCACCCGGAGGCCCTTGGGCGGGTGGCGGAGCGCTTTTCCCACCTCCTGGTGGACGAGTTCCAAGACGTAAACCCCCTTCAGGGCCGCTTCCTCCGCGCCCTGGAGGAGGCGGGGGTGCGGGTGGTGGCCGTGGGGGACCCCAAGCAGTCCATCTACCTCTTCCGGAACGCCCGGGTGGAGGTCTTCCTAAGGGCCAGGGCGGCCGCGGAGGAGGTGCGCGCCCTAAGCCGCACCCACCGCCACGCAAAGCAGGTGGTAGAGCTCCTCAACCGCTTCACCGCTCGCTTTTTCCGGGCCGAGGAGGGGAACCGGGTGGAGGGGGTGCGGGAGGCGGAGGGCCGGGTGGAGGTGCACTGGGTTTTGGGGAAGCTGGAGGAGGCCCGAAGGGCAGAGGCCCGGCTCCTGGCCCAGCGGCTTCTCGCCCTGAGGGCGGAGGGGATCCCCTTCGGGGAGATGGCGGTGCTGGTGAGGGCCCGCACCAGCCTCCCCCCCCTGGAAAAGGCCCTTAGGGCGGCGGGGGTCCCCTTCGTGCGGGGGCGGGGGCAGAGCTTCTTCGCCCGGCCCGAGGTGCGGGACCTCTACCACGCCCTCCGCCTGGCCCTGGCGGAAAGGCCCTACGCCCTGGAGGACCGGCTTTCCCTCCTGGCTTTCCTCAGAAGCCCCTTCCTGGGCCTGGACCTTTCCGAGCTGGAAGAGGCCCTCCGGGCGGAAGACCCCTGGCCCCTCCTGCCCAAGGGGGTGCAGGAGGCCCTGGAGGGGCTAAGGGCCCTGGCCCCCCTTCCCCCTTTGGAGGCCCTAAGGCGCCTGGCCCGGGACGAGGGCTTTTTGCGGCGGATCTCCAGACGGGCCCGGGCCAACCTGGACACCCTGCTCCTCCTGGCCGCGGGGGCGCGCTTCCCCACCCTGGAGGACCTCCTCCTGTGGCTCGCGCTTCGGGCCAAGGACCCGGAGTCCGTGGAGCTCCCCGAGGGCGGAGGGGGGGTGACCCTCCTCACGGTCCACGGGGCCAAGGGCCTGGAGTGGCCGGTGGTGGCCCTGTACGACGTGAGCCGGGGCCCTTCCGAAAGGCCGCCCCCCCTCCTGGTGGACGAAGAGGGCCGGGTGGCCCTGAAGGGCACCGAGGCCTACCGGGCCCTCCTGAAGGAGGCGGAAAGGGCGGAAAGGGAGGAGGCCCTGAGGCTCCTCTACGTGGCCCTCTCCCGGGCCCGGGACCTCCTCCTCATCACGGGGAGCACCAGCCAGCGGCCAGGCCCTTGGGCAGAGGCCTTGCAGGCGCTCGGCCTGGGCCCGGACGCCCAAGACCCCTGGGTGGAGACCCACCCCCTGGAGGCCATCCCCCCCCTGCCCCCCATCCCCCAAGCCCCCCAGGACCCCCGCCCCGCCCCCTACACCCCCTGGCGGGGGGAGCCCAGGGCCCGCCCCCTGGTCTACTCCCCTTCCGCCCACCTCAAGGCGGGGGCCGAGCCCCTGGAGGTCTTAGGCGAGGGCGAGGCCCTTCCCGAATGGGCCCGGGCGGTGGGCACCCTGGTGCACTACGCCATCGCCCGCCACCTGGACCCCGAGGACGAAGGGGCCATGGGGGGCCTCCTCCGCCAGGAGGTGGCCTTGGCCTTTGGGGAAGGGGAGCGGGAGGCCCTTCTGGAGGAGGTGCGGGCCCTCCTCCGGGCCTACCGGAGCCTTCTTTCTGGGGCCCTTCCCCCTTTGGAGGCGCGGGCGGAGGACCACGCGGAGCTTCCCCTCCTCCTCCCCCATAAGGGCACGGTCTGGTACGGGGTGCTGGACCGGCTCTACCGGGTGGGGGACCGCTGGTACCTGGACGACTACAAGACGGACCAAAAGGTGCGCCCCGAGGCCTACCGCTTCCAGCTGGCCCTGTACCGGAAGGCGGTCCTCGAGGCCTGGGGGGTGGAGGCGGAGGCCCGGCTGGTCTACCTCCGGCACCGCCAGGTGGTCCCCCTAAGCCCGGCGGAACTGGAGGCCGCCCTGGAGGGGCTCTGATGGATAAGGCCGCCCTGCGCAAGGAGGCCCGGGCCCGCTGGCGCACCCTGGACCGGAAGGCCCTTTCGGAAGGGGTGCTGGAAGGCCTCCTCCCCTGGCTTCGGGAGAGGGGCTTTAGGGACATCCTCCTCTACCACCCCTTGCCCCACGAGCTCGACCTCCTCCCCCTCCTGGAGCGCTACCCCGCCCGCTACTACCTGCCCAAGGTGGCGGGGAAGGGCCTCACCGTGCACCCTTTTGGCCCCCTGGCCCCGGGGCCCTTTGGCCTCCTGGAGCCCACCACCCCTCCGGTGGACCCAAGGGTCCTGGACCTGGTGGTGGTGCCGGGCCTGGCCTTTGACCGCCGGGGGTACCGGCTGGGCCACGGCCAGGGCTACTACGACCGCTTCCTGAAAGAGGTCCAGGCCCCTACCCTGGGGGTGATCCCCGAGGCCCTCCTCTTCCCCCGGCTTACCCAAGACCCCTGGGACCAGCGGGTGGACTTCCTGGCCACGGAGAAGGGGGTGTTCCCCACCCTGGGGTCGGATGACGGGGGAGGGGAGGGCGGGGGCTGGTAGACTTGGGCCATGCGGGGAGCCCTTTTGGACCGGGACGGGGTCCTCCTCCTTTTGGACGAGGAGGCCCTGTACCGGAAAGCCCTGGAGCTTGGGGCCTACGGGGCGGGGAAGGAGCGGGCCCTGGCCCTCCTGGCCCGGGTGGTGCGGCGGGTAAACGAGGCGGTGCGCACCCTTTCCGTGCGCACCCTGGAGGAGGAAGAGGCCCTCTTCCAAACGCTGGCCGAGGAGGTGGCCCGGGAGCTCCGCGCCCCCCTTTCCAAGCTCAGGGGGCTCCGCTACTACCATTTCATGCGCCCTGCCCCGGGGGCTTTGGACCTCCTACAGTCCCTGAAGGCCCGGGGCCTTAAGGTGGGCGTGCTCTCCAACACCCTGCCGAGCCTGAAGGAAAGCCTGGTCCACCACGGCCTGGGGGAGTACGTGGACCGCTTCTACGCCTCCTGCGCCCTGGGGCTGGCCAAGCCCGACCCCAAGGCCTTCCTCCTGGCCCTTCAGGACCTGGCCCTGCCTCCCCCGGAAGTCCTTTACCTGGACGACGATCCGGAGAACGTGCGGGTGGCCCGGACCCTGGGCCTGAGGGCCGAGGTCTACGTCCCCGGCCAGCCCATGTCGCTGGGAGGCTAGAGCACGGGGAGGTCGGCCACCGCGGCCACCTCGAGGCCCGGCGTCCCCTGCCGGAAGGCGGCCAGCCGCCCCACCACCCGGCCCCCCGCCCTCAGGACCATCTTCTCCATGGCCCGCATGGTTTCCCCGCTGGAGACCACGTCGGAGACCAGGGTCACCCTCTGGTTGAGGAGCTTCTCCGCGAAGCGGCGGTCCAGCCACAGCACCTCCCCCACGCCCAGGGTGAGGGTTTCCACCTCCTGGATGATGGGGTCTTCCATGTAGGGCCGCCGCCGCCTCCGGGCCACCACGTAGGGGAGGCCCAGGCTCTCCGCCAGCACGTGGGTGAGGGGGATGGGGCTGGTCTCGGTGGTGAAGAGGACCTCCGTCTCCTTGGGCACCAGGGGCTTCAGGGCCTCCGCGGCCGCCCGCACGAGCTCGGGATCCCCCAAGAATTCCACCAGGGGGATCCGCCGCCCCGGCAGGGGCTCGATGAGGGGCACGTGCCGGGTCACGCCGCCGATGCTGATGGGGTAGGTTTCCATAAAGGACCTCCTATTCCGGCTTGAAAAGGGGCAGGTGGCCCAGGGCGATCACGTCCTGGCGGGGCGTCCCCTCGGTGAAGACGGCCAGCACCGCCACCACCTCCCCCCCCACGCTCTCAATGAGCTCCCTGAGGCCCGCCAGGGTGGAGCCGGTGGAGACCACATCGTCCACGATGGCCACCTTCCTCCCCCGGATGAGGGGCACGTCGGCCCCGTCCAGCACCAAAAGCTGGGGTTTGCCCGTGGTGATGGAGAGGACCTGGCGGCTTACGGGGTTGATCATGTAGGGCTTTTCCGTCTTGCGGGCCACCACGTAGGGCTTGCCCGTGATGCGGGAAAGGGCGTGGGCCAGGGGGACGGCCTTGACCTCGGGGGTGACCAGGACGTCCACCTCTTGGGGCAGGCGCTGGGCCAGGGCCTCGGCCGCGGCCTCGGTGAGCTCGGTGTCGCCCAGGAGGTTGAGGAGGGCCACGGCCACGTCCGGCCCCACCTGGACGATGGGAAGTTCGCGCCGAACCCCGGCGATCTCCACAGGGTAAGTCCTCACGCCGCCCAGTCTATACTGAGGGTATGCTGAACGCCAAGATTGAAACCCTGGGCGTGGACCCCCAGAACGGTAGCGTGGTGGTCCTGCTCAGGACAGAGACCGACAAGCTTCTGCCCATCGTGATCGGTCCTTTGGAGGCCCACCACATCGTGGTGGCCCTCCAGGGTGAAAAACCTCCCCGCCCCCTCACCCCCGACCTCCTGCTTTCGGTGATGGACATGCTCCAGGCCCGGCTGAAGCGGGTGGAGATCGTGGACCTCCGCGAGGGCACCTTCTACGCCCGGCTCATCCTCGAGCACCGGGGGATTGAGCTGGAGGTGGACGCCCGGCCCTCGGACGCCATGGCCCTGGCCCTGCGGGCGAACGCCCCCATCCTGGTGGCGGAGGAGGTGGTGGAGAAGGCGGGGGTGGAGGAGGCCAGCCTCAAGCCCCACGGGGCCGCGGAAGCCTAGGCCTTGCGGTTTTTCCTCCTCGCCCTTTTCCTCCTACCCCAGGCCTTGGCCTTCCGCCTGGCCTTCCTGGGGGATTTCGGCGCCCCTACCCCCGGAAGGGCCCAGGTGGCGGCGGCCCTCAGGGCCTACCACGCCGCCCATCCCCTGGCGGCCCTCTTCACTCTGGGGGACAACTTCTACCCCCGGGGAGAGGTGGTGGAGGCCTACCTGAAGGACCTCCCCCCGGTGCCCCTCCACCCCGCCTTCGGCAACCACGACGCGCCCCACCTAAAGGACCAGCTCCGCCGCTTTCAACGGGAACGGCCCTACTACCGGGTGGGCTTTCCCGGCCTTGCGGTCTACGTCCTGTACAGCGAAGGGACGCTCGTCCAGCAGAGGGCCTGGCTGGAGGCCGAGCTTTCCCGGGAGAAGGCCCCCTTGCGCCTTCTCCTCCTCCACCGCCCCCTTTACTCCTCCGGCCTCCACGGGGGGAGCCCCACCCTGCGGGCCCTCTTTGAGCCCCTCCTCCTGGCCCATGGGGTGCCCCTGGTCCTTGCGGGCCACGACCACCACTACGAGCGCCTCGAGGCCAAAGGGGTGACCCACGTGGTCTCCGGCGGGGGCGGGGCCTGGCTCCGGGCGCCCCTGCGGCCCTTGGCCTACAGCCGGGTCCGGGCCACGGCCCACCACTTCCTGGTCCTGGAGGTGGTGGGCGGGGGCTTCCGCCTCACGGCGTGGGGGGCGGACCTAAAGCCCCTGGATGTCAGCGGGGCCAGCCCATGACGTGCACGTGCACGTGGAAGACCTCCTGCCCGCCCTCTTCCCCCACGTGCACCGTGAGCTTGTAGCCCGGCAAGCCCAGGCTCCGGGCCACCCGGTTGGCGGTGCGGAAAAGGGCCCCTAGGGCCTTTTCCCCCTCTTCCGTGTCCGGGTAGTCCGAGAGCTTTTCCACGTGGGCCTTGGGCACCACCAGCACGTGGACCGGGGCCTTGGGGCGGATGTCGTGGAAGGCCACGAAGGCCTCGTCCTCGTAGACCATCCGCGCCGGGGCCTCCTTCCTCACGATGCGGCAGAAGATGCAGTCCATGGTCCCATTCTAAGCGCCCCTACAGGACCGGGAGGGCCAGGGGGGCCTCCTCCTTCACCCCCACCACCGCGCCCAGGAGGGTGTACCCCTCCACCCCCTCCACCCGGGCCAGGACCGTGGCCCCGGGGCGGGCGGGCCCCGTCAGGCGGGCCTCGTAGTAGTCCGGGGTGTGCCCCAGGGCCACCCCCCCTTGCACCCGCTCCACCAGGACCTCCACCTCCCCCCCCAGCTTGGGCCGGACCCTCTCTTCCGCCAGGCGCTGGGCCAGGGCGATGAGCTCCTTGGTGCGGCGCTTCCGGATCTCCACGGGCACCTGGGGCATGGAGGCGGCCCGGGTCTTGGGGCGGGGGGTGTAGGTGAAGGCGTGGACCCGGCTTGGGCGGAGCTCTTCCAGGAAGGCCAGGGTTTCCCGGTGCTCCTCCTCCGTTTCCGTGGGCAGGCCCGCGATGACGTCCGTGGTGAGGGCGAAGCCGGGGATGAGGGCGTAGGCCCTCTCCACCAGGGCCCGGTAGTAGGCCTTGTCGTACCGGCGGCCCATGAGCCTAAGGAGCCGGTCCGAGCCCGTCTGCAGGGAGAGGTGGAGGTGGGGGCGGACGGCGGGGGCGTACTTGGCCATGACCCTTAGGAGGTCCTCCCCGGTGTCCTCGGGCTCAATGGAGGAAAGCCTGACCTTGGCCCCCAGGTGGTGGAGGTCCTCCACCAGGCCCGCAAGGCCTCTCGGGTGGCCCCGGTAGCTCCCAAGCCGCACCCCCGTGAGGACGATCTCCCGGATGCCCATCCGGAGGAGGGCTTCCGCCTCGGCCAGGGCCTCCCTATAGTCCCGGTGCCGCTCCTTGCCCCTAAGCCTGGGGATGATGCAGTAAGCGCAGCCCGCCTGGCAGCCGTCTTGGACCTTGAGGAAGGCCCGCACCCGGCTATTCAAAAGGCCCCGTTCCCCGGCACCCCAGAACTCGTTGGGGGGGGTGGTGATGGGGTCCGAGGGGAGGCCGAAGCGCTCCAGGATCACCTTGGGCAGCTCCGCCTTGCGGGCGTTGGGCACCACCGCATCGGCCCCGAGCTCCGCCAGGGCCTCTCCGGAAAGCTCCGCGTAGCACCCCGTGACCACGATGAAGGCCTCCGGGTTCAGGCGCCGGGCCCTGCGGATCTCCTTGCGGGCGTCGGCCTCCGCGGTGGTGGTCACCGCGCAGGTGTTGATGACCACGAGGTCGGCCCCGCCGGCCTCGAGGGGCACCACCTCGGGCTCTAGGGCCTTCAGGAAGCCCAAAAGGGCCTCGGTCTCCACTTGGTTGACCTTGCACCCTAGGGTGCGGAAGGCGGCGCGCATCCTTCCTATTCTTCAGGGAAGGCGGGGGCTCGTCAATCGCAAGGGGCGCATTGTAAGGCCCCCCACTTGCCATTCCCCACCAAGAAGTTGTAGTATCCGGTGCGTTAGCCCCAAGATGTGGGGTAAGGCCCCAAGGGGCGGGGAGCCTTTGGAGGATTTATGGAAAGGTATTTCTTTGACGAGCACGCCCAGGCTATCGCCAAGCGCCAGTACCTGCAAGAGGGGGATGGGGATATCCTCGGGATGTTCCGCCGGGTGGCCCGGGAGATGGCTAAGGTGGAGGCCCCCGAGGTGCGGGCCTACTGGGAGGAGAAGTTCTACGAGCTGATGGCCTCCAAGCGCTTCTCCCCTGGTGGGCGGATCCTGGCCGGGGCGGGCACGGCCCACGGCAACCTCCTGAACTGCTTCGTCCAGGGGGCCACCGACCACAGGCCGGAGACCTTTGAGGGCATCATGGAGGTGGCCAAAAAGCTCGCCCTGGTCACCAAGGTGGGCGGGGGAAATGGGGTCAACCTGGACCCCTACGTGGCCCGGCGGGAGCGGAAGGCCTTGCGCCGCTTCGTCCAGGGGGTGGCCTACCTGAGGGCGGACCACAAGGATGCCCGGGACTTCGTCCTAGGCCTTATGCGCCCCCCCACGAACCCCGAGGGGGAGAAGGAGAAGGTAACCCTCAAGAACTTCGTGCGGGTCCTCTACGGCGAGCCCGATCCCGAACTCCTCCGCCTCGCTAAGGAGAACGGGGTGAGGGTGGTGGAGGCCCCGCCGGAGGGGGCCCTTTCGGTTCCCGACGACATGGGGGGGATCGTGGAAAAGGCTGCGGAGGCCGCGCGCCTGGCCCGGGAGGGCCTCACCCCCCACGTGGACTTCTCCCTCCTCCGGCCCGAAGGGGCCCCCATCAAGGGCTCGGGGGGCACCAGCTCCGGCCCGGTGAGCTTCCTGGTGGAGCTCTTTGACAACTTCCTGGAATGGGCCTCCTTGGGGGCAGAGGAGGCGGGGCCGGTGGCCACGCTGCGCTACGTCTACGCGCCCGTGCTCCGCGTGGTGAGGCAAGGGGGTACCCGCCGGGGGGCTGGGATGGCCACGCTCTCCGTGGACCACCAGGATGTCCTGGACTTCCTCACCGCCAAGGACCTGGACCGGGAGAAGGCGGAAGGGGACATCTCCACCTTCAACATCTCCATCCTGGCCACGGACCGCTTCATGGAGGCGGTGGAGCGGGATGAGCTCTGGCCGGTCCACCCCAAGGAGATCCCCGGCAAGTACTACCCCTACCCCCTGGAAGGCCCCTACACGGGGGCCTTGCCGGAGCTTCCCGAACGGGAGGACGGGGCCAAGGCGGTGCCGGTCTACGAAGGGGGGGTTCCCGCCCGCTGGCTCTTCCGGGAGATCGCCTGGCACGCCTGGGCCACGGGGGAGCCGGGGCTCATCTTCATCGACCGGGTGAACGCCCTCTCGGCGGTGAATGGGCTTGGGCCGGATTTCCAGATCCGTTCCACAAACCCCTGTGGGGAGATCCCCTTGACGGTGGGCGAGCCCTGCGACCTGGGGGCCCTGAACCTGGCGGCCTACGTGGAGGGTGGGCGGTTCAACGTGGAGGAGTTCAGGAAGGACGTGCGCACCGCGGTGCGCTTCCTGGATAACGTCCTGGACGTGAACCGCTTCGCCCTCCCCGACAACGAGGCCAAGGCCAAGGCCCTCCGCCGCCTGGGCCTGGGGGTGATGGGCCTGGCGGATGCCCTCATCAAGATGGGCCTGCCCTACGATTCCGAGGAGGCCAGGGAAAAGGTCTACGAGATCATCTCCGTCATGCGGGACGAGGCTCTGGCCGCCTCCGAGGAGCTGGCAGAGGAGAGGGGCCCCTTCCCCGTCTACCTGGAGAACGAGGCCTTCTTCCGGGCAAAGGGCATCCCGCCCCGGCGCAACGTGGCCCTCCTCACCGTGGCCCCCACCGGCACCACCAGCATGCTCATGGGGGTGTCCTCGGGGGTGGAGCCCGTGTTCAGCCCCTTCATCTGGCGGAGGATCGGGGCGGAGTACAAGCCCCTTCTCCACCCCCTCTTCGTGGAGCTCATGGAGGCCTACCCCCCCGCGCCGGGCTTCGGAAAGGACGGGGGTTGGGACTGGGAGAGGGTGATCGAGGAGATCCAAAAGGACGGGCACGGCTCCGTGCAGAACCTCCCCTTCGTTCCCGAGCCCATCCGAAAGGTCTTCCGGTGCGCCCACGACATCTCCCCCCTGGACCACGTGCGCATGCAGGGGGTGGTCCAGCGGGCCTTTGACGAGCGGGGCTTTGCGGGGAACTCCATCTCCAAGACCATCAACCTGCCCAACCAGGCCACGGTGGACGACGTGCTTTCGGCCTACCTCGAGGCCTACCGCACGGGGTGCAAGGGCATCACCGTCTACCGGGACGGGAGCCGGGAGTTCCAGGTGCTCACGGTGAAGAAGGCGGAGAGGGCCGAAGAGCCGGAAGGCTACCTTGCAGAGCCTAAGGAAGAGGTGGTCCAAGCCCAGGCCACCCCTCCCCGCGACCCCTCGAGGCCCCTCTACGAGCGGCCGGGGCGTCTCCTCGGCTTCACGGACATGGTCAAGCTCCTCACCCCGGAGGGGACCAAGCGGAGCTTCCTCATCACGGTGAACGTCCTGGAGGGTAAGCCCATTGAGGTCATCCTCACCTCGGGCAAGGCGGGGGACGAGGCCAACGCCGACAGCGAGGCCCTGGGCCGGGTGGTGTCCATCGCCCTCCAGTACGGGGTGCCCCCGGAGGCCCTGGTGCGCACCCTGAGGGGCATCAACGGGGGGCTTTACGGCACCTACCAGGGGCGGCTCGTCTCCAGCAAGGCGGACCTCATCGCCGTGGCCCTGGAGACCCTGCCCAAGGATCTGAAAGGGGCTTCCTTGGGCCAGCCCGTGGAAGGCCCGGCCCTCTCGGGTGGGGGCCTGGTGACGGGCGAACCCTTTGCGCCAACCCTCCTTCTGGAGGGGGCTTCTTCCTGCCCCGTTTGCGGGGAAAAGGCCCTGGTGCGGGAAGAGGGGTGCTGGACCTGTAAGGCCTGCGGGTACTCCAAGTGCGGCTAGCCCTTAGGGGTCCTTGACGGCCAAAGGGGGCGTCCTCCAGGCTGGACCTATGCGGGTCAAGATCTGCGGCCTCACCCGCCTGGAGGACGCCCTCTTGGCGGAGGAGCTCGGGGCCTGGGCCTTGGGCTTCGTCTTCGCCCCCCGGTCCAAGAGGCGGGTGGAGCCGGAGGCGGCCCTGGCCATGGGGCGCGCCCTAGGGCCTTTCGTGGTGCGGGTGGGGGTCTTCCAGGACCAGCCTCCAGAGGAGGTCCTGCGGATCATGGACCGGGCCCGGCTCCAGGTGGCCCAGCTCCACGGGGACGAGCCCCCGGAGTGGGCGGAGGCGGTGGGGCGGTTTTACCCGGTCATCAAGGCCTTTCGTCTAGAAGGCCCCGCGCACCCCGAGTGGGCCCACTACCCCGCCCAGGCCCTCCTCCTGGACGGCCGCACCCCCGGGAGCGGGGCGGCCTACCCCCGGGACTGGGCCCGGCCCCTCCTTGGGCGGGGCCTCAGGGTCATCCTGGCAGGGGGGATCAGCCCGGAGAACCTGGAGGAGGCCCTGGCCCTGGCTCCCTACGCCCTGGACCTCTCCAGCGGGGTGGAGGAGGCCCCCGGGGTGAAGAGCCCCGAGAGGCTAAAGGCCCTCTTTGCCCGGCTTAAGATGAAGGGGTGAACCGGCGCCACCCCTACTACCCCCATCTGGAGGCGGCTTTGGAGGCCGCCCACCTGGCCATGGGGATCCACCGCTACTACCTGGAAAAGGGCTTCACCCAGGGCACCAAGTCCGGCCCCACCGACCTCGTCACCCAGGCGGATAAGGAGGCGGAGGAGGCCATCAAAGACCTCCTCCTCGCTCGCTTCCCCGAGGCGGGCTTTTTCGGGGAGGAGGGGGGGAGCGAGGGGAGCGGCACCTTCCGCTTCATCGTGGACCCTTTGGACGGCACGGTGAACTATGCCCACGGCTTCCCCTTCTACGGGGTTTCCATCGCCCTCGAGGCTGAAGGGGCCATCCAGATGGGCCTGGTCATGGACACCGCCCGGGAGGAGGCCTTCTTCGCCCTAAGGGGGGAGGGGGCCTACCTGAACGGCCGCCCCATCCGGGTCACGGAGCGGGGGGAGCTTTTGGGTAGCCTCCTGGCCACGGGCTTCCCCTACGACGTGGCCCAGGACCCCGAGAACCTCACCTACTTCCACAGGGCCCTGAAAAGGGGCCTCCTGGTGCGCCGCCCCGGGGCGGCGGCCCTGGACCTGGCCTACGTGGCCGCGGGAAGGCTGGAGGGCTTTTGGGAAGTCAAGCTCAATCCCTGGGACGTGGCCGCGGGGTGGCTCCTGGTGGAGGAGGCGGGGGGACGGGTGACGGACCTGGAGGGCAGGCCCTACCGCCTGGGCCACCGCTACATCGTGGCCACCAACGGGCGCATCCATGAGGCCCTGCTCCGCACCCTAAGGGGCCTCGAGGAGGTATAGGGGCACCTCCCGCCCCTCCGGGAGGAGGAAGGCCCGCACCCCGTCCGTGCCGAAGATCACGTAGGGCACCCGCCAGCGGGCCTCCCGGAAGTCCGTGGGGCTGGGGAGGGCGGGGCCCTTGGGGTGGGAGTGGTAGATGGCGAGAAGCTCCATCCCCTCGGCTTCCAAGGCCTTTAGGGCCTTGAGGAGGGCCCTGGGCTCCGCCAGGTAGCCCGTGAGGGGGCTCGGGTGGACGTTGGGGAGGGGGAGGACCCGCTCCACCACCCGCCTGCCCCCCCAAAGCCCCACCCCCTCCCGGGGGGCTTCCTTGAGGAGGTGGGTCCGGGTTTCCTCCAGAAGGGGTCTTGGGATGTAGATGGCCTGGGACAAAACGCCCTCCTTCCGTCCTATACTATGGGCACCAAGAAGGAGGGACCATGATCCGAACCGTCGCCCTGGTGGGCCATGCGGGAAGCGGCAAAACCACCCTCACGGAAGCCCTGCTCGTCGCAACCGGGGCCAAGGACAAGATGGGCCGGGTGGAGGAGGGCACCACCACCACGGATTACACCCCGGAGGCCAAGCTCCACCGCACCACGGTGCGCACGGGGGTGGTCCCCTTGCGGCACCGGGGGCACCAGGTCTTCCTCCTGGACGCCCCGGGCTACGGGGACTTCGTGGGGGAGATCCGGGGGGCCCTCGAGGCCGCGGACGCCGCCCTTGTGGCGGTCTCCGCGGAAAGCGGCGTCCAGGTGGGCACGGAAAGGGCCTGGACCGTGGCCGAACGCCTGGGCCTGCCCCGCATGGTGGTGGTGACCAAGCTGGACAAGGGCGGGGACTACTACGCCCTTCTGGAGGACCTGAAGGCCACCCTGGGCCCCATCCTGCCCATAGACCTCCCCCTTTACGAAGGGGGGCGCTGGGTGGGGGTTATAGACGTCTTCCACGGGAAGGCCTACCGCTACGAGGGGGGCAAGGAGGTGGAGGCCGAGGTCCCCGAGGGCGAGCGGGCGCGGGCTCAGGCCTACCGGCAGGAGGTCCTCGAGGCCATCGTGGAGACGGACGAGGGCCTTTTGGAGAAGTACCTAGAAGGGGAGGAGGTCACGGGGGAGGCCTTGGAAAAGGCCTTCCACGAGGCGGTGCGCCGGGGCCTCCTCTACCCCGTGGCCCTGGCGGGGGCCTTAGCCGGCATCGGCATCCTGCCCCTTTTGGACCTCATCCTGGAGGCCCTGCCCTCCCCGGAGGAGCGCTTCGGGGAGGGGCCGCCCCTCGCCAAGGTCTTCAAGGTCCAGGTGGACCCCTTCATGGGCCAGGTGGCCTACGCCCGCCTCTACCGGGGCCAGCTCCTCCCCGGGGATGCCCTGGAGAGCGAGGCCGGAGCGGTGCGCCTCCCCCACCTCTACGTGCCCATGGGCAAGGACCTCCTGGAGGTGGAACGGGCGGAGGCGGGCTACATCCTGGCCCTGCCCAAGGCCGAAAGCCTCCACCGGGGGATGGTCCTCTGGAAGGGGGAGAAGCCGGAAAGCGAGGCCGTGCCCTTCGCCCGCCTCCCCGAGCCCAATGTGCCCGTGGCCCTAAGGCCCAAGGGGCGCACGGACGAGGCCAAGCTGGGGGAGGCCTTGAGGAAGCTTTTGGAGGAGGACCCGAGCCTCAAGCTGGAGCGCCAGGAGGAGACCGGGGAGTTCCTCCTCTGGGGGCATGGGGAGCTTCACCTCACCACCGCCAGGGAGCGCCTCTTGGACTACGGGGTGGAGGTGGAGTTTTCCGTGCCCAAGGTGCCCTACCGGGAGACCATCAAGAAGGTGGCCGAGGGGCAGGGGAAGTACAAGAAGCAGACCGGGGGGCACGGCCAGTACGGGGACGTGTGGCTCCGCCTGGAGCCTGCTCCCGAGTACAGCTTTGAGTGGCGCATCACCGGCGGGGTCATCCCCAGCAAGTACCAGGAGGCCATCGAGCAGGGCATCCTGGAGGCGGCCAAGAAGGGGGTGTTGGCGGGCTACCCGGTGATGGGCTTCAAGGCCATCGTCTTTAACGGCTCCTACCACGAGGTGGACTCCTCCGATCTGGCCTTCCAGATCGCCGCCAGCATGGCCTTCAAGAAGGTGATGGAGATGGCAAGCCCCACCCTCCTAGAGCCCATCTACCGCCTCAAGGTGGTGGCCCCCCAGGAGCGGGTGGGGGACATCCTCTCCGACCTCCAGTCCAGGCGGGGGCGCATCCTGGGCATGGAGCAGGATGGGGCCCTAAGCGTGGTCCAGGCGGAGGTGCCCCTGGCGGAGGTCTTAGAGTACTACAAGGCCCTTCCCGGCCTCACCGGGGGGGCGGGGGCCTACACCCTGGAGTTCAGCCACTACCAGGAGGTCCCCCCCCACCTGGCCCAAAGGATCGTCCAGGAGAGGCGGGAGGCCTAGGTGGAGGCCCTAAAGGAGGCCCTTTCCCGGGTGCTTTTCGGCCAGGAGGAGGCCATCGAGGCCCTCCTCGCCACCTTCCTCGCCGGGGGGCACGCCCTTTTGGAGGGCATGCCCGGCCTGGGGAAGACCCTCTTGGCGGAGAGCTTTGCCCGGGCGAGCGGCCTCACGTATAGGCGCATCCAGTTCACCCCCGACCTCCTCCCCCAGGACCTCACGGGGAGCGAGGTCTTCCGGGAAGGGCGCTTTGAGTTTATCCGGGGTCCCCTCTTCGCCCAGGTGGTCCTGGCGGACGAGGTGAACCGCGCCCCCCCCAAGGTCCAGTCCGCCCTCCTGGAGGCCATGCAGGAGGGGGCGGTCACCGTGGGGGGGGTGCGCCACCCCCTCCCCCAGCCCTTCTTCGTGGTGGCCACGCAGAACCCCCTGGAGCTGGAGGGCACCTACCCCCTCCCTGAGGCCCAGCTGGACCGCTTCATGGCCAAGATCCCCTTCCGCCCCCCCCGGCGCGAGGTCTGGCTCCGGATCCTCACCGAGCCCCCCACCCCCCCGGAGCCCCAGGGGGTGGACCTTCTTGGGGTGCGGGGGGAGGTCCAGGGGGTGCGGGTGGCCAAGGAGGCCCTGGAGGCCATCGTGAACGTGGCCTTCCTCCTCTCGGAGGACCGGAGGCTGCGCATGGGCCTCTCCCCCCGGGGGGCCAAGGCCTGGCTGGCCCTGGCCCAGGCCCTGGCCTACCTGCGGGGCAAGCCCTTTCTGGACTGGAAGGAGCTCAAGGACGCGGCCTTCCTGGCCCTGCCCCACCGGCTTTTCCTCACCGAGGAGGCCCAGTACGAGGGGGAGAAGGAGGAGGCCGTCCTTAAGGAAGCCCTGAGGAAAGGAGGCGTGCCGTGAGGTGGGTCCGGTTTTTTGAAGAGGTGGGCCTCGAGGACGTCCCCCTGGTGGGGGGGAAGAACGCTTCCTTGGGGGAGATGATCCGTACCCTCACCCCCCTGGGGGTCAGGGTGCCCGAGGGCTTCGCCACCACCAGCGAGGCCTACCGCTATTTCCTTAGGGAAAACCGCCTGGAAGAGGCCATCGCCCGGGAGCTTTCCGCCTTGGACCCCTTGGACCCCAAGGCCCTCCAAGGCGCAAGCCGCCGCCTGAGGAACCTCATCCTGAAAGGGGCCTACCCCGAGGACCTCAAGGAGGAGATCCTCCTTGCCTACCGCACCCTAAGCGAGCGGGCGGGGGAGGAGGCCCTGCCCGTGGCGGTGCGCTCCAGCGCCACCTTGGAGGACCTCCCCACCGCCAGCTTCGCCGGCCAGCAGGAGAGCTACCTCTACGTCCAGGGGGAGGAGGACCTCCTCCTCCACGTGAAGCGGGCCATGGCCAGCCTCTTCACCGCCCGGGCCATCAGCTACCGGGCCCACATGGGCTTTGACCACCTGAAGGTGGCGCTTTCCGTGGGGGTCCAGCGCATGGTGCGGGCGGACCGGGGGGCCAGCGGGGTCATCTTCACCCTGGACCCGGACACCGGCCACCGGGGTTTCGTCTACCTCACCGCCATCTTTGGCCTGGGGGAGAACATCGTCCAGGGGCGGGTGGGGCCCGACCAGTACTACGTGCACAAGGACACCCTGCGCCAGGGCTACAAGGCCCTGGTGGCCAAGCGCCTGGGGGCCAAGGAGCTCACCCTGGTCTACGACCCAGAGGAGGGCCGCCTGAAAAACCGGCCCACCCCGCCCTACCTGCGGAGCACCTTCGCCCTGAAGGACGAGGAGGCCCTCCTCCTTGCGGACTGGGCCCTGCGCATCGAGGAGCACTACTCCGGGAAGCGGGGGGCCCCAACCCCCATGGACATCGAGTGGGCCAAGGACGGGGTCACGGGGGAGCTCTTCGTGGTCCAGGCCCGCCCCGAGACCGTCCACGCCCAACGGGCCCCGGTCCTCAAGGTCTACCGCCTCCTCGCCCGGGGGGAGGTGTTGGCGGAGGGGCTCGCCGTGGGGGAGGCCATCGCCTCGGGCCGGGCCCGGGTCCTCAAAGACCCCAAGGAGATGGACCGCTTCCAGGAGGGGGAGGTCCTGGTCACGGAGACCACCAACCCCGACTGGGAGCCCATCATGAAGAAGGCGGCGGCCATCGTCACCGAGCGGGGCGGGCGCACCTCCCACGCGGCCATCGTGGCCCGGGAGCTGGGGGTGCCCGCGGTGGTGGGGGCGGTGGGGGCCACCCGGGCCATCCCCGAAGGGGAGGAGACCACGGTCTCCTGCGCGGAAGGGGAGGTGGGCCGGGTCTACCGGGGGCGGCTTCCCTTTGAGGTGGAGGAGGTGCGCCCCGAGGCCCTGCCCAGGACCCGCACCCAGATCCTGGTGAACGTGGGCACCCCGGAGGAGGCCCTAAAGGCGAGCCTCCTCCCCACGGACGGGGTGGGCCTGGCCCGCATGGAGTTCATCTTTGCCAGCCACGTGCGCGTCCACCCCCTGGCCCTCACCCGCTACGAGACCCTGCCCAAGGAGGTGCGCCGCCAGGTGGACGAGCTCACGGAGGCCTACCGCGACAAGCGGGCCTACTTCGTGGACACCCTAAGCCAGGGCATCGCCCTCATCGCCGCGGCCTTTTACCCTAGGCCCGTCCTCCTCCGCTTTTCCGACTTCAAGACCAACGAGTACGCCCGCCTCATCGGGGGCCACCTCTTTGAGCCCAAGGAGGAGAACCCCATGCTGGGCTGGCGGGGGGCGAGCCGCTACTACCACCCGGACTACAAGGAGGGCTTCCTCCTGGAGGTGGCCGCGGTGAAGCGGGTGCGGGAGGAGATGGGGCTTAAGAACCTCATGGTCATGGTGCCCTTCTGCCGCACCCCGGAGGAGGGGATGAGGGTGCTGGAGGCCATGGCCGAGGGGGGGCTTAAGCGGGGGGAGGACGGCCTCCAGGTCTACGTGATGGCGGAGATCCCCTCCAACGTCCTCGAGGCCGAGGCCTTCGCCGAGCTCTTTGACGGCTTCTCCATCGGCTCCAACGACCTCACCCAGCTGGCCTTGGGCCTGGACCGGGACTCGGAGCGGGTGGCCCCCCTCTTTGACGAGCGCCGGGAGACGGTGAAGAGGCTCTGCGCCCTCCTCATAGAGAAGGCCCACGCCAAGGGGCGGAAGGTGGGCATCTGCGGCCAGGCCCCCTCGGACTACCCGGAGTTCGCCGCCTTCCTGGTGGAGCAGGGGATAGACTCCCTAAGCCTCAACCCCGACGCCCTCCTCCGCACCGTGCGCGTGGTGGCGGAGCTGGAGGCCCGCCTTGGGGTAAGCTAGGGTGTGCTGCGCGAGCCCTTTAACGCCCTAAGCCACGCCCTGGGGGTGCCCTTGGCCCTGGTGGGGGGGCTGGCCCTCCTCCTGATCGCCCCCCGGGAGGCCTGGCCGGCCCTCCTCGCCTTCGGCCTTTCCATGGCCCTCCTGTTTTTGGCCAGCGCCCTCTACCACGCCCTGAGGGTGGGGGAAAAGGCCCTCCTTGGGCTCCGCCGCCTGGACCACGCGGCCATCTTCCTCTTCATCGCCGGAAGCTACACCCCCTTCCTGGTGGAGGGGCTGGAGGGGGGTGGGAGGGCCTGGGCGTTGGGCCTGGTCTGGGGCCTCGCCCTCTTGGGGGTTCTCTTCCGCCTCTTCTTCCTCAAGGCCCCCCGCCTCCTCTACACCCTGGCCTATTTGGGCCTGGGGTGGCTTTCCGTCCTCTTCCTGCCCCGGCTGGACCTACCCCTTTCCACCTTCGCCCTCCTGGCCCTGGGCGGGGCCTTCTACACCCTGGGGGCCGTGGTCTACGCCAAGAAGCGCCCCAACCCCTGGCCGGACCGGGTGGGCTTCCACGGCCTTTGGCACCTTCTCGTCCTCCTGGGGAGCCTCTTCATGTACCTGGCGGTCCTCAGCCTCTACCTCTAGCCCCGCCTTTACTTTCTCATGAGAAAGCGAGTACCCTGGAGGCATGGAACCCCCTCTGATCCTGATCATTGAGGACGAGAAGGACATCGCCCGCTTCATAGAGCTGGAGCTCCAGGCGGAGGGCTACCGCACGGAGGTGGCCCACGACGGCATCACCGGGCTTTCCCGCTTCCGGGAGGTGAGCCCCAACCTGGTCATCCTGGACCTGATGCTCCCGGTGATGGACGGGATTGAGGTGGCCAAGCGCATCCGCAAGACCTCCAACGTGCCCATCCTCATCCTCACCGCCAAGGACCGGGTGGAGGACAAGGTGGAGGGCCTGGACGCGGGGGCGGACGACTACCTGGTGAAGCCCTTTTCCATTGAGGAGCTCCTGGCCCGGGTGCGGGCCCACCTGCGCCGGGTGACCCCGGCCATCAGCGGGGAGATCCGGGTGGCGGACCTCATCCTGAACCTCGAGGGCCGGGAGGTCTTCCGCCAGGGCCGCCGGATTGAGCTCACCAACAAGGAGTTTGAGCTTTTGGAGCTCCTTGCCCGGAACCCGGGCAAGGTCTTCAGCCGCTACGAGATCGAGGAGAAGGTCTGGCCCGGCTACCAGGGGGGAAGCAACGTGGTGGACGTGTACATCGGCTACCTGCGCAAGAAGCTGGAGGCGGGGGGGGAACGGCGGCTCATCCACACCATCCGGGGCGTGGGCTACGTGCTCCGGGAGGACTAAGGCCCCTTGACCCTCCGCGCCCGCATCGCCCTCCTCACCACCGGCCTCCTCTTGGTGGCCCTTCTGGTCCTGGGGGTGGTCCTCCACGGCCTCTTGGGGAACTTCCTCCTGGGGAGCCTGAAGCGGGACCTGGTGGAGGCCAGCGCCCAGGTGGTCCGCCTCCTGAACCTGGGGGGGCAGGCCCTTTTGGAGGCGGGCCTCCCCGCGGACCTCTACGCGGAGATCCAGCTGGTCTTGGAGGAGGACCCCGCCCTCCTGGCCCGGGAGGGGGGGATCAGCCTGCAGAGAAGCCCCGCCCTGGGGGCCCACCGGCTCCTTCTCTCCCAGGAGGCCTACCGGGCCCTCCTGGATAGGGGGGAGGTCTGGACGGAGGTGGCCCTGCCCCGGGAGGGGCCTCCCCTGGTCCTTTTGGTCTACGGCCGGAAGGTGGAGGTGCGGGTGGGGGGCACCCCGTGGAAGGGGCTTCTCCTGGTGGGCCGCCCGGTGGAGGGGGTGCGGGCCACCCTGGCCCAGTTCGCCCGGCTCTACGCGGCCACGGCCCTTCTGGTCCTCCTTTTGGTCTTCCTCCTCCTCCGCCCCCTCCTCGCCCGGGCCCTGGAGCCCCTGGAGTGGGTGGCGGCCAAGGCCCGCACCCTGGTGGGCCCAGAGGGCGCCCTCCCCCGGCGGATCGAGCCCTTACCCGAGCCCCTGGTCCAGGACGAGGTGGGGAGCCTGGTGCGGGCCCTAAACGGGATGCTCCTCCGCCTCCAGAAGGCCCTGGAGGCCCAGGTGCGCTTCCTCCAAGACGCCTCCCACGAGCTCCGCACCCCCCTTACGGCCATCCTGGGCCATGTGGGCTACCTCCTCCGCCGCACCCCCCTCACGGAGGCCCAGCGGGAGAGCCTGGAGGTGGTGAAGCGGGAGGCGGAGCGCATGGGCAAGCTGGTTTCGGACCTCTTGGAGCTCTCCCAGACGGGAAGCTGGCGCTTGGAGCCCGCCCCCTTGCGCCTTCTGGACCTTCTGGAAGAGGCGCAGGAGGAGTTTTCCAAGAGCTTTGAGGGGGAGATCCGGGTGGAGGCCTCCCCGGACCTGTGGGTCCTGGGGGATAGGGACCGGCTCCACCAGGTCTTCGCCAACCTCCTCTCCAACGCCCTCAAGGCCGGGGCCAAGACGGTGTGGCTTCGGGCCTTCGGGGTGGAGGGGCGGGTGGTGGTGCGGGTGGAGGACGACGGGGAAGGCATCCCGGAGGAGCACCTCCCCCACCTCTTTGAGCGCTTCTACCGGGTGGACAAGGCCCGGGACCGGGCCCGGGGGGGGTCGGGGCTGGGGCTTGCCATCGTGAAGGCCATCCTCGAGGCCCACGGGGGGGAGATCTGGGTGGAGAGCGAGGTGGGGAAGGGTACGGCCTTCAGCTTCACCCTTCCTTCAGCCGCGCCACCGCCTCCTCCACCGTGATCTCCCCCCGCCTTAGGGCCTCCAGCACCTCCAGGCGCCCGGCCCGGGTTTCCTCCTCGTCTTCATAACCCAGGGCTTTCAGGAGGGCGTCCAGCCTGGCCCGCACCGTGGGGTAGGAGACCCCCAGGGCCCGCTCCACCTCCTTGAGGTTGCCCCGGGCCTTTACGAAAAGCCTTAGGAACTCCAGGTGTTCCTTAGGAAGGAGGGCGAACTCGTTGGGGGCGAAGCGGCCCGAGACCTCGGTGCCGCAGGCGGGGCAGAGGAGGACCTTCACGGAAAGGGGCCCCTCGCAGGCGGGGCAGCGCACGGGCATGGGCCTAAAGGAGCTCAAGCCGCACCTCCTTGCCTTCCACGCGGACCTGGAAAAGAAGGGTGGGGGGCAGGGCGCGCAGGGCAAAGACCGCTTCCCAAGGCACCCCAAACCGGGTTCCCTTCAGGAGGGCCCGGGTTTTGAGGGCGAAGAGGAGGAGGAGAAGCCCCCACTCCAGAAGGCTCAAGGGGCAGGGGAGCCTCAGGCCCCCCACCCCCAGGACCAGGAAGCGGGGCCGTAGGGGGTAGGGCCTTCGGACGCCAGGGTGGGCCATGGGTTCTACACCACCTCCACCAGGATCTCCACCGGCTCCCCGTCCTCCTCCGCCGCCACCTCCAGGAGCTTCCCCTCTGGGATCCCGGTCCGCACCTCCTGGAGGAGGGCGGAAAGGTCCACCCCCTTTTCCCTTAGCTTGGCCTTGGCCTCCTGGGGCAGAAAGGTTTCCACCATCTGGGCCAGGGCCAGGGGCAGGTTCAGCTGGATGCGCACGGGCTTGCCCTTATCCGTGGCCTGGACCCGCACCCTAAGGAGGCGGGCCTCCCCCTTGGGCCTCTCCTCCAAGGCCTTGAGGAGGGCCTCGGCCTCCTCGAGGCCGATCGCCCCCGCCTGCAGCATCTCCAACACGCGCCTTTTCTCTTCCATCCTCATCCCTCCCGTCCCATGTTCCCCAAAGACGGCCAGGTATGGGCCGCCTCTTTGCGCTCCAGGCGCTCCGCCAGGCGCAAAAGCTCCTTGGCCGCGGCCTTTAGGAGGCGGGCGAGCACCCCGTTCCAGGGCCTCCGGAAGGGCTTTAGCCCCCGTTCCCGTTCCGCCTCCTCCAGAAGGGCCTGGTGGTGGGCCTTCCCCGCTTCTAGGTACCCCCAAGGGCCGAGCATCCCGCCTCCTTTCAAGGAGGATTGTAAACCCAAAGTTTATATTTTGTCAACCCCAACTTGACACTTTAAAAACCCAGCCCCGAGGGGTGGCGGGAGCCCAGGAAGGGCGCCCCCAGGAAGGCGAAAAGGAGCGCGGCGTAGGCCAAAAGGAGAAGCCACGCCCGAACCCTCTCCCCAAGCCCCTCCTCCAGGGCCAGGTAGAGGGCGAGGAGCGCCCAGCCAAAGAGGACGGAAAGCTCCTTGGGGTCCAGGCTTAAGGGCGTGCCGAAGTACCCGAAGGCCCAGGCCATGCCGCTTCCCAGCCCCAAGGTGACGGCCAAGAACCCCGCGCGCGCGTAGGCCCGCTCCAGCCGCCTCAGGCTCCAAAGGGGGGGGGCGCTTAAGGCCTTCTCGGGGGCGGTGCGCAGGTAGCGGTCCTGCAGGGCGCAAAGCACCCCCGCCCCCACCCCCACCGCCAGGGCCAGGTACCCCACCAGGAAGGCCCCCGCGTGGAACAGGGTGAGGCCCAGGGGCAGGGGCCCCCCGGGGTGGGGGAGGGCCTTTAGGGCGAAGAGGCCCAGGAGAAGGGCGAGAAGGAGGAGGTAGCGGCGGAGAAGGGCCAGGCGGGGCCGTAGGAAGAGGGTCCCCGCCCGCAGGGCGAGAAGCCCTCCTAGCAGGAGGGCCAGCTGGGCGGGGCTGGTGAGGGGGCCCTTGGCCAGGGCCTCCAGGAGGGCGGTGAGGAGGTAAACCGCACCCCCCAGCCACGCCCCCCAGGGCCAGAAGAGCCCAAGCCCCAAAAGGCCGAGCCCCAGGAAGGCCAGGAGGCTTAGGAGGGTCATTTCAGGGCCAGGAGGGGGCAGGCCGCGGGGCAGGGGGGCCCCTCCAGGCGGCGGATGGCCTGCCGCTTCAGGTTCAGGATAAGGGGGTGGGCCCGCCGGCCCGCCTCCTTGTGCAGGGTGAGGGGGTCGGCCTCCGGCATCTCCGCCTCCACCCACCGGCGCATGCGCAGGCGGACCTCCTCTATGGCGGTGCGCACCCGGTGGCCCGCGTACCACTCCAGGTAGTCCCCCACGGCCTTCTCAATGAGGGCCTCCACCTTGGGGATCTCGCCCTTGCGGGCCTCGAGGTTCTTCTGCACCACCCGTTCCAGGTCGTCCAGGTTGTAGAGGTAGGCGTGGGGCAGGCGGGCCACCTCGGGGTGGATGTTCCGGGGAAGGGCGATGTCAATCAGGAAAAGGGGCTTCCGCCTCCTGGGCAGGTCCTCGGGGTGGATCAGGTAGTGGGGGGCGGCCGCGGAGGCCACCACCAGGTCCGCCTCCTTCAGCACCTCCTTGAGGGCCTCCAGGCCGAAGGCCCGCCCCCCCACCCGCTCCGCCAGGGCTAGGGCCTTTTGGGGGGTGCGGTTCACCACCAGGACCTCCCCCACCCCCTGGGCCTTTAGGTGGGTGAGGAAAAGCTCCGCCATCTCCCCCGCGCCCAATACGGCCACCTTGAGCCCGGAAAGGTCCCCGTAGACCGCCAGGGCCAGGTCCAAGGCGGCGTAGGCCACGCTCACCGCCCCCTGGCCGATGGCGGTTTCGCTCCGGGCCCGTTTGCCCAGGGCCAGGGCGGACTGGAAGGCCTTTTCCAGCAGGCCCTCCGTGGCCCCGTGCTTCCGGGAGAGGAAAAGGGCCTCCCGCACCTGGCCCAGGATCTGGGCCTCCCCCATCACCAAGGAGTCCAGGCCCGCGGCCACCCGGAAGAGGTGGCGCAGGGCCTCCACCCCCCGCTTCTCGTAGAGGTGGGCCGGGCCCACCCCCCGCTCCAGGAGGAGGGCGCGGGCGGCCTCGAGGCTTCCCACCCCGTAGATCTCCGTGCGGTTGCAGGTGGAAAGCACCACCCCCACGCCGAGCCGCCTTAAGGCCGCAGGCAGGGCCACCAGGGGATCCAAAGCCGCCCGCTCCCGCACCGCTAGGGGAGCGGTCTTGTGGGAGAGGCCCACCAGGTACAAGGAGAGCGGCATACGCCTCCTACAGTCTAGCCCTAAGGGGCCGGGACATCTATCCCGGGGAAGGGGGGTAAAGGGGGCCTTTTCCTTATCCCCCCCAGGCCTTCAGGATGGCCCGGTAAAGCCCCTCGAGGCCCGGCCTGTCCGCCTCCACCACGGGAAAGCCGAGGCTTAGGGCCTCCTGGGCCGTGCTGGGGCCGATGCAGGCCGCCCTTGGGCGCCTTTTCGTCCAGCGGGCGTAGGCCCGGGCCCCGCTGGGGCTGAAGAGGGCCACCACCTCCGCCCGCTCCAGAAGGGCGATCTCTTCCGGGCTTAGGGGTCTTTCCCGGGTGGCGTAGACCTCTAAGCGCTCCACCTCCACCCCCCGCGCCCGCAGGCCTTCCTCCAGCGCCCCCCCCGCCAGGTCCCCCGCCACGAAGAGCACCCTTTTGGCCTCGGGAAAGCTCTGGGCCAGGTCCCTCGCGGTGGCCCTGGGGGGGAGGAAGGCGGGGGAGAGCCCCCCGGCCCCTAGGGCTTCCCCCGTCCCCTCCCCCACCGCGGCCACCCGTAAGGGGGGGCGTCCCGCCCCCTTCCAGGCCCAAAGGAGGCGCCTTGCCCCTTCCTTGGAGGTCACCGCCACCCAGTCCGCCCCCCTAAGCTTTTGGGGGAGGAGATGGAGGCCGGGGAGGTCCACCTGCTCCAAAAGGGCCACCTCCTCCGTGGGGATCCCCTGGGCGCGGAGCTTTTCCAGTAGGGCCTTATCCTTCCCGCGGGTGAGGAGCACCATGGGCCTTTAAGACCTTCTCCAGCATGCGCATGGCCGCGAGGGCCCGGGGGAAGCCCAGGAAGAGGGCGGACTGGAGGATGGTCTCCCGCACCTCCCGTTCCGTGGCCCCTGCCCGAAAGGCCCCTTCCAGGTGGGTGGCGAGCTCCTTGGGGCTCCCCAGGGCGATGAGGGCGGTGATGGCCAGGAGCTCCCGCGTTTTCAGGTCCAGCCCCGGGCGGGCCAGGACCTCCTCGTAGGCGAAGTCGCGGATGTAGCGGAAAAGATCCTCGTCCGCCGCTTTGAGGCTTTCCTCTATGGCCTCCTGCTTCTCCCCCCAGAGGGCCTTGCGGACGCTCATGGGAGGTAGTCTAGCACCTGGGGAAGGGCGTGGAGGGCCCTCGGGTTCTCCCCCAAGGGGTCAAAGAGGAGGGCCCTCACCCCGGCGGCCTCCGCTCCCCTTAGGTCCGCCTCCGAGTCCCCCACGTGCACCGCCTCCTCCGGGGCCACCTCCAGGGCGGAAAGGGCCTCCTGGAAAAGGGCGGGGTCGGGCTTGGCCACCCCGGAGAGGGCGCTCACCGCCAGGTGGTGGAAGTAGGGCCTAAGGCCCACCACCTCCAGGATCTCGGGCAGGGTGGCGTCCCAGTTGGACACCACCGCCAGGCGGTACCCCTTGGCCCGGAGGGTCCGCAGGGTGGCCTCCGCCCCGGGGGTGAGGGGCCAGAAGCGGGGGTTCCTCCAGTTCGCCACCAGCTCCCGGCTTAGGGCCTCCGCCTTTTCCTCCTCTAGCCCAAGCCCCAGGAGGAGCCTCCGGTGGAAAGCCCGCCAGAGGAGAAGGGCCCCTTCCAGGTCCCGGGCCTTCAGGTGGTGCTCCTCGTAGAAGCGGAAGGCCTCGAGGGCCGCCTTCCGGAAATCCCCCTTGGGCTTCAGGCCCCGTTCCGCGAGGAGGGGAAGGAGCCAGAAGCGGGGGCTCGCGAGGATGAGGGTGTTCCCCACGTCAAAGAGCACCGCCCGGACCATGGCCTAAGTCTACCCTCCTTTCCCCTTGGGGGTTCCCTAACCCGTTTCTAACCTACGTGGGCTATGGTTTTCATAGCAAGGGGGACAGTATGCGAGCGCTTTGGGTATGGACGGCGGTCTTTTCCACCTTAGCCCTGGCCCAGACCTTTGAGGTGGCCTCAGGGGAGGCCCGCTACCGGGTGCGGGAGGAGCTTTTGGGCGTGGGCGTGGCCGACGCGGTGGGGGCCACCAAGGCGGTGACGGGCCGGGTGGTCCTAAAGGGCCCTGAGGCCCAGGGGGAGTTCGTGGTGGACCTAAGGGAGCTTAGGAGCGACCAGGCTCGGCGGGACAACTACCTCCGCCAGAACACCCTCCAGACGGACCGCTTCCCCACCGCCACCTTCCGCCCCAAGCGGGTGGAGGGCCTGCCCAACCCCCTTCCCCGCCAGGGCCGCCACCCCGTACGGGTGGTGGGGGATCTTACCCTCCGGGACGTGACCCAGGAGGTGGTTTGGGAGGGGGAGGCGGTCTTCGGGGAGGAGGTGCGGGTTTCCTTGAAGACGGAGTTCCCCTTTGAACGCTTCCGCCTGGTCCAGCCCCGGGTGCCGGTGGTGTTGGGGGTGGAGAACCGCATCCGGCTGGAAGTAGAGCTCACCTTGAGGCGGTTATGAACCGGCGCGCCCTTCTGAAGGCCCTGGCCCTAGCCCTTTCCGGGCCCGTTCTGGCCCAAGGGGCCTGCACCCCCACCCCGGCCCTGGCCCAGGGCCCCTACTACCTGGCCGGGGTGCCGAGGAGGCGGGACTTAAGGGAGGGGGAGGGGGTTCCCTTCCGCCTCCGCCTCCTGGTGCAGGACGCCCTCTGCCGCCCCCTTAGGGGGGCCCGGGTGGACCTCTGGCACGCGGACCCCTTGGGGCGGTACTCGGGCTTCCAAATGCCGGGGGTGGCCTTCCGGGGGTACGAGCTTGCGGACGAGGGGGGCGGGGTGGAGTTCCTCACCCATTTCCCCGGCTGGTACCCGGGGCGCACCCCCCACTTCCACCTGCGGGTGGAGGCGGGGGGGAGGGTTCTCGTGACCCAACTCTTTTTTCCCGAGGAGGTCATCGAGGCCGTCTACGCCCGGCCGCCCTACCGCACCCGGGGCCTCCCTAACGTGCGCAACCGTCAGGACGGGATCTTTAGGGCCGACCTTCTCCTCTCCCCCAAGGTGGAAGGGGAGGGGTTCGGGGCGGGCTTCACCCTGGTCCTGCGCTGAGGCCCTTTAACGGCGGTTAACGCCCCGCCCCTTCCGCCCTCCGGATTAAGCTGAAAAGGTGCACCCCACCCTGGAGCTCCTGGACCCCCTGAACCCCCTGCGGCGGAGGGTGGCCCTGGTGCTCCTGCCCCTGGGGGGGGTTCTGGCCCTGGTGGCCCTCTTGACCTCGGGCCAGGGGGTGGACCCGGTGGACCGCCTCTTCCTCCCCCTCTTGGCCCTGGGGTTCAGCGCGCTGGCCCTGGTCCTCCTCTTCCGGCCCCAGGCGGCCGCCTGGGTCCTGCCCTCGGCCCACGCCGTGGTGGCCCTTTACCTCCTTGCCACCCTGGGCTACCAGCTCCTCCTGGCCCCCAACCCCTTGGGCCTCTCCCCCGCGGCCTTTTGGTTTCCCTTCGTTTACTTTTCCAGCTTCCTCTTCTTCCCAAGCGGGAGGGCGGTGCGCCTGGCGGTGATCTACCTCCTTTCCGCCTTCCTTCTGGCCCTCTTTGGGGGGGTGCGGGGGCATTTCCACCCCGTCCACCTGAACGCCCTGGCCCAGTTCTTCGGCTCCAACCTGGCCTACGTCCTCCTCCTCTACATGCTGGTGCGCATCAAGGAGGGGTACCTCGAGGCCCAGCTGGACGCCCACAAGGACTTCCTCACGGGCCTGCGCAACCGCCGCTACGCGGAGCTCATCCTGGAAAGGGAGCTCGCCCGGGTCCAGCGTTACGGAAGGCCGCTCTCCCTCATGGTCCTGGACCTGGACGATTTCAAGAAGGTGAACGACACCTTCGGGCACGACGTGGGGGACCAGGTCCTAAAGGCCCTGGCCCGGGTGTTGGAAGGGGGCATCCGGGTGAGCGACCGGGCGGTGCGCCTTGGGGGGGAGGAGTTTGCCGTCCTCCTCCCGGAGACGGAGCTGGCCCAGGCCCTCCCCCTGGCGGAGCGCCTGAGGCAGGCGGTGCGGGCCCTATCGGTGCCCCCCGTGCCTGGGCTTTCCGTGAGCATCGGGGTAGCCCAGGCCGCCCCCACGGACTCCCCCCTCTCCCTCCTCAAGCGGGCGGACGAGGCCCTCTACCGGGCCAAGCGCAAGGGCAAGAACCGGGTGGAGGTGGGCTAAAAACGCCCCACCGGAGCAGAGGCTCCGGTGGGGATCCAAAGAAGGCTTAGAGCCCGGCCTCCTGCCTCAGGGCCTCCACCCGGTCCGTCTCCTCCCAGGGGAAGCCCGCCCGGCCGAAGTGGCCGTAGGCGGAGGTGGGGGTGTAGATGGGCCTCAGGAGGTCCAGCTCCTCAATGATGGCCTGGGGCCTGGGGTCAAAGACCTTGGCCACGATCTGGGTGAGCTTCTCGTCGGGGAGGATGCCGGTGCCGAAGGTCTCCACCCGCATGGACACGGGCCGGGCCTTGCCGATGGCGTAGGCCAGCTCCACCAGGGCCCTCCTGGCAAGCCCCGCCGCCACCAGGTTCTTGGCCATGTAGCGGGCGTAGTAGCTGGCGGAACGGTCCACCTTGGTGGGGTCCTTGCCGCTGAAGGCCCCGCCCCCGTGGGGCACCGCCCCCCCGTAGGTGTCCACGATGATCTTCCGCCCCGTCAGGCCGGTGTCCGCGTGGGGGCCCCCCAGGATGAACCGGCCCGAGGGGTTGATGAGGTACTCCGTCTCCCCCTCCTTTAGGTACTCGGGGGGGATGGCCTGGCGCACCACCTCGCGGATGAGGTCCTCGCGGAGCTGGTCCTGCTCCACCTCGGGGGAGTGCTGGGCCGAGACCACCACGGTCTTCACGTAAAGGGGCCGGTCCCCCTCGTAGACCACGGTGACCTGGGCCTTGCCGTCGGGGCGGAGGTAGGGGAGGAGGCCCGTCTTGCGCACCTCCGCCAGGCGCATGGTGAGGCGGTGGGCCAGGGTGATGGGGAGGGGCATGAGCTCGGGGGTTTCGTCGGTGGCGTAGCCGAACATGAGGCCCTGGTCCCCCGCGCCCACCCGGTCCAGGGGGTCGGTGGACTTCAGGACCCGCCACTCGTAGGAGAGGTTGACCCCGCCCGCGATGTCCGGGGACTGCTCGTCTATGGCGGTGAGCACGGCGCAGGTGTCCGCGTCAAACCCGTACTTGGCCCGGGTGTAGCCCACCTCCCGCACCGTCTTGCGCACCAGCCCGGGGATGTCCACGTACCCTTCCGTGGTGATCTCCCCCGCCACGAAGACCAGACCCGTGGTGACCAGGGTCTCGGCCGCCACCCGGGCCTTCTTGTCCTGGGCGATGAGGGCGTCCAGGATGGCGTCGGAGACCCGGTCCGCCAGCTTGTCCGGGTGCCCTTCGGTAACGGATTCAGACGTGACCAGCCTCAACTTGCGCACCTCCCAAGCGCCCCCTCGGGGCAACTCCGCTAGTATAGCACGCCCCCTAAAGTATGATGCCCCCTCGTGAGGGACGTACGGAGGCCCATCGGGGTTTTTGATTCCGGGGTGGGGGGGCTTACGGTGCTTAGGGCCCTGAGGGAGCGCCTTCCCCGGGAGGACTTCCTCTACTTCGGGGACACCGCCCGCGTGCCCTATGGGGGCAAGCCCCTTCCCATGGTGCGCCGCTTTGCCTGGGAGATCGCGGGCTTTCTCCTCCGGGAGGGGGTAAAGGCCATCGTGGTGGCCTGCAACACCGCCTCGTCCGCTGCCCTTCCGGACCTGGCCGAGGACCTTTCCGTGCCCGTCTTTGGGGTGTTGGAGCCCGCGGCGGAGGAGGCCCGCGCCCACGCCAAGGTGGGCCTCATCGGCACCCAGGCCACGGTGGGAAGCGGGGCCTACGAGCGCCACCTGGACATCGCCTGGAAGAAGGCCTGCCCCCTCTTCGTCCCCCTGGTGGAGGAGGGGCTTTGGGAGGACCCCGTGGCCCTGTTGGTGGCCCGGCACTACCTGGAGGAGGCCCCCAAGGACCTCGAGGCCCTCATCCTGGGCTGCACCCACTACCCCTTCCTGAAGCCCGTGATCGGGCAGGTCCTCCCAGGGGTGCGGCTCATTGACTCCGCGGAGGCCACCGCCAAGAAGGTGGCCCGGGTTCTTGAGGCGGAGGGGCTTTTGAACCCGGAAGGCAGGGGGCGGGTGGTCCACTACGTCACCGGGGACCCCGAGGCCTACCGCGCCCTGGCCCAAAGGCTCGGGGAGGAGGTCTTGGAGGTGCGGCGGGTGGGCCTGGAGGAGTTATAAAGGGGCATGCCCAAGAAGCCCCTCATTGACCAGCTCCACCACGGGGACGCCTGGCGGCTTTTCCGCATCATGGCGGAGTTCGTGGAGGGGTTTGAGGTCCTTTCCGAGATAGAGGTCCCCCTGGTTTCCGTCTTCGGCTCCGCCCGCTTTTCCGAGGGCCACCCCGCCTACGAGCTGGGCTACCGCCTGGGCCGAGCCCTGGCCCAGGCGGGCTACGGGGTGGTCACGGGGGGCGGCCCCGGGGTCATGGAGGCGGTGAACCGGGGGGCTTATGAGGCCGGAGGGGTGAGCGTGGGGCTCAACATCGAGCTCCCCCAGGAGCAGAAGCCCAACCCCTACCAGACCCACGCCCTGCACCTGCGCTACTTCTTCGTGCGCAAGGTCCTCTTCGTGCGCTACGCCCAGGGGTTTGTCTTCCTTCCCGGGGGTTTCGGCACCCTGGACGAGCTTTCCGAGGTCCTGGTCCTCATCCAGACGGAGAAGGTCCACCCCTTTCCCGTCTTCGCCCTGGACCGGGCCTACTGGGAGGGGCTTCTCCGCTGGATGGCCTTTTTGGCGGAGGAGGGGGCCATCGCCCCGGAGGACCTTAGCCTCCTCACCCCCCTGGACACCCCGGAGGAGGTGGTGGCGGCCCTGAAAGGCCGTTAACCCCGCCTTGGAACAGGGTAGGATGGAACCGCCACGCCCATGCCGGGTCTGCCCCTAAGCCAGCTTTTGCAGCTTCCCTCCCTCTCCCGGGCCCGCCTGCTGGCGGGGGATGGGGGGCGGGCCGTGACCTGGGTGCACGTGGTGGACCTGCCGGAGCCCGCGCCCTGGGTGCGCAAGGGGCAGCTTCTCCTCTCCACAGGGTACGCCTGGCCCCGGGAGGTGGCGGCCCTGAGGCGCTTCGCCGGGGAGCTGGCGGCGGCGGAGCCCGCGGGGGTGGTTCTGGCGGTGCCCCAGTTCTTTGACCGGTTTCCCGAAGCGGCCCTGGAGGTCCTGGCCGAGGCGGGGGTGGCGGTTCTGGAGCTCCCTTGGGAGGTGCCCTTTGCCCAGGTCACGGAGGAGGTGCTGAGGCGGCTTTTGGCCCGCCAGCTGGAGGTGCAGGAGCGGGTCCAGGCCCTGCACCGGGCCCTCATGGCCGCCCTTTTGGAGCGGGAAGACCTGGCCTCCTTTCTCGCCTACCTTTCCCGTCTCCTAGGCCAGGAGGTGCGCTGGGCCGAGGCGCCCGAGGGGGGGGTGGCGGTGCCTGTGCCCCTGGGCCGGGACCGGGTGGGGTATCTGGTCCTGGAGGGGCCCCTGGAGGAGGCCGAGGCCCGGGCCCTGGAGAACGCCGCCCTGATGGCCGGGCTCATCCTGGCCCACCAGCGGGCCTTGGCCGAGCGGGAAGCCCGCCTGGGCTACGCCTTCTTGGATGCCCTTTTGGAGGGGAAGCGGGAGGCCCTTACCCCGGAGCGGGCCCGGGCCTTTGGCTTGGACCTTAAGCGGCGGTACCGGCTGGGGGTGGCCCTCCTGCCCCTCAGCCTGCCCCTTTCGGAGCGGGCTTTCCAGGAGCGGGAGCGGGCCTTGGGGGAGGTGCGGGGCCTGCTTAGGGGCATGGGCGTGGGGGCGGTGCTCTCTGTGAACCTCAACCAGGTGCGCTTCCTCCTGCCCGAGGGGCTGGACCCCGAGGCCTTCGCCCGCGCCTTGGACCGGCCCTGGCCCCTGTACTTTTCCCGGGCCTACGCCCCTTTGGATCTGGCCCGGGCCTTGGAGGAGGTGGAGCGGCTTTCGGCCTTCACCGCCCCAGGGGTGTACCGGTACGAGGCCCACCTGGTCCCCCGCTTCCTCCTCGGGGACCTCGAGGCCCGGCAGGAGCTTTTAGCCCTCCTGAAGCCCCTCCGCCCCCGGGAGCGGGAAGCGCTTCTCGCCTGGGTGCGGGCGGGGTTTGCCTACCAGGGGGCCGCCCAGGCCTTGGGGGTCCACCTGAACACCCTCCGCTACCGCTTGAGGCGGCTGGAGGAGCGGCTTGGGGTATCGCTGGACAGCCCCGAGGACCGGTTCCTTCTGGAGCTTGCCGCCCGGGTTTGGGAGCTAGAGGACAAAAAGACTTGAGGATTTTTGTGCGAGCCATACATTGAAGGGCCGGGTTCCCCGGCGTATCCTTGGGCCTCAAAGGAGGCAAGGTGGCCCTCATGGAGTCGCGGAACCAGGCGCTTTGGCAGGCAAGGGAGCGGTTCGTGCCCCGGGGGGTGGCCCAGGCCCACCCCGTCTTCGTGGCCCGGGCCCAGGGGGTTCGTCTTTGGGACGTGGACGGCCGGGAGTACCTGGACTTCGCTGGGGGCATCGGGGTCATGAACGTGGGCCACGGGCACCCCCGGGTCCTGCAGGCGGTGAGGGCCCAGCTGGAGCGCTTCACCCACGTGTGCTTCCAGGTGACCCCTTACGAACCCTATGTCCGCCTGGCGGAGCGGCTGGCCCTCATGACCCCGGGAGATTTTCCCAAGAAGACCCTTTTTCTCACCACGGGGGCGGAGGCGGTGGAGAACGCGGTGAAGATCGCCCGGGCCTACACGAACCGGCCGGCGGTGGTGGCCCTCACCCACAGCTTTCACGGCCGTACCCTCCTGGGGATGTCCCTCACGGGCAAGGCCTCCTACTACAAGCAGAACTTCGGCCCCTTCGCCCCCGAGGTCTACCACGCCCCCGCCCCTTACCCCTACCGGGGGGTTTCCGAGGCCCAGGCCCTGGAGGGCCTGGAGGAGCTTTTCCGCACCCAGGTGGACCCGGAGCGGGTGGCGGCCGTGATCCTCGAGCCCGTTCTGGGCGAAGGGGGGTTTATTCCCCTTTCCCCGGAGTATCTGCGGGCGGTGCGCCGGCTCACCGCGGCCCATGGCATCCTCCTGGTGGCCGACGAGATCCAGTCCGGGTTTGGCCGCACGGGAAGGATGTGGGCCATAGAGCACAGCGGGGTGGTCCCCGACCTCCTCACCTTTGCCAAAAGCGTGGCCGCGGGGCTCCCCTTGTCGGGGGTGGTGGGGCGGAGCGAGGTCATGGATGCCCCCCAGCCCGGGGGCCTGGGGGGCACCTACGCGGGCAACCCCTTGGCCTGCGCCGCGGGGCTTGCGGTGCTGGAGGTCTTCGCGGAGGAGCGCCTGCTGGAGAAGGCCGAGGCCCTGGGCCGGCGCCTTTGGGAAGGGTTAGAGCGGCTGAAGGCCCGTTTCCCTCAGGTGGGGGAGGTGCGGGGGCTTGGGCCCATGGTGGCCCTGGAACTGGTGCGGGACCCCGTGGGCAAAGAGCCCGCCCCCGAGCTGGCCCAGCGGGTCCTGGAAGCGGCCCGGGCGCGGGGCCTCATCCTCCTGAAGGCGGGGATGTTCGGCAACGTCCTGAGGGTGCTGGTCCCCCTGGTGGCCTCCCTTGAGGAGGTGGAGGAGGGGCTTGGGCGCCTGGAGGGGGCCCTGGAGGTGAGCGTGTGACCTGGGGAAGGCCCGCGCTCAAGGATGCTAGGATGGCGGCCAAGGTGGAGGAAGGGACGGGGCTGGTCCTTCAGGACCTGCGCAAGCGCTTCGGGGAGGTGGAGGTCCTGAAGGGGATCTCCCTGGCGGTGCGGCCCGGGGAGTTTTTCACCCTCCTTGGGCCCTCGGGGTGCGGCAAGACCACCTTGCTCCGCCTCGTGGGGGGGTTTGAGATCCCCGACGAGGGCAGGGTGCTCCTGAACGGGCGGGACCTCACCCCTCTGCCCGCCCACAAGCGGCCGGTGAACACCGTCTTCCAGAACTACGCCCTTTTCCCCCACCTCACGGTGTACGAGAACGTGGCCTTCGGCCTGCGCAGCCGCCGCTTCCCTGAAGCGGAGGTGCGGGCCCGGGTGGGGTACGCCCTGGGGCTTTTGCGCTTGGAGACCCTTTTGCACCGTTACCCCCACCAGCTCTCGGGGGGGCAGAAGCAGCGGGTGGCCCTGGCCCGGGCCCTGGTGAACGAACCCCAGGTGCTCCTTTTGGACGAGCCTTTGAGCGCCCTGGACGCCAAGCTCCGGGCCGAGGTGCAGGTGGAGCTCCGCAACCTGCAACGGCGTCTGGGCACCACCTTCATCCTGGTCACCCACGATCAGGAGGAGGCCATGGCCGTTTCCGACCGCATCGGGGTTATGGAGGCCGGGGCCCTCCTCCAGGTGGGCACCCCGGAGGAGGTGTACGAGCGCCCCAAGACCCGCTTCGTGGCGGAGTTTTTGGGGGTGGCCAACCTCATCCCTGCCCGCCGGGTGGGGGAGGGGGTGGAGACCCCCTTTGGGGTTTTCCCCCTACGGGTTCCCTGGGCGGAGGGGCTCCTTGCCCTCCGGCCCGAGCGGGTGGAGGTCTTTAAGGAGGCGGTCCCGGGGAGCTTCCCTGCCCGGGTGCGGGAGGTGGTCTACCGGGGGGCTTACCTGGAGGCTTTCCTGGAGCCTGCCCTTCGGGTGCGCACCGCTTTGAGGCTGGCCCCCGGGGAAGGGGTTTTCGTGCGCCTGCCTGAAGAGGGGCTGGTGGTGCTGGATGCCTAGGGTTTTGGTCTGGTACGGGGAGCTCACCGCGGCCTCGAGCCTGGCCCGCCGGGGGCTTTTCCTCCTCCTCCCCGGGCTTCTTTGGCTTCTCGCCTTTCTCCTCCTGCCAAGCCTCCTCCTCATCCCCCTCTCCTTCGCCCAGCGGGGGGCCTTCGGCGAGGTGGTCTGGGACTTCAGCCTGGAGAACTACCGCCGGCTTTTGGGCTTCGGGATCCTGGGCTTCAGCCTGGATAACCTCTTGGCCCTGGGGCGCACCCTTTGGGTGGCCTTCTGGACCACCTTGATCTGCGTGCTCCTGGCCTACCCCATCGCCTTCTTCATCCGGGCCCAGGAGGGGCGCCGCCGTTACCTTTTCCTGGCCCTGGTCCTCGTCCCCTTCTGGACCAACCTGGTGATCCGCACCTACGCCTGGCAGCTCCTCCTGGCCCCCGAGATGCCCCTGGCCCGCTTCCTGGTGGGTCTTGGCCTTTGGGAGCCCGGCATGGCCCTTTTCCCCAGCGCCTTCGCGGTGTACGTGGGGATGGTGAGCGCCTTTTTGCCCTTCATGGTCCTTCCCCTCTACTCCAGCGTGGAGCGCCTGGACCCGAGCCTGGTGGAGGCGGCGCAGGACCTTTACGGCGGGCCCTGGCGCACCTTTGTGCACGGGGTTTTGCCCCAGACCCTGCCTGGGCTCACCGTGGGGGTGATCCTCACCTTTATTCCCGCCATGGGCATGTTCGTGGTCCCCGACCTCCTGGGCGGGGCCAAGCACCTTCTGGTGGGGAACCTCGTCCAGCAGGCCTTCTACACCATGCGGGACTGGCCCTACGGGGCCGCCTTGAGCCTGGTCCTCATCCTCCTTACCCTGGTGGCCTTGCGCCTTTACCGCCGCTATGGAAAGGAGGTGGACCTGGCGTGAGGCTCTCCCTTTGGGTGCGGGCGGTGGCCTTGGCTTCTTTGGCCTTCCTTTACCTTCCCATGCTGGCGGTGGCCCTGTTCTCCTTCAACCGGACCCGCCACGGCCTCTCCTGGGGGGGGTTCACCCTGGACTGGTACCTGCGCCTCTTTTCCAACGAGGCCATCCTCGAGGCCGCCCGCAACACCTTCCTCCTGGCCCTCCTCTCCACCCTCCTCTCCACCCTTTTGGGCACCCTCTTCGCCCTGGGCCTGGAGCGCCACCCCTGGGGCCGGGGGTTCCGGGCCTTTTTGGAAAACGTCCTCTACCTCCCCGTGGTGACCCCCGACCTCATCCTGGCCGCGGCCTTGGTGGTGGCCTTCGGCTTCCTGAGAGCGGTTTCCAGTCTCTTTGAGCCGGGCCTCCTCACCATGGTGATCGGACACGTCACCTTCCAGGTGGCCTTTGTGGCCCTGGTGGTGGCCAGCCGCCTGCGGAGCCTTCCCCGGGACCTGGACGAGGCCGCCCGGGACCTCTACGCCACCTACCCCGTTTACCTAAGGCGGGTCCTCCTCCCCCTCCTGGCCCCCGGCATCGTGGCCGGGGCCATGCTGGCCTTTACCCTTTCCCTGGACGATTTCGTCATCAGCTTCTTCACCGCGGGGCCCGCCAGCCAGACCCTGCCCCTCATCATCTACGCCTCCACCCGGAGGGGCCTTACCCCAGAGATCCACGCGGTGTCCACCTTGATCTTCCTCGTGACCGTGGTCTTGGTCCTGAGCGCGGAGCGCTTGACAAGGAGGGCGGCATGAAAAGGATTCTGGCGGTGCTGGCGGTTTTATTGGCCCTGGGCCTGGCCCAGAAGGAGCTTCGGCTTTTCATCTGGTCGGAGTACATAGACCCCGCCATCCTCGAGGCCTTCAGCAAGCAGACCGGCCTCAAGGTGCGCGTGGACCTCTACGAGTCCAACGAGGAGCTCATCGCCAAGCTCCAGGCGGGCGGGGTGGGGCAGTACGACGTCATCTTTCCTTCGGACTTCTACGTGCCCTCCCTGATCCACCTGAAGCTGGTCCAGCCCCTGGACCAGGGCAAGATCCCCAACCTGAGAAACCTGGACGACAAGTTCAAGAACCCGCCCTTTGACCCCGGCAACCGCTACTCCGCCGCCTACCAGTGGGGCACCACCGGCCTCATCTACCGCAAGGACCGGACGGCGGAGCCTAAGACCTGGGGGGTGCTCTTCAAGGAGCCCAAGGCCCCCTTCATCCTCATGGACTCCCCCCGGGAGATGCTGGGGATTGCCCTTAGGTACCTGGGCTATTCGGTGAACACCAAGAACCCCAAGGAGGTCCAGCGGGCGGGCCAGGTGCTCCTCGAGGCCAAGAAGAGCCGCTACTTCCTGGGGTTTGAAGGGGGGGTGGGGGGCAAGAACCGGGTGGTGGCTGGGGCCGCCGCCTACGCCGTGGTCTACAACGGGGACGCGGTGCGGGCCGCCGACGAGAACCCCGGCAAGGTGGCCTTCGCCATCCCACAAGAAGGGGCCACCTTGTGGGTGGATTCCATGATGATCCCCGCCAAGGCCCCGAACCCTGAAGGGGCCCACCGCTTCATCAACTTCATCCTGGACCCCAAGGTGGGGGCCCAGCTTTCCAACTTCAACCGCTACGCCACCCCCAACAAGGCGGCCCTGCCCTACATCAACCCCCAGGACCGCAAGAACCCCGCCATTTATCCTCCCGCCGAGATGATGAAGCGCATGGAGTTCATCCTGGACCTGGGCAAGGACAACCGCATCTACGACGAGGTCTGGACCGCGGTCAAGAGCCGGTAGGAACCATGGGATACATCCAGCTGAAAACCCCCATTCCCGGCCCTAAGAGCCGGGCGCTCCAGGAGAGGCGGGCCCAGGCGGTCACCCGGGCCCTGGCCCAGGCCAACCCCATCGCCGTGGCCCGGGCCCACGGGGCCCTGGTGGAGGACGTGGACGGGAACGTCCTCATTGACCTGGCCGGGGGGATCGGGGCCTTGGCCGTGGGCCACACCCCGGAGGGCGTGGTGGAGGCCTTAAAGGCCCAGGCGGAGCGCCTCATCCACATGTGCGCCATTGTGGCCAACTACGAGCCCTACGTGGCCCTGGCCGAGGCTTTAAACCGCCTCTTTCCCGGCCCCGGCCCCGCCAAGACCCTCCTGGCCAACGGGGGGGCGGAGGCGGTGGAGAACGCGGTGAAGATCGCCCGGGCCTATACGGGTAGGCCTGCGGTGATGGTGTTTGAAGGGGCCTACCACGGGCGCACCAACCTCACCATGGCCATGACCTCCAAGTACGCCCTTTTCAAAAAGGGCTTCGGCCCCTTCGCCCCTGAGGTCTACCGCCTGCCCGTGCCCAACCTCTACCGCACCCCCAAGGGGATGACGGAGGAGGCGTACCTGGACTGGTCCTTGTGGAACCTGGAAAACGCCCTCATCGCCCACGTGGACGGCAGCGCCCTGGCGGCCATTGTCATTGAGCCCGTCCTGGGGGAGGGGGGGTTCATCCCCGTGCCCCACCCCTTTTTGCGTAAGCTCCGGGAGATCGCCGACCGCACCGGGGCCCTTTTGGTGGTGGACGAGGTCCAGTCGGGCTCGGGGCGCACGGGCAAGATGTGGGCCATTGAGCACGCGGGGGTGGCCCCGGACCTTCTGGTCTCCGCCAAGAGCCTGGGGGCGGGGATGCCCATCAGCGCCGTTACCGGGCGGGCGGAGGTCATGGACGCCCCCCACGTGGGCGGGGTAGGGAGCACCTACGGGGGGAACCCCCTGGCGGCGGCGGCGGCCTTGGAGGCCCTGAGGATCCTTGAGACCCCCGGCTTCCTGGAGCGGGCCCAGGCCATTGAGGCCAAGGTGCGGGAGGTTTTTGAGCCCCTAAAGGCCGAGGTCCCGGCCCTGGGGGATGTGCGGGGCGTGGGGGCCATGATGGCCCTGGAGTTTGTGAAGGACCCAAAGGGCAAGGAGCCTTGGCCCGAGTTCGTCCTGGAGCTGGTGCGCCGCAACGCGGAAAAGGGGGTCATCACCATCCGGGCCGGCCTCTACTCCAACGCCCTCCGCTTCCTGCCCCCTTTGGACATCCCCCTGGACATGCTGGAAGAGGCCTTAGAGGTGGTTCGGGAGAACATCCGGGAGGTGTATGCCGCCCTTGCCTGAGCCCCTTTTGCTTTCCGAGGATGGGCGCTTCGCCGTGGTGCGCTCGGAACCCTGGATGGCGGAGGCTTTGGAGGAGATCCAGGAGAAGAGCTTTCCCACCCTTTCCCGGGAGGAGCGCATGACCCGGGAGCACTACCTCTCCCACCTGCGCATCTTCCCCGAGGGGCAGCACGCGGTGGTGGAGGTGGCCACGGGAAAGGTGGTGGCCTGCTCCACGGATTTCCGCACCCGGGTGGACTTCCACCATTACCAGCACCGCTACATCGAGGCGGTGGCGGGCAACTGGCTCACCAACCACGACCCGGAAGGGGACTGGCTTTACGGGGCGGACATCGGCGTCCTCCCCGAGTACCGGGGTCTGGGGCTTTCCCGGCTTTTGTACCAGGCCCGGCAGGACCTGGTGCGCCGCCTTGGGCTTAAGGGCCATGTGGCGGGGAGCATGCCCAAGGGCTACCACCTCCACGCCCGGGAGATGCCCATAGAGGAGTACGTGCACCGGGTGGTGCGGGGGGAGCTCACCGATCCTGTCCTCTCCGTGCAGCTCAGGCGGGGGTACCGGGTTTACGGCATCATCCCCGACTACCTGGAGGACCCCTCCTGCCTCAACTACGGGGTCTTCGTGGTCTGGCGGAACCCGGAGGTGGGCTGGTGAGGCGGGTGGCGGGCCGGGTCTATGTCCCCGACGCCCAGGGCCGGTACCGCCCCTACCGGGCCCTTTGGGTGAAGGAGGGGCGGGTGGCGGGCCTCGAGCCCGGGCAGGGGGAGGGGGAGGTGGTCCTGCCTGGCTTCCACGATGCCCACGTGCACATCTGGAAGATCGGCCAGCTCCTCACGGACCTCCTGGACCTCCGGGGGGTGGGGTCCCTCGAGGCGCTGAAGCGGCTCCTGCAAGAGCGGGACCGCCTCCTCCCCCCGGGGGCTTGGGTGCTCGGGCGGGGGTGGAACGAGGCCCTGCTGGGGGCCTGGCCCACCCGGGCCTTCCTGGACGGGATTCTTCCCCGCCGCCCGGTGCTCCTCACCCGCACCTGCGCCCACATCCACGTGGCCAACACCCAAGCCCTCCGCGCCGCGGGCATCGGTCCCGACACCCCAAGCCCCCCGGGGGGCGAGGTGCGCTATGAGGAGGGGCTCCTTCTGGAACGGGCCTATGGCCTTCTGGAACGGGCCATGCCCCGGCGCACGGTGGAGGATTACCAGCGCTATGTCCTGGCGGGGGCCCATCACCTCCTCAGCCGGGGGATCACCTCCGCCCTGGAAGCGGGGGCCGACCCCCTTCTCCTGGAGGCCTACCGCCGCCTGGACCGGGAGGGCCGCCTGCCCCTACGGGTGAGCGTCCTGGCCGTGGTGCGGCCCGATGGGGAGGAGACCACCTACCCTCTGCCCGAGCCCTACCGTTCCGAGCGCCTGGTGGTGGCCGGGGTGAAGTTCTTCGCGGACGGGGGCCTTTCCGGCGCTTCCGCGGCGGTGAGCCGGCCCTACCGGGAGGTGGGGGGAAAGGGGGTGCTAAGGCTTTCCGCGGGGGAGCTCTTCGAGCTGGCCCTGCCCGCCCACGAGAGGGGCTTCTTCGTGGCCACCCACGCCATCGGGGACGTGGCCATCCTGGAGGTCCTGGAGGCCTACCGCCGGCTTTACCAGGCCCGGCCCCTTCCCGTCCGCCACCGCCTGGAGCACTTCGGCCTGCCGGGGCCCAAGGCTTTAAGCCTGGCCCGGGCCTTGGGAGTCTGGGCCGTCCCCCAACCTATCTTTTTGGAGGAGCTGAGGGAGAACTTCCTCCGCTACCTTCCCCAGGAATTCCTCCCCCGGTGCTACCCCCTGGCCCGCATGGCCCGGGCGGGGCTTTCCCTGGCCTTCTCCTCCGATGCCCCGGTGGTGCGGGAGGTAAGCCCTCTGAAGGGGGCCCTGGCCGCGGGGCGGCCCTTGATGGGGAGGGGCATCCCCTTGGCCCGGGCCCTTTTCTACTACACTCAGCCTGAGGCCAGCGGTCTGCCCCCCGCCTGGCTTTGGCCAGGGCATAAGGCGGACCTGGCGGTGTGGGACCGGGACCCCTTCCGGCATCCGGAGGAGGCCCGGGTGGTGCGCGTGGAGGTGGACGGTGCGGCGGTCTTTACGGCTTGACCTGAAGGAGAGGAAGGCCTTTTGGCAGGAGGTCCCCTTGGAGGAGGCCGCCTTCGGGGGGCGGTACCGGACGGCTAAGCTCCTCATGGAACGGGAGGCCTACCGCTTTGACCCCCTTTCCCCGGAGAACCCCCTGGTGTTCGCCGTGGGGCCCCTGGCGGGCACCAGCTTTTCCAACGCCAACCGCACCAGCGTGGGCACCCGGAGCCCCCTCACCCTAGGGATCAAGGAGGCCAACGGCGGGGGCACCTTCGGCTACGCCCTGGGGCAGCTGGGCCTTTCCTACCTGGTCCTGGAAGGCCAGGCCCCGGAGTGGACCGTCCTCCGCCTCACCCGGGAGGGGGAGGTCTTCTTTGAGCCCGCGGAAGGGCTTTTGGGACTGGGGAACTACGAGGCGGCGAGGAGGCTCTTTTCCGCCTACGGCCAGAAGATCGCCTTCGCCCTTTTGGGCCCCGTGGGGGAGTACGGGGGGCTCCTATCCGGCATCGCCTTCAGCGACGTGGACGGGCGCCCTTCCCGCCTGGCCGCCCGGGGCGGGGTGGGGGCGGTGATGGCCTCCAAGCGGGTGAAGGCCATCGTGGTGGAGGTGGCGGGCCGCCCCCTGGTGCAGGACAAGCCCAAGGCCACGGAGGCCCTGAGGCGCTACGCCGCCCTCCTCCGCCAGGACCCCCTGGTCATGCAGTTTTACAACGCCATCGGCACCATGGGGATGGCGGACTTCCAGAACGCCTTCGGGGGGCTGCCCGTGCGCAACTTCCGCGAAGGCCGCCTGGCCCCGCCGGAGGCCTTCCGCATGGGGGGCCAGTACATCGCCCCCCTCAACAAGGCCCGGGGGGGCAAGCACACCCACGCCTGCATGCCCGGGTGCGTGATCCAGTGCTCCAACGTCATCGTGGACGAAAGGGGAGAGGAGATCGTCTCCCCCCTGGAGTACGAGACCATCGGGCTCCTTGGCACCAACTGCGGCCTCAACGACCCCGACCAGGTGGCCCACCTGAACCGCCTGGCCAACGACCTGGGGATTGACACCATCGAGGCGGGGGCCACCCTGGCCCTCCTCCTGGAGAAGGGGGAGGCCCCTTGGGGGGACTACGCCTTCTTGCGGAAAAAGCTGGAAGCCCTCTACACCCCTACGGAGGAGGCCCGTTTCCTGGCCCAGGGGACGGCCCGGGTGGGGGAGGCCTTGGGGCTTAAGCGGGTGCCGGTGATCAAGCGGCAGGCCATCTCCGCCTACGACCCCCGGGTGGTGGAGGCCACAGGGGTGACCATGATGGTCACCGCCCAAGGGGCGGACCACACCGCGGGGAACGCCCCCCGCCTCGAGACCCGGGCCATGCCGGTGGAGGAGATCCTTTTGGCGAGCCACCAGGCCCAGGTGAACGCCGCGGCCAACGACAGCCTGGGGCTTTGCGTGTTCGGGGGCAGCGTGACCAACAAGAACCAGGACCTGGTGCGGGAGGCCATCTTTGGGGTCTTGGGGGTGGAGCTTCCCGGGGAGTACTGGACCCGGCTCGGGGAGGAGGTGCTCCGGCTGGAGCACCGCTTCAACCACTTGGCGGGCTTCACCCACGAGGACGACCGCCTGCCCGCCTTCTTCTACGAGGAGCCCCTTCCCCCCAAGGGCTACACCGCCCGCTTCCGTCCGGAGGACCTGGCGCCCCTTTACGCCAAGCTCCACGGGGACTAGGCCTTCAGGACCACCACCGTGACCCCGTGCCCCCCTTCGTTAGGGGGGGCATCGGCGAAGCTCTCCACCCGCTTGTCCCGCCTTAGGGCCTCGCGGATGGCGTTCCTAAGGGCCCCCGTCCCCTTGCCGTGGAGGAGGCGGAGGGTGGAAAGGCCCAGGGCCCTGGCCTCCTCCAGGGCGTGGTCCACCTCCAAAAGGGCCTCCTCCACCGTGAGCCCCCTGAGGTCCACCTCCTTGACCTCCCGCTTGGGCCTAAGGGTGACGGCCTTGGGCGGGGCCTCCTCTTTGAGGGGTTTCAGCTCCGCTGTCTTGAGCCGGAGCTTGAGGGGGCCCACCTGCACCAGGGCCTCCTCCCCCAAAAGCTCCACCACCCGCCCCTTCTGCCCCAGGGAGGGGACCTCCACCGGGCTTCCCGGGGCCAGGCCGGGCGGGGGAGGGGGGGCTTCCCGCTTGGGGAGGTAGCGGGCCCTTAGGGCCATGACCTCCTTCAGGGCGTCCCGTTTGCCTTCGGTGCGCGCCCGCTCCCGAAGGGCCTTGAGCTCGGCCTCGAGGCGCTTAAGCCGCTCGGAGGCCTCCCTTTCCAGGGCCTTTAGCCTCTCCGCCCGCTCCTCCTCCCAAAGGGCCTCCTTCCTGGCGAGCTCCGCCCTTAGGCGCTCCGCCTCGGCCTTTAGGGCCTCCAGGGCCTTCCGCTCCCCTTCCAGGGCAAGCCGTTCCCTCTCCAAGAGCTCCAGGAGGCCCTCCAGCCGCCCCGCCTCGGGGAGGAGGGCCTCGGCCCGGGCCAGGACCCCCTCGGGGAGGCCCAGCCTCCTTGCGATGGCGAAGGCGTAGCTCCGCCCCGGCACCCCCAGGAGCAGGCGGTAGGTGGGGCGGAGGGTCTTCAGGTCAAACTGCATGGAGGCGTTCAGGATCCCCTCCCGCCCTTGGGCGAAGGCCTTGAGGGGGGAGAGGTGGGTGGTGACGGCCCCCTTCACCCCAAGCTCCAGGAGGCGCTCCAGGATGGCCTGGGCGAGGGCGGCCCCCTCCTCGGGGTCGGTGCCGCTTCCGAGCTCGTCTATGAGGACGAGGCTTTTCTCCGTGGCCCCCTCCAGGGCCTCCTTGATGCGCACCAGGTGCCCCGCGAAGGTGGAGAGGCTTTCCTGCAGGGACTGCTCGTCCCCGATGTCGGCGAAGATGCGGTCCGGCCACTCCAGGGTGGCTTCCCGGGCGGCCACGAAGAGGCCGGCCTGGGCCATGAGCACCGCAAGGCCCAGGGTTTTGAGGAGGGCGGTCTTCCCCCCCATGTTGGGCCCGGAGATGAGGAGGAGGCGCCTGGCGCCATCCAGGCGGAGGTCGTTGGGGACGGGGTTTTGGATGAGGGGGTGGAAGGCCTCCTTGAGCGCGTACCCCTCGCCGAAGCGGGGGGGCCTAAGCCCCAGGTCCCGGGCCAGGGCGGCCTGGGCCTGGAGGAGGTCCAAAAGGCCCAGGGCCTCGAGGGTTTCCGAAAGCCCCTCGTCCTCCGCCAGGAGGGCGGTGAGCTCGGAGAGGATGCGGGCCACCTCCTCTTCCTCCTGCAACCTTAGGCTTTGCAGGCGGTTGTTGAGCCGCACCACGGAGAAGGGCTCCACGAAGAGGGTGGCCCCGGACTCGGACTCGTCCAGGAGGATGCCGGGCACCTTGTGGGCCATTCCGGCCCGCACGGGGATGCAGTAGCGCTCCCGCCTCAGGGTGATGAACCTTTCCCCGATGGCCTCCTTGTGGGCATCCATGAGGGCATAGAGCCGGTCCAGGATCTGCTGGCGAAGGGGCCCAAGCTCCCGGCGGATGGCCTTGAGGCGGGGGCTCGCCTCGTCCTTCACCCGGCCCTCCTCGTCGATGGCCCCCCGCACCCGCTTGGTGAAGCGGCCGTGGTCCCCGATGCCCTGGGCCACCGCCCCCAGGCCCTCCAGCCCCTTCAGCTCCTCCCTCAGGGCCTCGGCCTCCTCCAGGGCCTCGGCCGCCAGGAGGAGTTCTTGGCCGGAAAGCCTTCCCCCCCCGAGGGCCTTCTCGTAGGCCGCCCTCAGGCCCCCCGCGTCGGGGAGGCGGTAGGGGTAGGTCAGGGCCTCCTGCGTGAGGCGGTGGCGGCGCTCGGCCTCCTCCCGGGAAAGGGGGAGGAGGGCCAAGGCCCTTTCTTGGCCCAAAGGGGTCTGGGCCCTTTCCGCCAGGAGGGCTAGGACCTTGGGGAACTCCAGGACCTCGAGGACGTCCCGCACAAAGGGCAAGTATAGCTCAAGGCCACCCCGCCCAAGCGAAGGCTTCGGCGGGGGCTTAGGGATTCTGGGAAAGGGCGGGCGCCTTAGTCTTCAAGGTAGGTGTAGCCCTGAAGCTCCCGGGCGTACCGCTCCAGGAAGGCCCCCTTGGCCGCGGGGGAAAGCCGGCTTTGCCGCACCAGCTTCTCCACCCCTAGGGCGAGCTCCCTTGCGGTGAAGCCCATCTTCTCAATGACCTTCTCCGCCGTTTCCCCGGGGACGAAGCGCTCAATGGCGAAGCCCTCCTCCCCCACGGTCACGTGGGCCTCCCCCACCTGGCCGAAGAGGTTGTGGTTGGAGCCCAGCACGTCCTGGTAGGCCCCCACCAGGAAGACCCCCAGGTAGTAGGGCTCCCCCGGGCGCACGGGGTGCACGGGGAGGGTGTGGCGCACGTCGTGCAGGTCAATGAAGCGGTCGATTTTCCCGTCGGAGTCGCAGGAGATGTCCACCAGGGTGGCCCTCCGGGTGGGGCGCTCGTCCAGGCGGGAGAGGGGCACGATGGGGAAGAGCTGGTGGATGGCCCAGGCGTCGGGGAGGCTTTGGAAAATGGAGAAGTTGCAGACCAGCTTGTCGGCCAGGAGCTTTTCCAGATCCTCCAGCTCGTCCGGGGTGTAGGGGAGCTCCTGGGCCAGGGCGTAGACCCGGCGGGCGATGTGGTAGAAGATCTCCTCCGCCAGCGCCCGGTCCCTCAAGGACACCAGGCCCAGGTCGTAGAGGGTCTGGAGGGTTTCCTTGTCGGAGAAGGCGTCGTGGTAGACCTCGCGGAAGTTCTTGGCGGAAAGGCCCTGAAGCCCCTCCCAAAGCTCCTGGACCAGGGGGTGGGCGTCCTCCGGGGGCGGGCTTGGGCGCGCCTCCCCCGGCGGGGTGATGACGTCCGTGACCTCCAGGACCAAGACGCTGTGGTAGGCGGTGAGGGCCCGGCCGGACTCCGTGACCAGGGTGGGGTGGGGCTCCCCCGCGGCCTCCACCACCTCCTTGGTCACGTACACCAGGTCCTCCGCGTACTCGGGCAGGGTGTAGTTGGCCGAGGCGTAGAAGTTGGTCTTGGAGCCGTCGTAGTCCACCGCCAGCCCCCCGCCCAGGTTCAGGTAGCGCACGGGGGCCCCGAGCTTCCGCAGTTGGACGTAGGTCTGGGCCGCCTCCCGCACCGCGGCCTTGATCTTGCGGATGTCCGTCACCTGGCTGCCGATGTGGGCGTGGACCATGACCAGGCTCTGGAGGAGGCCCTCCGCCTTCAGGATCTCCACCGCCTTCAGGATCTCCGGGGTGGTGAGGCCGAACTTGGCGTGCTCCCCGCCGCTGTTCTCCCACTGCCCGGCCCCCTTGGCCTTGAGCTTGTAGCGGATCCCGATCTGGGGCTCCACCCCAAGCTCCCGGGAAAGCCGCACCACCCGGGAAAGCTCCGCAAACTTTTCCAGGGTGACCACCACGTTCCGGCCCAGCTTCCTGCCCATGAGGGCCAGGCGGATGAAGTCGTCGTCCTTGAAGCCGTTGGTGGTGATGAGGGCCTCTTCGGAAAGGTCCTGGGCCAGGATGAGGGCCAGCTCGGCCTTGCTCCCCGCCTCGAGGCCGTGGTGGTAGGGCCTCCCCGCGCGGGCCACGGTTTCTAGGACCAGCCGGCGCTGGTTCACCTTCACCGGGTAGACCCCCCGGTAGCCCCCCCCGTAGCCGTACTTCTCCATGGCGCTCCGGAAGGCCTCGTTCAGTTCCCGCACCCGGGCCTCCAGGATCTGGGGGAAGCGGAGGAGCATGGGGAGGGGCCGCCCCTCGTCCCTAAGGGCCTCCACGATCTCCAGCATGCTCGCCGCGGGGCCCTTGGGGCCTAGGGGGGTCACCTCCAGCTCCCCCTCCTCGCCCACCCGGAAAAACCCCGCCCCCCAGTGGGGGACCAGGTAGATCTCCTCAGCCTCTTTGGGGGAAAAGCGCTTGGCCGCCTTCAATCCGGGTCAACCTCCGCTATGAGTGTAGGTCCAGGGGGCGGGTTTGTGAAGTAGGCGAACCCCTCCCCCTCCTCCGGCACCCGTTCGGGGTCCAGGAGGTAGAGGAAAGGTCCCCCTTCCTCGTTCACCAGGGCGTACCCCCGCTTTCGGATGGGCCCCCGGAGGGCTTCCGGGGCCTGGAAGGCGATGGGAGCGCGTCCGAGCTCCCCCTCCACCTCCTCCAAGAGGTCCAGCCAGGCCCCGAAGGCCTCGGGCTCTACCTCGGGCACCAAAAGGCGCACCGCCCCCCTCTTCTCCCCGAAAGCCCGAAAGCGGCGGAGGAAGCGCCTTAAGACCCGCCTTTCCTCCCCCGAGGGGCGGAAGGTGAGGTGCTTGTGGCCAAAGACGCTGAAGCGGAAGCCGGGGGGGGCCAGGGCCCTAAGCCGGGCGATGGTCTTGGGGTCCCCCGCCCGGTGCCACCAGGAGAGCTCCACCGTGGGGAAGGCCTTCCGGTAGGCCCTGAACCCCCCGGGGTAGCCCCGGTAGCCCTTCAGGCCCACCAGGACCATCAGGCCCCTTCCCCCCAGGCCTCGAGGAAGGCCAGGCCCACCCGGGCCATGAGGGGGGTGATGGTGTGCCCCGCCCCCTCCTCCACGAAGCGGGCCAGGCGGCCTTCGGGGTAGTGGGGCCTTAGGGCCTCCACCGTCTTCTCCATGCGCTCCAGGGGGACGATGAGGTCTTTGGTGCCGTGGAGGTGGAGAAGGGGCACCCCCCCGTAGCCCGCGCCCCTTAGGGCCGGGGGGGCTTCGTAGAGGGCCTGCACCCTGGGGTCTTCCAGGACCTGCCCCTTTGGGAGCTTCATGGGGAAGCCGCTTCCGATAAAGGCCAAAGCCGCCCTGGGCCGGAAGCCCTGGGAAAGGAGGAGGTGGGCCACGAAGGCCCCTAAGCTTCCCCCCGCCAGGTACAGGGGGAGGCCGAAACGCCTTTCCGCCTCCTCCGCCACCCTTAGGGCCTCTTCCTTGAACCCCAGGGCCGCCTGGTACACCTCCTCCACGTAGCGGGGGCTTTTGGCGGAAGGGGGCGGCCCCTCCCGTTCCCCGTGCCTGGGGGCGTCAAAGGCGAGAAGGGCGAAGCCCCTTTCCGCGTAGCCCGGAAGGAGACCCAGGATATGCTCCTTAGACCCCTGGAGGCCGTGGAGGACGAGGAGGAGGCCCTTGGGGTTTTCCGGCCGCTTGAGGAGGGCGGGAAGCCCTGCGAGGCGGAGGCGTTCTTCCCTCATGTGAAGAGGCTGGAGACCGACTCTCCCCGGTGGATGCGCCAGATGGCCTCGGCGAAGAGGGGGGCCACGGTGAGGGTCTTGAGCTTGGGGCCCTCCTTGGGGAGGCAGGTGTCGGTGGCCGCCACCTCCTTCACGGGGCTCTTGGCGATGCGCTCCAGGGCCGGACCCACGTAGACCCCGTGGGTGGCGGCGGCGTAGACCTCCTTGGCCCCCGCCTGGAGGAGGGCCTCCACCGCCTCCACCAGGCTGCCTGCGGTGGAGATCTCGTCGTCCACGATCAAGGCGGTTTTCCCCCTCACCTCCCCCACCAGCATCCGCACCCGCACCTCGGTGTCGGATACCCGCTCCTTGTCGATGAAGGCCAGGGGAAGGCGGAGGCGCCGGGCCAGGGAGCTGGCCCTTTTCAGGTCGCCGGCATCCGGAGCCACCACCACGGCATTTTCCAGGTCCACCCGGGTGGCGAAGTGGTTGGCGATGACGGGCTCGGCGGAGAGGTGGTCCACGGGCACCTTGAAGAAGCCGTGGACCTGGGGGGAGTGTAGGGTCATGGTGAGGACCCGGTCGGCCCCGGCGGTCTGGAGGAGGTCGGCGATGAGCCGGGCGGCGATGGAGATGCGGGGGGCGTCCTTCTTGTCGCTACGGGCGTAGGAGAAGTAGGGGATGACCGCCGTGACCCTGGCGGCGCTGGCCCCCTTGGCCGCGTCCACCATCATGAGGAGCTCCATGAGGTGGTCCTGCACCGGGGGGGTGAGGGACTGGACGATGAAGACGTCGCCTTCCCTCAGGCTTTCCTCAAAGCGCACGAAGAGGTTGTCGTTGGCGAAACGCTGGGTGGTGCTTTTGCCCAAGGGCAGGCCTAGGGCCTCGGCGATGGCTTGGGCCAGGGGTTTGTTGGACTGGCCGGAGAAGATCAGGAGGGGGCGGTCCATGCCGTTCCCCAAGATACCACGGGAGAGGGGTATGCCCAAGTTGGCCCCGAAGGGGGCTACCTAGGTCAGCCCCGAAGGGGCTACTTAAAGGAGGGTAAGGGCTTCCTGCAAGGGAGTGGTGACCTCCGGACCCGTGGGGTGCAGGTAGACGTTCACCTCGGTGCGCACCCCGAAGCCAGGCAGGTAAAGCCCGGGCTCCACGGTGAAGGCGAGCCCCGGCACCAAGGGGCGGAAGTCGTGGGTTTCCAGGTCATCCAGGTGAGGACCTGAGCCGTGGACCTCCTCCCCCAGGTTGTGCCCCGTGCGGTGGCGGAGGTAGGCCCCATACCCCGCCTCCTCCAGGACCTTGCGGCTCACCCGGTCCACCTCAAACCCCCTGGGGTACCGGCCCTCCCTATAGGCCTCCGCCACGAAGCGGATGGCCTCATCCCGGGCCCGCGCCACCGCGGCGAAGGCCTGGTGGGCGGCCTCGCCCACCCTAAGCCCCGCCATCCAGGTGAGGTCCGCGTAGACCCCCCCGGGCTCCTTGGCCCAAAGGTCCAGAAGGACCACCTCGCCCTCTTCTAGCCGCGCCTCCCCCGGCTCGTGGTGGGGGTTGGCGGCGTTCTTCCCGAAGGCCACCATGGGGGGGTGGTCAAAGACGAGCCCCAGGGCGAGGAGGGTTTCGGCCATGGCCCCCTGGACCTCCTTTTCCGTGGCCTTGGGGTTCTCCTTGAGGAGGCCTAGGGCCCGGTCCCGCGCCCTTAGGAGCCCTTCCACCGCCCGGCGGTGGCTCTTTAGGGCCTCCTCCCCCCAGGTCTGGAAGAGGAGGAGGAGGGGCCAGGAGGAGACCGCCTCCACCCCAAGGGCCCGCAGGAGGTCCAGGGTGCCCCCGTCCACCCGGGAGAGGTAGGGGATGGCCCCCCCGGGCACGTACTCCAGGGCCACCCGCCTTTTCCCCTCCAAAAGCCGGGAGAGCTCTTCCCATAAGCCCCTCCAGGTGTGGTAGGTCCTCCGCGCTCCGGGAAGGGGGGGGAAGAGGCTTTCCTCTATGGCGTGGCAGAGAAGGGTGGGCGCCCCTTCCCGGGGGATGAGGTAGGCGAAGCGGCGGGTGAGGTGGAGGTGGGCTAGACCCAGGGCCTCGAGGGCCAAGGGGTTCCCCCGGCCGAAGCTATAGAGGAGCCACCCGTCCAGGCGCTCTTCCTTCAAGACCTCCTGCACCTTGGCGATGTCCACGCCCCCATCCTAATCCCTTTCCGTGAGCCACTTCACCCTTGCTTACCCTTCCCCTGATAATGTGGGGGGTAGGGAGGCGGGTATGGTCCAAGAGACGGTGCTGAGCATCACCCCCCAGGCGGCACAAAAGGCCAAGGAGATCCTGGCCCGCTACGGCAAGGAGCACGCGGCCATCCGCGTCTACATCAAGTCCGGGGGGTGCTCGGGCTTCCAGTACGGCATGGCGGTGGACGAAAGGGAACTGGAGGGGGACACCTTCGTGGAGATGCACGGGGTGCGCCTGGTGGTGGACCCCATGTCCTTGCCCTACCTGGTGGGCTCAGAGATTGACTGGGTGGAGAGCCTCATGGGGGGCGGCTTCACCGTGCACAACCCCAACGCCGCCAGCACCTGCGGGTGCGGCCACTCCTTCCGCACCAAGGACCAGGAGGGGGAGGCCCGCACCTGCGGCCACTGAAGATTTTTTGGGTGCCTGGGGGGCCTGGGTCAAGGCCCCCTTAACCTTCTTCCCATCCCCCTTAGCGTTTTCCCATTGACCTATCGGGAAGGGGCCTTATAATACCCTTGGCCACTAAGGTAGTGCCGCAACCACGAAAGGAGGCCGTATGAGAAAAGTAGGCAAGCTGGCTGTACTCGGTTTAACCGCCCTGGGCCTGGCCCTGGCGGGGCCTCAGGACAACAGCCTGGTGATCGGGGCTTCCCAGGAGCCCAGGGTGCTGGCAGGGGACTTCCTCAACATCATCTCCAACCAGTCCATCAAGAGCGAGATTGAGCAGTACCTCTTCGCTCCCCTGATCGGCTTCAACGCCAACAGCCAGAACTTCCCCGTTCTGGCCACCGAGGTGCCCACCCAGCAGAACGGGCGCCTGCGGGTCCGGGACATCGGCGGCGGCAAGAAGCGCCTGGAGATGGACCTCACCATCCGCCCAGACGCCCGCTGGTCCGACGGCCGCCCTATCACCACCGAGGACGTGGCCTTCTACTACGAGGTGGGCAAGGCCAAGGGCATGCCCGTCCTTAACCCCGACTACTGGGAGCGCGTGCAGCTCCAGGTGAAGGACGCCCGCAACTTCACCGTGATCTTTGAACCCGCCTACTACTACGACACCTACGGCTCCCCCATCGGCTACGCCCCCAAGCACATCATGGGGCCCGAGTGGGAGAAGGTGAAGGCGGCGGCCCGAAGCCTGGATCCTGATAAGGATGCCCAGCGCCTCAACGAGCTCTACCGCAACTTCTTCCTGAAGTTTTCCACCCCGGCGCAGCTCAATAAGGGCGCCATGGTCTACTCCGGTGCCTTCAAGCTGAAGCGCTGGGTGCCGGGGAACTCCATTGAGATGGAGCGGAACCCCAACTTCCCCATCAAGCCCGAGGGCGGGGAGAGCAAGTACGTGCAGAAGGTGGTCTACCGCTTCATCCAGAACACCAACTCCCTCCTGGTGGCGGTGATCGGCGGGTCCATTGACGCCACCTCCAGCGTGGCCCTCACCTTTGACCAGGGCCGCAGCCGCCAGCTCACCTCCCGTGCCCCCGGCCGCTTTGACATCTGGTTCGTCCCCGGGGCCATCTGGGAGCACATCGACATCAACAAGTTTGAGAGCTGCCAGACCGTGCGGGACCTGGGCCTGAACGACAAGCGCACCCGTCAGGCCCTCCTGCACGCCATGAACCGCGAGGGCTTGGTCAAGGCCTTCTTCGATGGCCTCCAGCCCGTGGCCCACACCTGGATCGCCCCCGTCAACCCCCTCTTCAACCCCAACGTGAAGAAGTACGAGTTTGACCTGAAGAAGGCCGAGGCCCTCTTGGCGGAGATGGGCTGGAGGAAGGGCCCGGATGGGATCCTCCAGCGCACCGTGGGCGGGCGCACCGTGCGCTTTGAGATCGAGTTCGTGACCACCGCCGGCAACGCCATCCGCGAGCGCACCCAGCAGTTCTTCGCCGAGGACCTGAAGAAGATCGGCATCGCGGTCAAGATCAACAACGCCCCCTCCGCCGTGGTCTTCGCCGACGAGTTCATCCAGCGGGCCAGCGAGTGCAAGTGGACGGGGATGCTTGAGTTCGCCTGGGTCTCCAACCTGCAGGAGGACGGTGGCCTCTTCCAGTACAAGAACCTGAACACCGGGGCCATCCTGGTGCCCACCAAGGAGAACAACTACCAGGGCCAGAACATCGGCGGCTGGCGCAACGACGAGTTTGACCGCCTGACCAGCCAGGGCGTCCTGGAGTTTGACGAGAACCGCAGGAAGCAGCTCTTCGCCCGGGCCCAGGAGATCTGGGCCGAGGAGCTCCCCGCCCTGCCCCTCTACTTCCGCGCCAACCCCTACGTGGTGCGCCAGGGCCTCGTGAACTACGTGGCCAGCGCCTACTCCGGCGGCTACGGCTACCCCGGCTGGAACGCCTGGGAGATCGGCTGGGCCAGCCGCGGCGCCGTGAAGAAGTGGGACCAGGCGAAGTACGCCCTTTCCACCAAGTAGCCTGGGTGGTATAGTGGGGCCCGCTGGGGTTTTCCCAGCGGGCTTTTTCACGCCCAAGAAGGGCTTTGAGGTCCAAAACCAGGAGGTAAAACGGTGTTTGCCTACACGGTGCGAAGGCTTTTACAGATGATTCCCCTGCTGTTTGCGGCCAGCGTGGTCATCTACGCCCTCCTCGCCCTGCAGCCGGGGGACCCTTTGGAGGAGCTCAAGCGGCAGAACCCGCGCATGACCGCGGAGCAGTTTGAGGCCCTGAAGCGGGCCTACGGCCTGGACCAGCCCCTGCACATCCGCTACTTCAAGTGGCTCTCCCGGGCGGTGCGGGGCGATTTGGGCTACAGCCGCACCTACGGGATCCCCGCCGCGGAGTACATCTTCGTCCAGCGCCTGCCCAAGACCCTGGTCCTTTCGGGGCTCGCCCTCACCCTGGCCCTTTTGGTGGCCATTCCCGTGGGGGTCTTTTCCGCGGTGCGCCAGTACTCCCTGGCGGACTACGCCATCACCTTCCTCTCCTTTGTGGGCTTTTCCATGCCCGTGTTTTTCCTGGGGATCCTCCTCCTCTACCTTTTCGCCATCGTCCTGCCGGAGCGCATTCCCGGCTTCCCCCAGTTCCCCACCGGGGGCGTGCCCCCCATCCTTTGGGAGGACGTGCGCTCCGGGGCGGTGAGCTTTGGGGCCTTCCTGGGCCAGTGGGCCTGGCACCTGATCCTGCCCGTCCTCACCCTTTCCGCCCTGCAGATGGCCGAGTGGACCCGGTTCATGCGGGCCTCCCTTTTGGAGGTGCTTTCCCAGGACTACATCCGCACCGCCCGGGCCAAGGGGCTTTCCGAACGGGTGGTGCTCTACAAGCATGCCCTCCGGAACGCCCTCATCCCCATCGTGACCCTGGTGGGCCTGGCCATCCCCGGGGTCTTGGGCGGGGCCACCATCACCGAGACCATCTTCAGCTACCCCGGGATGGGCCGGGCCATCTTTGACGCCTTGGTGGAGAAGGACTACAACGTGGCCATGGCGGCCCTGGCCTTCCTGGCCTTGATGACCGCGCTTTTTAACCTGTTGGCGGACCTGGCCTATGCGGTGGTGGACCCCCGCATCCGCTACAGCTAGAGGTGGAGCATGGCGACACAAGCGCACCCAACTAAAGCCAAGCCCCGCACCTTTTTCAGCCTCTTCTGGCGCCGCTTAAGGCGGCACAAGATGGCCATGGCGGGGTTGGTGGTTATCATTTTCCTGATTCTGATGGCCATTTTTGCCCCTTGGATTGCCCCTTACGATCCCACGGCCCAGCCTACGGGGGAGGACGTAGGCCAGTACTATTTCAACCCTCCTTCCCGGGAGCACCTTCTGGGCACCGATGACCTGGGGCGCGATGTGCTTTCCCGCATCATCTATGGCTCCCGCATCTCCCTCTTGGTGGGCTTTGCCGTGGCCTTTTCCAGCGTGATCCTGGGTACCATCATGGGTACCCTGGCGGGGTACTTCTCGGGCCGGCCCTTGCGATTCTACCTGGGGCCTTTAAGGCGGGAGCGGGAAGGGTTTTATCCCTGGAGCTTTGCCCTGTGGCGGGTGTTTTCCTGGTTCCTCTATTACGGCGCTTTGTACATGGCGCTTTCCATCGCCTGGGCCTTGGCCAAGGACGGCTTGCAGGCGGGAAGCCTGGTGAGCTACCTGGGCTTCGGTTTGACCTTGGCCCTGGTGCTCTGGGCGGCATGGTATGGGCTTAAGGGGGAGATCCGCCTGGATTTGGACGTGGCCATAAGCCGTCTTATCGACTTCATGCTCACCATCCCCACCCTTCCCCTTCTTCTTGTGCTTTCCGCCTTGTTGCGCGACCCCGGGGTGAAGGTGGGGCAGTGGGCCCAGGGAGTCTTCGGCGATGCGGCCAGCGTTTTCATCATCATCGCCATCCTGGTGCTCTTCGGCTGGTTGGGCACGGCCCGGCTGGTGCGGGGGAATATCCTTTCCTTAAGGGAGCAGGATTACGCCACGGCCGCCCAGGCCTTGGGGGCCAGGGACGCCCGCATCATGTTCCGCCACCTGGTGCCCAACACCCTGGCCCCCCTGATCGTCCAGGCCACCTTGCAGATCGGCGGGGCCATCCTGGTGGAGGCGGCCCTTTCCTTCCTGGGCTTTGGCATCCAGCCCCCCGTGGCCACCTGGGGTAACATGCTCACCAACGCCCAGGAGTACATCTTCACCGCCCCCTGGCTGGCCCTGCCTCCGGGGTTCATGATCTTCATCACCGTCCTGGCCTTTAACTACCTGGGGGATGGGCTTAGGGACGCCTTGGACCCCAGGAGCCGGCTCTGAGTCCAAAGCTTCGGTGGGTCTCCTTCACTTTCCGCCGCAGGGGGTTCTATCGGGGTTATAGCTCGTAAGTGGCCTCCACGAAGTAAAGCCCTTGGGGAGGGGCGCTTGGCCCGGCCAGGCGCCTCTCGCCCGTTTCCAGGATGGCCTTTAGGCTCTCCTTGGGCCTCTTTCCCCGGCCGACCTCCACCAGGGTCCCCACCATGCCCCTGACCTGGCCCCTTAGGAAGCTATTCCCCCGGAAGTAGAGGCGCACCTCGAGGCCGACCTCCCCCTCCAGGGCCTCGAGGCGGGCCTCGTAGAGCTCCCTTTCCCCCTGGCGCACCTCCTCCTTGGCGAAGCCCAGGAAGTTGTGCCGGCCGAGGAGGAGGGGAAGGGCTTCCTCCATGGCCCTTAGGTCCAAGGGCCCCTTAAGCCACCAGGCCCGCTGGCGCAGGAGGGGGGAGGGGTGGGGCCTGAGGAGGAGGCGGTAGAGGTAGGTGCGGCTTTTGGCGTCCCGCCGGGCGTGGAAGGTGGGGGGCACCTCCCGGGCGGAAAGGGCCTTTAGGTCCTCGGGGAGGAGGCGGTTTAGGGCCTCGGGGATCTTTTCCGTGGGGATGCGCCCTGGGAGGTCAAAGTGGAAGGGCATGGCCAGGGCGTGGACCCCTGCGTCCGTCCGCCCCGCGGCCACCGCCTTGGGGAGGGCCCCGATGGCGGAAAGGGCCTTCTCCAGCTCCCCTTGCACCGTGCGCAGGCCCGCCCGCTGCCTTTGAAGCCCCGCAAAGCCGCTTCCGTCGTACTCCAGAAGGAGGAGGATCCGCCGCACGCCCTCCAATCTACGCCTTTTGCGTGCGCACCGCCTTGGGGGCCTCCCCTTCCAGGACCACCCCGAAGCCCTCCACCCTGACCCCCACCGCTTCCCCTTCCCGGTAGGGGCAGCCCGGGGCTTCCTGCACCAGGACCTCCCGGTCGGGGAGGCGCACCCGGTAGGTGAGGTCGTGGCCCTTGAAGGCTCGGGCCACCACCACCCCCCCCACCCCCTCCCCGGGAGGGCTGAGGCGCAGGGCCTCAGGGCGCAAGGAGAGGAGGACGGGCCCGTGGGCGGGCTCCAGGAGGGGCACCTTCCCCAGGCAGGTTTCCGCGTACCGCCCCCGGGCCTCCCCCGGAAGAAGGTTGGTCCGCCCCAGGAACTGGGCCACGAAGGGGGTCTTTGGGCGCAGGTAGACCTCCTCCGGGGTGCCCACCTGCTCCAGCCTCCCCCCCCGCATCACCCCGATCCGGTCGGCGAAGGAAAGGGCCTCCTCCTGGTCGTGGGTGACGAGGAGGGCGGCGGTGCCCGTTTCTTTGAGGATCCGGCGCACCTCCTCCCGGGTGCTCTCCCTCAGCCCCGCGTCCAGGCTGGAGAAGGGCTCGTCCAGGAGGACCAGCTTAGGGCCAGGGGCCAGGGCCCGGGCCAGGGCCACCCGCTGCTGCTGGCCGCCGGAGAGTTCGTGGGGCCTCCGGTCCTTGAAAAGGGTCATCCCCACCCGGTCCAGGGCCTTTAAGGCCTTTTCCAGGCGGTCTTTCCCCTTAAGGCCGAAGGCCACGTTGCCGAGGGCGGTGAGGTGGGGGAAGAGGGCGTAGTCCTGGAAGACGAAGCCGATGCCCCTTTTCTCCGGGGGGAGGTGGGTGATGTCCTTCCTCTCCAGGAGGACCCGTCCCCCCTCGGGGACCTCGAGGCCCGCCACCACCCGGAGAAGGGTGGTCTTCCCGCACCCCGAGGGCCCCAGGAGGGCCAGGATCTCCCCCGGGTAGAGGGCCAGGTTCACCCCCTTCAGGACCTCTAGCCCCCCGAAGCGCTTTTGAATGCCCTCCAGTTCTAGTAGCGGCGCTCGCTCCAAAGCAACACCCCCACGAAGGCCGCGGAGAGGAGGAGGATGAAGAGGGCGAAGGGCGCGGCCTCGGCGAACATGGCTTCCTGAGTGTAGCTGAAAACCCGGGTGGAAAGGGTGCTGTAGCCCATGGGGGCCAGGAGAAGGGTGATGGGGAGCTCCTTCACCGCCCCGATGAAGGCCAGGGCCCCCGCGGCCACCGCCCCCCGCCAGAGGAGGGGGAAGGTGACCCGGAAGAAGGCCCCCGTGGGGGTTTCCCCTAGGGTCCTGGCGGCCTCCTCCAGCCTCCTTGGCACCTGGTAAAGCGCCCCCCGCACGGGGCCTAAGGCCTCTGCCAGGAAGTGGAAGGCCAGGACGAGGACGAGAAGGGGCAGGGTGCCGTAGAGGAAGGGGACCCCGCGCAGGCTGAAGAAGATCCAGGCCAGGGCGAAGGCCAGGGGGGGGATGGTGTACCCCAGGTAGGCCAGGCGCTCCAGGGTCTGGGAGGCCGGGGAGGGCTGGCGCACCCTCAGGTAGGCGATGGGGAGGGCCATCCCCACCGCCAGGAGGGCGGCGGGCAGGGCCACCAGGGCGGAGTGCCAGAAGGCCTCCTGCAGGCCCACCAGGCCCCCAGCGGGGAAGCGGCTCGCCAGGTGGAAAAGGGCGAAGAGGGGGAAAAGAAGGGCCAGGAGGAGGGGCAGGAGGAGGAGGGCGTAGGCCAGGGGCCGGAAGGCCCCTAAGGAGAGGGGCCTTCCCTTGCTCCCCAGGCCCTTCCCCGAGCGGGCCAGGTGGAGCCGCCTCAAAAGAAGCCCCTCCAGGAGGAGGAGCCCTCCCGTGAGGAGGAGGAGGAAGAGGGCCAGCCAGGCGGCGTAGGTCCGGTCAAAGGCCGCGTTGTACTGGAGGTAGATGGCGTAGGAGAAGGTCTCGTAGCGGAGGAGGCTCACCGTGCCGAAGTCCCCCACCACGTGCAGGGCCACCACCAGGGCCCCGGAGAGGAAGGCGGGAAAGAGCTGGGGCAGGGTCACCTGGAAGAAGGCCCGCAACGGGGTTTTGCCCAGGGTTCTCGCCGCCTCCTCCAGGCCCGGGTCCAGGCCCAAAAAGGCCGCCCTGAGGGCCAGGAAGAGGTAGGGGTAGGTGGTGAAGCCCAGGACCAGGACCGCCCCCCAGTACCCCTCGAGGCGGGGCAGGGGGAGCACCCCCCCGGGCCCCGTGGCCGCCAGGAGGACGTAGGCCCCCACGTACCCCGGCACCGCCAGGGGCAGGGCCAGGAGGGTGGCCCAGAGGCGCTTCCCCCTAAGGTCCGTGCGGGTGGTGAGGAAGGCCAGGGGCAGGGCCAGGAGGGTGGCGAGGAGGAGGACCCCCAGGAGGAGGGCCAGGGTGTTGAGGAGGAGCTCCAGGTTCTTGGGCCGAAGGAGGATCTCAAAAAAGGCCTTGGGCTCGGCCTCCAGGGCCCTTAAGAGGAGGTAGAGGAGGGGGAGCACCACCCCGCCCCCCGTGAGGAGGGCGGGGAGGAGGAAGGGGAGGAGCCCCGGGAGCTGATGGCGGACGCGAACCAGGGTCATCCCGGGGCCACCTCCCTTAGAGAACCCCGAGCTCCCGGAGGAGCCTCAGGGCCCGGTCCAGGTCCAGCTTCTCAAAGTCCAGCCTGGGCGTCTTCCTGAGGGCCTCCTCCAGGGAAAGGAGCCTGGGGTCCGGCACCACCCCCTTCACCAGGGGGTACTCCCCCACGTTGCCCACGAAGTACTGCTGGGCCTTGGGGGAGAGGAGGTAGGTGAGGAAGCGGGTGGCCGCGGAAAGGTTTTTGCCCGTCTTCAGGATCCCCGCCCCCGTCACCAGGGCCAGGTTGCCCGCGTCCCCATCCTTGAAGTGGTGGACCCCAAAGGTGTAGCCCGCCCGCTGGAAGCGGAGGACGTAGTAGTGGTTGGTGGAGCCGAGGTCCACCTCCCCCGCGCGGATGGCGTCCAGCATGGCGGGGTTGGAGGCGTAGCTCTTGGGGGAGAGGGCCTTCATCTCCTGGAGCCACCGGCGGGTGGCCTCTTCCCCATGGAGCAGGATCATCCCTGCCACCATGTCCTGGAAGCTGGAGTAGGTGGGGGTCCAGCCCACCTTGAGCCCCTTCTCCCGGGCGAAGCGGGGGAGGTCCAGGATGCTTTGGGGCAGCTCCTCCGCCTTGACCTTGGCGGGGTTATAGGCCAGGACCCGCAGGCGCAGGGTGACGGGCACCCAGGTCTTGGAAGCCGGCACAAAGCCCACGGGCACCTTCAGGAGGCTTTCCCCCAAAGGCCTTAGGAGGCCCCGCTCCGCCGCCTGGCCTAAGGCGCCCGAGGTGTTGGCCCAGAAGATGTCCGCGGGGGAGCGGCTCCCCTCCTCCTGGAGGGTGGCCAGGATCTGGGCGTCGGTGCCGTAGCGCACCTGGACTCGGATGCCCGTGTCCTGCTCAAACTGCTTCACCAGGGGCTCCACCAGGCTCTGCCCCCGCCCGCTGTAGACCGTAAGGGTTTGCTGGGCCATCCCGAGGCCCAGGGCCATTAGACCGATAAGGGGTAGGACTCGCTTCACCGGTTCACCTCCAGAAGGAGGGCGCCCTCCGCCCCCAAGTCTAGGGGGGTGGGGGGATAATGTCAAGTATTCCGCTCGGATTTCTTGTATTTAGAAGTGATAATCGTTTGCAACCAGGGGAGGAAGCCGGTGAGGTCCCGGGGTGGGGGCGGGGCGGGCGCGGTGGAGACCAGGGGCACGGGGTTCAGGGTGTGGTGGGGGTGCCAGGGCTCCTCGGCGTTGCCGTGGTCGGATACGAGGAGGAGTTCCCCGCCTGCTTCCAGAAAGCTTTCCATAAAAAGCCCCAGTTCTTGGAAGCACCGGGGCAGGGTTTCCGGGGCCCGGTGGGCGGCCAGGTCCAGGGCCCAGTACTCCAGCACCACCAGGGGGAAGTCCCGGGCCAGGCGGGCCGCTTTCTTCCCCCAGGCCCCGGGGTCTTCCAGAAGGGGGGAGAGGGCCAGGGGGTGGCCCAGGGGGAGGAGGGGGAGGCCCGCCAGGTGGGCGGAGAGGGCGAAGGCGGAAAGGCGGAGCCGCTTGGGGTCTAGGGCCCGTTTTAGGTACTCCTCCCGGTAGCCGTTGGCGTGGAGGACGGGAAGACCCTCTTCTTTGGCCCAGGCGTAGAGGCTCCGCTTTAGGAGGGGCCTGAGGCTCGGGGCGGGGTAGGGCCCCTGGTGGCGCCCGAGGAGGCGGGGGGCGTTCACGCCCGTAAGGAGGGCCGTCTGCCCCGTGCCCGACTGGGGCAGGCCCTCCACCCCCAAGGTGGCGTCCAGAGGCTGGGGCTTGAGGGCGAGGAGGAGGGGGAAAAGCTCTTCCAAGGCCCCGCCCAGCCCCAGGCCGTCCACGAAGAGGAGGAGCACCCCTCCATCCTAAGGCTAGACTGGGGGTGTGCGCGGGTACGGCTTCCTGGTGGCCCTTCCCCTCTTCCTCCTGTGGGGGGTGGCCCTTTGGCTCTACCCCAGGCTTCCCGAGCCCCTGCCCGTCCACTGGAACCTCTGGGGGGAGCCCGACCGCTTCGGAAGCCGCCTCGAGGCCCTCTTCCTCTTCCCCTTGGCCATGACGGCCCTTCTTCCCCCCTTGGCCCTCCTTCCCCGGCTGGACCCTAAGGGCAAGGGGCTGGAGGGGCTTATGGTGGGCCTGGCCTGGTTTTTCTTCTTCCTCTACCTGGCCTTCGTGGGGGTTTATGCGGGCTGGTGGGCGGAGCCCCCCCTTTTCCGCGTGGCGGGGCTTTTCTTCCTCTTCCTGGCCCTTTACCTCCCCCGGATTCCCCAGAACCCCTTCGCCGGGGTGCGCACCCCCTGGACCCTGGGAGACCCCAGGGTGTGGCGGCGGGTCCACCGGGCCGCGGCCTGGGGGCTTGGGGCCTTGGGGGGGTGGCCCTTTTCCTGCCCCCGAGGGGCCTGGGGCTTTTGGCCTTCCTGGGGCTTCTCCTTTTGGTTTCCCTCTCCCTGGTCCTCTACTCCTACGCCCTTGGGAAACGTAAGGCGGGGCAGGATTAGAGCGGAAGGCCCTTTTAAAGTGGGAGCCGGAGGTCCTTATGCCGGTACGAAAGGCCAGCGCGGTATGGGAAGGCGGGTTGCGCACGGGCAAGGGCTCCATGCGGCTAGAGAGCCAGGCTTTTGAGGGGCCCTACTCCTTCCCCTCCCGGTTTGAAGAGGGGGCGGGCACCAACCCCGAGGAGCTCATCGCCGCGGCCCACGCGGGCTGCTTCTCCATGGCCCTCTCCGGCGCTTTGGAGCGGGCGGGCTACCCCCCCAAGCGGGTTGCCACCCAGGCCCACGTGCACCTGGAGATGGTGGAGGGCCGGCCCACCATTACCCGCATAGACCTGGTCACGGAGGCCGAGGTGCCGGGGATCGCCCCGGAAGAGTTCTTGCGCATCGCCGAGGAGGCCAAGGCGGGCTGTCCCGTCTCCCGGGCCCTGGCCGGGGTGGGGGAGATCCGCCTTACGGCCCGGCTTGTCTAATCCCCCTTAAGGAGCAGGCGGCCGCAGGTGGGGCAGCGCACCACCTGCCCCTGCACCACCTTCTGGGCCACGTGGGTGGGCAGGACCACGTTGCACCCCTCGCAGCGGAAGGCGTTCCCCTGCCTTTGCATGCGCACGATGCCCATGCCCTTCCGGGCCCGGCGGATGGCCTCGTACTCCTTGAGGAGGGCCTGGGGGATGCCCTGGGCCATGGCCTGCCGCTCCTCCTCCTTGAGGGCGATGACCCCCTTAAGCCCCTCCACCCGTCGGGCGTTCTCCTCCAGGAGGGCTTCCAGGCGGGGCCGGATCTGGGAAAGGGCTTCCTCCACCTGGGCGATCTCCGCCTCGAGGCTCTCCATGGCCTCCATGAGGGGGGTGGAGAGCTCCAAAAGCTCGCGGATGCGGTCCCGGATCTGCTGGATGCGGTTCTCGTACTGGGTCTGCTCCTTGGCGCTTTGGGCCTGGCGCTGCTCGGCCTCGGCCTGCTTCTCCTTGGCGGTGAGGTCCTCCAGGTCCAGGCTGTGGCGGTTGTACTCCTTCTGCAGCTCCGCCTGCCTCTCCAAAAGCTCCGCCAACCGTTCCTCCAGGGCCTCCACCTGGGTTCGCACGGAAAGGAGCTCCTGGGGCAGGGCCTCCGCCTCCTCCTTTAGCCGGTCCAGCTCCAGGTCCTTTTCCTGAAGGCCGTAAAGGGCCTTGAGCGCTTCCAGCTGTCCCTTTTGGGGAGCGTCCGCCCCGTTCACGCTTCCCATTCTAACCCCATCAGGAAGGGGTTCGTCTGGGCCTCGAGGCCCAGGGTGGTCTCCGGCCCGTGCCCCGGCAGGATGCGCGTTTCGGGGGGAAGGGTCAAAAGCCGCTTTAGGGAGCGGAAAAGGGCCTTGGGGTCCGCCCCCGGCAGGTCGTAGCGGCCGATGCTCCCCCGGAAGAGGAGGTCCCCCGAGAGGGCCAGAGGGGGGTCCGGGTGCAGGAAGGCCACGTGCCCCGGGCTATGCCCGGGCAGGTGCCAGACGGTGAACCCGAAAAGCCGCATCCCCTCCTCCAGGGGCTTTACGGGAAGGGGGGGCTTGGGGATGGAAAACCCCCAAAGGGCCGCGGCCTCCTCCGCCCGTTCGTAAAGGGGCAGGTCCAGGGGGTGGAGGTAGACGGGAAGGTCCAGGGCCTCCACCAAAGGGGCCACCGCCCCCAGGTGGTCAAAGTGGGCGTGGGTGAGGAGGATGGCCTTGGGGGTGAGCCCAACCTCCTGGGCGAGGTCCAGGATCCTTTGCGCCTCGTCCCCGGGGTCTATCAGCGCCGCCCCTTCCGGGGTTTCCACCAGGTAGGCGTTTTCCCCCAAGGGGCCCACGGTGAGGCGGTAGACCCTCATGGCTCGGTGGGAAGGCCCTCCTGGAGCCACTCGTGCATGGAGCCCAGGTAGTTTCGCGCCCGCACCCCCAGGCTCCTCAGGATGAAGAAGGCCACCGCGCTCCGGGCCCCGGAGTGGCAGTAGACCCCCACCTCCTCCCCCGGCTTCAGGCCCAGCTTCTCCAGGAGCCCGTCTGGGCTAAGGAAAAGCTCTAAGGGGGCGCTCCGGCTCCCCGGGATCCGCCCCCCCCGGGGGCAGCAGGGGGGGTGGACCAGGCCCCTATGCTCCTCGGGACTCCGCACGTCCAGAAGAAGGGGGTGCCGGGCCGCCTCGTCCGCGGTGAGGAGCCAGTCCCGCCGTAGGCGGGCGGTGGTGTCCGTGCGCTTGGGGCGCACCTCCCCCGTTTCCATGGCCAGGGGCTCCCAGCCCTCCGTCCAAAGCTCCACCTCCAGCCCCCCAAGCCCCAGGAAGAAGGCCGTGCGGCAGAGGCGGCTGGTGAGCCCTTCGTCGTAGAGGACCACGGGGCTTTTGAGCCCCAGACCCTGGAAGAGCTCCGTGAGGCCCTCTTCTAGGGCCTGGAGTTCCGCCTCCTCCCTAAGGCGCAACCGGGGGGCGGAGAGGTCCAGGTGCCGGGCCCCGGGCAGGTGGCCTTGGAGGTAGGCCTCCTTGGGCCGGGTGTCCACCAGCACCCTGTCTTCGGGCAGCTCCATGCCTTGATTATAGGGGGCGCATGGGTAAGCGCATGGGCAGGAGGGTACTTGACAATACTAGGCGCATATGATATAAGCAGGATGGAGGTGATGAGCATGACCCTGGTACGTCGGGACGGCCGCGAACTCACGCCCTTCCGGACCTGGGGTCCTTTCTCCCTTCTCGAGGAGGTGAACCGGCTCTTTGAGGAGACCTTGGGCGACCTGGCCCGGCCCGCGGTGGCCTACGTGGCCCCGGCGGACCTCTACGAGACGGACGAGGCCCTGATCCTGGAGATGGCCGTGCCCGGCCTCTCCCCTGAGGACCTGGAGGTGAGCCTCGAGGGCAACAAGCTCACCGTGCGCGGCCAGGTGCGGCCCAGCACGGACGAGAAGGCCCGGCGCTACTACCTCCAGGAGATGGCCCACGGCTCCTTCGTCCGCACCTTCGCCCTGCCCGTGGAGGTGGACGCCAGCGGGGCCAAGGCCGAGTTCCGCCACGGCATCCTCCGCCTCACCATGCCCAAGGTGGCGGAGGCCCGGGCCAAGCGGATCCCCGTGGAGGTGGTCCAGTAAGGGCCTAGGAAAACCCCCCGCCCGGAGGCGGGGGGTTTAAGCGCTTTTAGCCCTGGTCTAGGGCCTGTTGCAGGCGCCCTAGGGCCTCCTCCAGCACCTCGGGGTAGGTGGCGAAGTTGAGGCGCACGTACGCCCCGTACCCCTCCCCAAAGTTCTCCCCCGGGTTCAGGGCCACCTTGGCCCTTTCCAGGAAGAAGGCCGCGGCCTTGGGGATGGGGGTCTTGAGCCAGGCCAGGTAGGTCCCCTCCGGGGGAAAGTGGCCGAGGCCCACGGCTTTGGCCCAGGCGGCCACCCGGTCGCGGTTGGCCCGGAGTTGCCGCAGGGTTTCCGCAAGCCAGACCCCCCCCTCCAGGAGGGCGGCCTTCCAGGCGGCCATGGCCAGGACGTTGGGGAAGGTGTGGGGTAGGTGGCGTTTTAGGGCTTCCACCAAGGGTTTGGGTCCGATGGCCGCCCCCATGGGCAGGCCCGCCAGGTTGTAGGCCTTGCCCGGGCCCACCAGGGTGAGGGTCCGTTCGGGGAGGAAGCGGGCCAGGGGGGTGTGGGGCCTCTCGTAGGTGAGGGGGGCGTGGAGCTCGTCGGAGACCACGATGAGGTCGTGCTTGCGGGCGATGTGGGCGATGGCCTCCAGCTCCTCCTCGGTGAAGACCCGGCCCGTGGGGTTTTGCGGGTGGCAGAAGAGGAGGAGCCTCGAGGCGTAGGCCAGCCTTTCCAGGCCCTGGAGGTCCAGCCGCCACCCCGCCTCCGTTTCCCTTAGGGGGTTGGCGAGAAGGGTGCGCTTCTGCTCCCGGATGGCGGCGAGGAAGGGGGGGTAGATGGGCACCTGGGTGAGGACCCCCTGCCCGGGGGCGGTGAAGGCGGCCACCGCGGCGTAGAGCCCCACCACCACCCCAGGCATGAAGACGAGCTCCCCTTCCAGCCCCGCCCTTTCCAGGATGAGCCCCCTAAGCTCCCCATCCCCCTCCCTGGGGGGGTAGCCCAAAAACCCCTCCGCCCGCTCCTTCAAGGCCTTCTGGATGGGCTCGGCCACGGGGAAGTCCATGTCCGCCACCCAGAGGGGCAGGACCCCCTCGGGGTAGGCGCTCCACTTCAAGGAGTCCCGGCGCGGGGGAAGCCTCATGGGGTCATCTTACTAGGTGTGGTCCTGGACCACCCTAAGGCCCAAGGCCTTTAGGCGCTCCACCAGGCCCCGCACCGCCCCCTTCACCCCCTCGGTGATGAGGGGGTGGCCGAAGCGGCTCACCCCGGCGTAGACCCCGTGGGCGCTCCTCCTTACCTCCAGAAGGAGGTCCTGGGTGAGGTCCTCCTCCTCCACGTGGGCCAGCACGTAAAACCCCTCCTCGTCCTTAAGGGCCTTTAGGAGCACCGCCACCCCCCCTTCCAGGGGGAGGACGGTCTTGGAAAGGGGCAGGTGTTCCGGTAAGGGGCCTTCCAGAAGGGCGTGGGCCATGGGGTACCTCCTTAGGGGGGGCCAGGGGGCGTGGTCCTCGGCCTCTTTGGTGAAGACCGCGTGGAAGAAGGGGCGGCCTTCTCCCTTCCACTTCTCCGCGTACTTGGTCGTGAGGTGGAGGGGCGGGGGCGGGGGGGTTTCCACCCGGTAAAGCCCCGTGGACAGGGCCTCCTCCAGGGCGAAGCGGAAGTATTCCTCGTGGTCCGTGGTGAGAAGGAGCCTCCCCCCTTCCACCAGCCTGGTGGAAAGCTTACGGAAAAACCCCCTCTGGAGGAGGCGATTTTCCTGGTGGCGCTTCTTGGGCCAGGGGTCCGGGAAGTTGACGATGACCTCTAAGACGCTCCTCGGGGGCACCAGGTTTCTCAGGGCGAAGGCCCCTTCCCCGTGGTAGATGCGGACGTTTTCCACCCCTTCCCGCCGGAAGCGCCTTAGGGCCCTAACCACGCTCCCCGAAGAGACCTCCGCCCCCAGGACGAGCCTTTCCGGGTGAAGCTTGGCGTAGAGGGCGGTGAAGCGCCCGTCCCCAAACCCCACCTCCACCACCAAAGGCCCTGCCCGGCCGAAAAGGCCTTCGGGGGGTGGGGGAAGGTCTTTGAGGAGGGCGGGGCGCACCAACACGAAAGGCCATTCTAGCAAACTTTCAAGGGTTTTTCACAGGACGTGTCTATCCTACATGGTAGGAGGCGGGTTTTATGGCTTTGGTTGGCAACCTCAAGGATTTGCCCTTGGATGAACTCCTGCAGGCCTTGGGCCACAAGGAGGGGGCGCTGGAGATTTGGAACGTGAAGGGGGTACCCGCCACCACCCTTTACCTCAAGCCGGGCTACCTCCGCTCCCTAGACCAGAAGGGGAAACCCCTTCCCCCCTTGGCCGCCAAGGCGGTGCTCCAGGCCCTCCTTAGGGCCCGGGAGGGGAGCTTTGAGTTCATCCCCCAGGCCAGGCCACCTCACAAGCACCGCCTGAACTGGCCTTTGGACCGGGCCCTCCTCAGCCTGGTGACCCTCACGGACGAGCTGGAGCGCGCCCGGGATACGCTTCCCCCCAAAGAGGCCCGCTTCAAGCTTAGCCCGGATGGGCTGACCAAGCTTAGCCCTGACGGGGTGGGCCCCCTTCCCGCCCAGGTCCCCTGCCGGGACCTCCTGAAGGCCGCGGGGGACCTCCTGGCCCGGGGGGCCTCGGTGGGGGAGATCGCCGAAAGGCTCGGCCTTCCCTGGGACTACGTGGCCTTCTGCCTGCACCGCCTGGCCTCCGCGGGGGCGGTGCGCCCCACGGTGGGGAGGTAAGGGATGCGGGTTCTGGTGGTGGACGACGAGCCCACGCAGCGCCTTCTCCTCATGCGGGCCCTGGCCCCCTTGGGGGTGGAGGTGGCGGAGGCCAGGAACGGGAAGGAAGCCCTGGACCTTTTACGGGAAAAGTTCTTCCACCTGGTCCTCACCGACCTCCACATGCCCGTGATGGACGGCCTCGAGCTCATCCGGGCGGTGAAGGCCCAGGACCCCTTCCTGCCCGTCATTCTCCTCACCGCGGATGGGGAGCGGGAGACCCGCCTGAAGGGCCTCGAGGCGGGGGCGGACGACTTCCTAAACCGCCCCCTGGACCTGGCCGAGCTCCGCCTAAGGGTGAAGGGCCAGCTGGAAAGGCGGCGGCTGCAGGAGGAGGTGGAGGAGCTGGAAAAGACCCTTCTCGTCCTCATGCGGGCGGTGGAGGCCAAGGACGCCTACACCGCGGGCCACGGGGAGCGGGTGGCCCGGTATGCCCTCTGGACCGGGGAGGAGCTTGGGGCTTCCCCAGAGGAGCTTAAGGACCTCAAGATGGGGGCCCTGCTTCACGACATCGGCAAGATCGCCATCCCCGACCACATCCTGCGGGGGGACTACCCCCTTACGGAGGCGGAGTGGGCCTTCATCCGCCGGCACCCCGAGGTGGGGGACGAGATCCTAAAGCCCCTCCGGGCCCACCCCCGCCTACGGCCCTACGTGCGCTGGCACCACGAGAAGCCGGACGGCTCCGGCTACCCCGACGGCCTCACCGAGGTGCCCCTTTTGGTGCAGGCCCTCTCCGCGGCGGACATCTACGATGCCCTCACCAGCGTGCGCGCGTACCGGGAGCCCCTACCCCCGGAGGAGGCCTTGGAGGCCTTGGCCAAGGAGGCCGCCCAGGGCCGCCTGGACAAGGAGGTGGTCCGGGCCTTTAGGAGCGCCCTCCTCCGGAACCGCGCTGGGGTGCTTAGGGGTTGACAAAAGGCCCTCTTTCCCCCTAAATGGGGGCGATGCCGGCTAAACGGGGCCAGTCCAGGCGCAGTGAACCCCAGGGGGGCGGGGGGGTTTTGGTGGTGGTGGAGTCCCCCGCCAAGGCGAGGAGCATCGGCAAGATGCTGGGCCCTGGGTACGAGGTTAGGGCCAGCAAGGGCCACGTGGTGGACCTCCCCGAAAGGACCCTGGGGGTGGACGTGGCGAACAACTTCGCCCCCACCTACGAGGTGAAGAAGGAGAAGAAGGGGGTGGTGGAGGAGCTGAAAAAGGCCGCAAAGGGCAGGCGCCTCCTCATCGCCACCGACCCCGACCGGGAGGGGGAGGCCATCGGCTGGCACATCGCCCGCCTCCTGGGCCGGAATCCGGAAGAGCCCATCCGGGTGGAGTTCCACGAGATCACCCCCAAGGTGGTGCGCCAGGCGGTGGAGGCCCCCAGGCCCATAGACCAGAACCTGGTGGACGCCCAGCAGGCCCGTAGGGTCTTAGACCGGCTCCTGGGCTACAACCTCTCCCCCCTCCTCTCCCAGGCCTTCCGCAAGCGGGCCCTCTCCGCAGGCCGCGTCCAGAGCGTGGCCTTGAGGCTCGTGGTGGAGCGGGAGGAGGAGATCGAGGCCTTCAAGAAGGAGGTCTACTGGCTCCTCCACGGCCGCTTCCAGGCGGAGGGGCAGGACCTTTGGGCTTCCCTTTACGAGGTGGAGGGGAAGCGGCTTTGGACGGGGCAGGGGGAGAAGGAGGGGAGGCTCCACCTGAAGGGGGAGGGGGAGGCCAGGCGGCTTGCGCAGGAAGCCCTGCGCTTCCCCTACCGGGTGGAGCGGGTGGAGGTCAAGGAGCGGCGCAAGGCCCCCCCACCCCCCTTCACCACCTCCACCCTGCAGCAGGCGGCCTCCTCGAGGCTCGGCTACACCGCAAGCCGCACCATGCGCATCGCCCAGCGCCTCTACGAGGGGGTGGACCTGCCCGAGGGCACCGTGGGCCTCATCACCTACATGCGCACGGACTCCGTGCGGGTCTCCCCCGAGGCCCTGGCCCTGGCCCGGGGGGTGATCGGGGAGGTCTTCGGACCGGAGTACCTGCCCGAAAGCCCCAGGGTGTACAGAAACCGCAAGGAGGGGGTGCAGGACGCCCACGAGGCCATCCGCCCCACGGACCCTAGGCGCACCCCCGAGTCCGTCCGGCCCCACCTTTCGGAGGAGGAGTACCGCCTCTACGACCTCATCTGGCGCCGCTTCCTGGCGAGCCAGATGCGGGACGCCCTCTACGAGAGCACGGTGGTCTTCCTGAAGGGGGGGCCTTTCCTCTTCCGGGCCTCGGGTTCGGTGCTAAAGTTTGAGGGCTACCTCAAGGTCTGGGGGCGGGAGGAGGACGAGGAGGAGCCCCCGGTGCCCGCCCTGCCCCAAGGGGCCGAGGCCCGGCTTTTGGAAGTGAAGCCGGAGGAGAAGACCACCGAGCCCCCGCCCCGCTACACCGACGCCACCTTGGTGAAGACCCTGGAGGAGCTTGGCATCGGCCGGCCCTCCACCTACGCCCCCACCCTCGAGACCCTGGAGAAGCGGGGGTATGTGGAAAGGAAGGGCCGCACCCTCCTCCCCACCCCCTTAGGCCGGGAGGTCACGGACTACCTGAGGCGCCACTTCCCCCAGGTGGTGGCCTACGAGTTCACCGCCCGTATGGAGGACCGCCTGGACCAGGTGGAGGAGGGGAAGGCCCCCTGGCCCAAGGTGGTCCTGGAGTTCTACGAGCCCTTCCTTCAGGAGCTCGCCCAGGTGCCCAAGAAGACCTGCCCCAAGTGCGGCCGCCCCCTGGAGCTCAAGGTGAGCCGCTACGGGCAGTTCCTAGGCTGCACGGGCTACCCCGAGTGCACCTACACCGAGCCCTTGGAGGTGGACGAGCCCCTGGAGGAGGCCTGCCCCAAGTGCGGCCGCCCCCTGGTGCGCAAGCGGGGCCGCTACGGGCTTTTCATCGCCTGCACGGGCTACCCGGAGTGCGACTACACCCGGGACGACGCCAAGGTGACCTCCTGGACCTGCCCCAAGTGCGGGGGAAGGGTCTTGGAGAAGCGGAGCCAGCGGGGGAAGGCCTACTACCGCTGCGAGAACAAGGCCTGCGACTTCCTCTCCTTCTACCCCCTTCTCCCCACCCCCTGCCCCGGGTGCGGCTGGCCTTTGGTGAAGAAGGGGGAGGGGGCTTGCATCAACCCCGCCTGCTCCCTCCACGACCCCGCCCTTCTCCCCAAGGAAGCCCCCAAAGGCCAAGGGGGGGCCTCGAGGAAAAAGGGGCTTCCCAAGGGTAAGCCCCAGGACTGGGAGGAGCTTCGGCCCTTCCTTTCCGAGCTTTCCCCGGAGGAACGGGGGGCCTTAGAGGCCCTGGCCCAGGGGAAGGCGTTGGGCGAGGCCGAGGCCAGGTTGGCAAAGAAGGCCCTCTTCAAGCTCCGCATGCGAAAGGGCCGGGCCAAGAAGGAAGCCGTGGCGGGCGCCTGATGGAAAGCTTCAAGCTCCACCTCCTGCGCCTCGCCCGCCAGGGTCCTTTGGAGGTCCCCGGGCTTCCCCTAAGGGCCTACCCCCTGGAGGCCCCCGAGGCGCGCCCCGGCCTCCCCAGGCTTTACTTCCTCCTGGAAGGGGAGCTGGTGATTGACCTCCCTGAGGGGCGCTACCTGCACCTGAAACGGGGGGAGGCCGCCCGGGTCACGGAGCCCCACCGCCTCCTGCCGGTGGAGCGGGCGGTGCTCCTGGAGCTCGTGGGCTAGGCCCCACCAGGTACACCGCCCCCCAGGGGCGGTAGCGGCTTAAGAAGCGTTCCTCCACCCCCCGCCCGTCCCCGTAGCGCACGTAGCGCCTTACCTCCACCACCGCCCCTTCTGCGGCGAAGTCCACCTGCTTCCTCGCCCCGGGGGGGAGGGTGGGGTCCGGGATTTCCTTGGGGGGAAGGGGCGGGGTCCTTTCCAGGAAGATGGGCCCTTTCCAGGCCACGGTCCGGTCCTTGGTGCCGAAGAGGTGAAACCGCAGGGTGTACCCCTGGATGGAGGCCTGCACCCAAAGGGCCCCTGGGGTGTCGTTCATCACCTTAAGGTCCTTGTGGGGCTGGAAGACCGCGGCGTCCAGGCCCGTGGGCCGGTAGTAGGCCACCTGGTAGCTGTGGGCGTGGCGCTCGCGGATGGGAAGGCCCGCAAAGAAGAAGGCCCGGAAGAGGGTGGTGGACACCTGGCACACCCCGCCCCCAAGGCCCTGTTCCGTGCGGTCCCCCACGATGACGAAGGCCTCCTTGAAGCCCCTTTCCTCCGTGATGGGGCCTAGGGCCTGGTTAAAGGAGAAAAGCCCCTTGGGGATCAGGATCCCGTCCAAAAGCGAGGTGGCGGTCCGGATGTTGTGGACCCTTTCCGGGCTGGACCCCCTAAAACCCGTCTCCCCCGTGGCCAGGTGCTCCCGTACCCCCTGGGCGTAGAGGTCTCTTAGGCTCGGGCTTGGGAGGGTGTAGCGCACGGGGAGGCGGAAGCTCTTCCTCCCCGCCCTAAGGGCCTCCCGGTAAGCGGCCAGGGCCTCCTCCTCCACGAAGCTCAGGCCCCGCTTCTCCACCCCTTTCCAGCGGTCCTCCTCCAGGATAAAGCGGGGGGGCTTGGGGGGGCGGGCGAGCCGCTTGAGGAGGGTCCTAAGCTCCGCCTCGCTTCCCACGGGGTAGGCCTGGCTCCCCACGTAGGTGCGCAAAGCCCCCTCTTCCAGCACGGTTTCCTCCAGGACCAGGATGGCCGTGAGCGCCCTTTGGGCCCCAGGAGGGTTTTCCTGGGCCAGGGCCAGGGAGAAGAGAAGGAGGAGAAGGTGCATTGCCCTAGCTTAAAGGGGGGCCGGGGTTTGGGGTGTGAGGGATTCCCCAAAGGGGGTTGCGGAGGGAGCGGGGGGGTTTGTTAAGATGGCGCCGCCCTGGGGCTTTCACAGGTTTTTCACACCCTCTTTTTAGCCTCAGGGTGAGGGCGGATGAGCGCCCTGGAAGGAGGCAGAGATGAGGAACAGCAAGGGCTTCACGTTGATAGAGTTGGCCATCGTTATCGTCATCATCGGCATCCTGGTGGCCATCGCGGTGCCGCGGTTTGTGGATATGACCACGGAGGCGCGCAGGTCCCAGCGCCAGGCAACTCTAAGTTCTATCCGCTCGGCCTACGCGATTTACATCGCAAAGAATAGTGGTAACTATCCAAACTGGACTCAACTCCAAGGAGCTCTTCAGGATGCTCCAACGGAGTTGAAGCTTGCTTCCACCGGGGGCGTTGTTTACATGGACTACGACGGTGATGGCACGGCTGACACTGGTGAGGGAGTGGCTACCCTTTACTCCAATGATGCCTGTTCTACTGCTGTAGCTGACGCCACTACTGCCATTCGGTGCATCAAGGGCAACATTGACTAAATAAGGAGATCCATGGAGACAGTGCAAACCCCCGGGCATGGCCCGGGGGTTTGCCCTTATAAGGGGCAGCGAGTGGTGGCTAGAGGGCTGACCCTGGTTGAGTTACCTGTGATCTTACTCATTTTGGGCCTCCTAACCGTGGTGGTCCTTCCCCATTACCTGGACCTCCAGGCGGAGGCCCGGAAAACCCAGAGGCAAGAAACCCTGCGGAACCTCCGCTCGGCCTACGCCATCCATGTGGCCAGCCACCGCACCGCCCCCACCTGGAACCAGCTCAAAGCCCTTATGGGTAGCCCCACCGACCTGCGCCTTTCCTCCTCCTGCCCTTCCGAAAGGAACGCTACCCTGGCCTACTGGGACCATAACGGGAACGCCCGGTGCAACCCGGGGGAGCGCCTAGCCTACCTCTTCGCCGACGAGGCCTGCGCTGTTCCTCTCATCGCCGTGAACTCCAGCACGGTAACTGTGCCCATCCGCTGCCTTAGGGGGCACCCCGACACCGTAAACTGAGGGAGGCACATGCAAAGGGGTAGCGCCCTTCTCTACATCCTGGTGGCGGTGCTGGTCCTCGCCGCCCTAGCCCTTCCGGTTTCCCTGCTCCACTACATGGACGTCCAGCGCTACCGCCACGAGGTGGCCCGGCTCCAGGCCCGCTACCTGGCGGAAAGCGCGGTGTTCCGTGCCGTGGCTGAGGGGGCTACTACCCCCAACACCTGGTTCTCTGTGAGCGTGGACGGCCAGAGCCTGGGGCGCTACCGGTACCTTCCCCCAGAGAGCGTAGCCGGGGGTACCCGGTACGTGGGGGAAGGGGAGACCGCGGGCGGCCCCCTAACCTATGGCCTCACGGTGCGCTGGAGGGTGGCGGCCACGGTGAGCGGGGGGAGCATCGTGGCCTGGGAGGAGAACCCATGAGGCTCTTAGGTGGGCCGAAGCCTGCCGGGTCAGGGAAGACAAGGGGTCTTACCCTGCTGGAAATCGCCTTTGCGCTCCTCGCCCTTTCCATCCTCGCGCTTTTTGTCCTGGAGCCCTTTACCCGGGTTCTCCTGGCCTCTCAGGAGATGGCGGCCCTCGAGGAGGCCCTGACCCAAGCCCAGGCAGTCCTGGAGGGCTACCGGGCCGATCCCACCCCTCCTCTGGAAGGCTGCGATCTGCCGGAAGACCTGAGCGGAGGGTTTTCCTACCAGGTCTGCTCCTTTAGCGAGGGAACCCTAACCCGGTATGAGGTGCGGATCCTCAAAGGGAACCAGCTGGTGACCGCTCTGGTCACCCATCAGAGGTTCTGACCATGAAGCGTGGCCTGACCTTAGTCGAACTGGCGGTGGCCTTGGCCCTCCTGGGGGTTCTCGCCCTGGGGTTGGCTCTCCTTTTGGGGCGGATGGGGGAGGGAAGCCGGCGGGCCCAGGCGGAGGCCCAGCTCCAGGCGGACCTGCAGGAGGTCCGGGCCCGCCTCACGGAGGACGTTCTCCTGAGTGCCGCCCTGACCTGCACCCCCACAGAAGCCAACCTCAGCCTACCTTCTGGTCCTGTGACCTACGCCCTTTCTGAGGGGCAGGTTTTGCGGAACGGGGTCCCCCTTACCCTGCAGGGGGGGTATGGGGGCGGGTTTAGCTGCGATGGGCGCAGCCTTACCTTAGACCTGACCTGGGGGGGGGAACCGGTGGCCACGATAACGGCTACCCGGCGAGTGGGGCTTGCCCTTGGAGGCCAACCGCTACCTGGTTCAGATGACTTTCCGATTGATCTTTCCAGAGCACACTTAGCGCAGGGCGTGGGTAATCGGGAAGTCAGGGATGTTAGGTGGGTTAATCAGAGTGGGCGACCTCTCTATTTGCAGCAAATAGAGGTTCTTAGGCCTTCAGGGTATCGGGTATGGATTGTGGAGCTGGGGTGGGGGAGCTACAACCAGTTCCTTTCGTGTTATTACTACCAAAACTTCTCACCCCCAACTCAAGTCCCGGTTTCCTTTCAGATACCTTCCTGTGAAGTTTCTACATCAGGGCAGAAGCAAACACTAGTGTTGCGACGGCTAAGATTCAACAATCCTGTTTCCAATACACCGATACACCTTGCATTGATTTTCTGCATGACCAACGCTTCTCCTTGTCCTTCCGGGCAAAGGATTCGCTTGGAGTATGGCTTTTCTTGTAGGCCCAACGGACCGTGTAGAGCCCTGTAGGCTATAGCTATGTCCCTCTTCTTTCCTCTCCGCGACCGCGTTCTCCGCCTGAAGGGTGGGGAGGTGGGGGCCTTTTCCGTGGAGGGACTCCTGGACGGGGAAGGCCGCCCTCGGTACGAAAGGCTCCTCCGGGCCCTTAGGGAGGCGGGGGCGGGCCGGGGGTACGTCGGGCTTGGCCCCGAGTTCGCCCTTTTGCGTTTCCAGGCCTTTCCCAGCCTCGAGGGCTTCCCCCTGGAGGAGGCGGTCCTGGCCGAGGCCGAGCGGAGCCCCCTCTTTTCGGGGGAGGAGCTCCTTGCCGACTACTTCCTGGTGGGGCCGGAGGACGAAAGGCGGGTGCGGGTCCTCTACGCCGCCCTGCCCCGGAAGGGGGCGGCCCTCCTTTCCCGGCTTCGGCCCTTCCGGGTGGAGCCCCTGCCCCTGGCCCTTTGGCGCTACGCCCTGGCCAAAGGGGAGGGGCATAGCCTCTTGGTGGTGGAGAACCTGGCCCACAGCGTGGCCCTCTTTGAAGGGGGGGTCCTGAAGGGCTTCCGCTACCTTACCCTCCCCGCGGACGAGGGCACCCCGGAGCTTGCGGAGGAGATCCGCCGCTCCCTGGCCCTTTTCGGGCGGCCGGACCCGGTGGACGAGGCCTGGCTTTTGGGCCTACCCGAACCCCCCCGCCTCCCAGCGGAGCTTCCGGCTCGGCGGGTGGAGCAAAAGGTACCTCTGGACCTGGAGGACTTCATTACCGCTTCCGGGCCCCTTTTGGACCTCCGCTACCGCCGGAGGGCCCTGGGGGAGGGCCTTCCCCGGGAGGCGCAGCTTGCGGCCTTCTTGGCCGCCCTTTTCTTTGTCTTTGGGCTTCTTGGGCAGAGCTTTCTGGGCCAGAGGGCGGAAAGGGAACGGGCCCAGGCCGAGGCTCTAAGGCGCCAGGTGGCCCTTCTCCGGGAGCAGGCTTTTCAGCCCGCAAGGCCCCAGGGGTTGGGCCTCGAGGCCATCCTGAAGGTGGCGGGGGAGCGGCCGGGGACCCTCTGGCTCACCCGCCTGGAGGCCCGGGAGGACCGCCTGCACCTAAAGGGCCTGGCCCTGGACCCCTACGCCCCCCTGACCCTGGCCATGAGGCTTGGGGGGCGGGTGGGCCCCTTGCAGCAGAGCGCCCTCGGGGCGAGGACCGTCTACGCCTGGGAGGTGGAGGTTGCTCCGGCCCAAGCTCGGTGAGTTTCTCCTAAGGCTCGGCTACCTGAGAGAGGACCAGCTCCAGGCCGCTTTGGAGGAGCAGGCCCGCACGGGGGAGCTTCTGGGCCAGATCCTCCTCAAGCGGGGGTACGTGAAGGAGGAGGACCTCCTCCGGGCCCTGGCCGACCAGCAACGGGCCCCCCTGGTCCACCTGGCGGAGGTCCAGGCGGACCCCCAGGCCCTGCGCCTCCTGGACCCCCGCCTGGCCCGGGAAAAGCGGGTCTTCCCCTTCAAGGTGGAGGGGAACCGCCTGCACGCGGCCATGGCCCACCCTTCGGACCTCGCCCTTCTGGACGAGCTTCGTTTCCTCACGGGCAAGGAGATCGTGCCCTACCTGGCCGCGGACCGGGAGATCCTGGAGGCCTTGGACCGCCTCCTAGCGGAGGAGGCCCGCCCCAAGGGCGAACCGGTTCGGAGGGGCCAGGAGGGGGCCGCCCAGGTGGACCTCACCCTCGAGGCCATGCCCGCGGTGCGCCTGGCCCAGGCCCTCCTGGAGCGGGCCATCGCCCTTTCCGCCAGCGACCTCCACCTGGACCCCGAGGAGACCCACCTCCGGGTGCGGGCCCGGGTGGACGGGGTGATGCAGGAACTGGAGCGCCTGCCCAAGGACCTGGAGGGGCCCCTGGCTGCCCGCTACAAGGTCCTGGCGGGCATGGACATCGCCGAGAAGCGCCGTCCCCAGGACGGGCACTTCACCTTTACCTTTGAGGGGGGGCGCTACGAGGTGCGGGTGGCCTCCGTGGGCACCCTCCACGGGGAGAAGCTCACCCTGCGCATCATCTACCCCACCGGGGTCCGCCTGGGGCTTTCGGAACTCGGTATGCTCCCAGAGGAGCTCGCCCTCTTCCAGCGCCTCTTGAAGCGCCCTTACGGCATCCTTTTCGTTACCGGGCCCACGGGAAGCGGCAAGACCACCACCCTTTACGCCGCCCTGGAACAGCTCTACACCCGGGAGAAGACCTTCATCACCATAGAAGACCCAGTGGAGTTCCCCCTGGAAGGGGTGGTGCAGATTCCCATCCAGCCCAAGGTGGGCCTGACCTTCGCCGAGGCCTTGAGGAGCGTGCTCCGGCTGGACCCGGACGTGATCCTGGTGGGGGAGGTGCGGGACGCCGACACCCTAGACACCGCCTTGAGGGCCGCCCTCACCGGCCACCTGGTCCTGGCCACCCTGCACGCCAACGACGCCCTCGCCGCCGTGACCCGGCTTTTGGAGATGGGGGCGGAGCGCCACCTCCTGGCCTCCACCCTCATCGGCACCGTGGCCCAGCGCCTGGTGCGCCGGGTCTGCCCCCAGTGCGCCAGGCCCGCGCCCCTTTCCGAGGAGGCCCGCCTCTTCTTCGGGGAGGAGGCCCCAGAAGGGGAGATGCGGGGGGAGGGGTGCCCGTTCTGCCGGGGCACGGGGTACCGTGGGCGGGTTGGGCTTTACGAGGTGTACGCCCCCGACCGGGAGGACCTTTACCTCCTGGGCCAAGGGGCAGGGGAGGGGGAGCTCAGGGCCCGGGCCCGGGCCAAAGGGCACCGGGGTCTTCCCCAGGTGGGGCTCTTCCAGGTGCGGGCCGGGGTGACCACGGGAAGCGAGCTCCTCCGGGTGCTCGGGCTTTGGGAGTAAGGCATGCGCTTCCTCTACGAGGCCACGGACGAACGGGGCGAGCGGGTCTTCCGGGGGGTGGTGGAGGCGGAAAGCCCCCAAGGGGCCAGGCGGCGCCTAAGGGAGATGGGCCTTTACCCCCTGCGCTTGGAGCGGGTCCGGCGCCCCCCTCGAGGCGGGGTGCCTTTGCCGGAGCTGGTCCTCTTCATGGAGGAGTTCGCCACCCTGGTGGGGGCGGGGGTGCCCGTGGCCCAGGCCCTGCACACCCTCTCCCTGGAAAGCCGCCACCCCCTCCTAAAGGAGGCCGCCCGGGGGGTGCGGGAGCGGGTGGAGGGCGGGGAGGGGCTGGCCCAGGCCATGGAGAGCTATCCCGCCGTCTTTCCCCCTTTGGTGCGGGCCCTGGTGGGGGCGGCGGAGGTGGGGGGGGCCTTGGAGGTGGTCCTCCGGCGCATCGCGGAGTACCTGGACCGGAGCCACGACCTCAGGGAAAAGGTGAGAACCGCCCTGCTTTACCCCACCTTCGTGGTGGCGGTGATGGGGCTTGCGGTGGCGGTGCTCCTCCTCTTCGTCATCCCCGTCTTCGCCCGGCTTTACGGGGCGGCGGGGGCGGAGCTCCCCCTGCCCACGCGCCTCCTCATCGGGGCTTCCCTGTTCGCCCGCGCTAACCTGCCCTGGATCCTCCTGGCCCTGGTGGCGGGGCTCTACCTCCTCCGGGCCTACCGCCGCACCCCCGTGGGGGCCAGGGTCCTGGACGGGCTCCTCCTGCGGCTTCCCTTGGTGGGGCCGGTGCTCCACAAGGCGGCCATCGCCCGCTTCGCCCGCACCCTGGCCACCCTCTACGAGGGGGGGGTCCTCATCACCCAGGCCCTCGAGGCCACCCGGGACACCCTGGGGAACGCCGCCTTGGCGGAGGCCTTGGACCGGGTCCTGGAGCGGGTGGTGCGGGGGGAGTCCTTAAGCGTGGCCCTGGCCCGGGAACCCCTCTTCCCCCCCATCCTGGTGCGCCTTACCTTGGTGGGGGAGGAGGCGGGCAGCCTGGAAAGGATGCTCTACCAGGCGGCCTTCCACCTGGAAAGGGAGGTGGACCACGGGGTGAAGCGCCTCTCCTCCAGCATAGAACCTGCCCTTACGGTCTTTTTAGGAGGTATAATGCTCCTCGTCGCCTTGGCCCTGTATCTGCCCCTCTTTGACCTCTCCCGCATACTTCGCCGATGAAGCTACCCGCCTGGCTATGGTTCCTCCTGCCCCTCTTGGTGCTCCTCTGGAGCGCCCGGGGAGTGGTGTCCGCCTACGCGTGGTACGAGGAGGCGCGGCGGGAGGTTAGGGCCTTGGAGCGGGAGGCGGAGGCCCTGGCCCAGAGGCTCCCCCAGGCCCTGGCCGAGGCCCCGGTGGGGCCGGGGGAGCTCCCTTCCGTCTACGAAACCCTTCTCCGGCTGGCGGAGGAGGAGGGCTTGGAGCTTCTGGCCCTGCGTCCGGGGGAAGCGGAGGCCGTGGGGGAGGTGCGGGCCTGGCGCCTGGCCCTGGAGTTTCGGGGACCCTACGCCGGGGTCCTGGGCTACCTCGAGGCCCTCTCCGCCCTCAAGGCCCCCCTTTGGGTGGAAAGCTACGCCCTGGAGCCGGCGGAAGCCGGGGGGGAGCCCTTGGAGCTGAGCCTCAGCCTACGGGTGCTCGCCCCCTAGCCCCACCGCCCGGTAGAGCGCCCTTTCCTCTTCCCCTTCCAAGACCCGGGCCGCCCCCAAGGGGAGGTTCCCCAGCTCCAGGGGCCCGAAGGCGAGCCGCTTGAGGTAGAGGACCCGGTTGCCCCGTTGGGCGAACATGCGCTTCACCTGGTGGTAGCGCCCCTCCCTTAGGACGAGCTCCACCCGGGTGGGGTCCTCCCCTATGAGGAGCTCCGCAGGGAGAAGCCTTTCCCCATCCAGGAAGAGCCCTTCCCGGAAGGCCCTCTGGTCTTCTGCCGTGGCGGGGCGCTCCAGGTGGACCAGGTAGCGCTTCGCCACCTTGAAGCGGGGGTGGGTGAGGCGGTGGAGGAGCTCCCCGTCGGTGGTGAAGAGGAGGAGCCCCTCCGTGTCCTTGTCCAGCCGGCCCACGGGGGAGAGGTCCCGGGTGGGGAAGCCCTGAAGGAGGGCGTAGACGGAGGGCCCTTCCGTGCGGCTCGTCACGTAGCCTTTGGGCTTGTGGAGGAGGACGTGGAGGTGGCGGAAGACCCGCACCGGCCTCCCCTCCACCTCCAAAAGGGCCCCTTCCCCCACCTTGAAGCCGGGGTCCAGGACCACCTCCCCCCCCACCCGCACCCCTCCTGCGCGGATGAGCCGGCCCACCTCCTTGCGGCTTCCTAGGCCCAGGCGGGCAAGGAGCCGGTCCAGGCGCTCCACCCCTTTAGGATAAGGGGATGAGGCTCTACCTCGAGGACAGCTACGCCACCCGCTTCCAGGCCAAAGTCCAGCGGGCCTGGAGCGACGCCGAAGGGCACCGCGCGGTCCTTTCCCAGACCCTCTTCTACCCCGAGGCGGGGGGGCAGCCCGCGGACCACGGGGTCCTAAGGGGGGAGTTCGGCGAGGTGCGGGTCCTCCACGTCTACGAGGAGGAAAAGGCCTTTGGGGACGTGGTGCACGTGCTTTCCGCCCCCATCCCTGAGGGGGCGGAGGTGGAGGGGGAGATCGACTGGAAAAGGCGCTTCCGCCACATGCAGCGCCACACCGCCCAGCACATCCTCTCCCAGGCCCTCCTCCGGGCCGGGGGGTACCGCACGGTGGCCGTGAGCCTGGACGGGCCCGTGTGCACGGTGGACCTGGGGGAGGAGGTGGAGGAGGAAAGGGTGCGGGAGGCGGAGGCCCTGGCCAACTACGCGGTGTACGCGGACTACCCGGTGAGGGCCTTCTATGTGGAGGAGTCCGAGCTTGCCCGCTACCCCCTGAGGCGCCCCCCCAAGGTGAGGGGCCAGGTCCGCCTGGTGGAGATCGGGGACTTTGACCTGGCGGCCTGCGGGGGGACCCACCTGAAGACCAGCGCCCAGGCGGGGCCCATCAAGGTCCTCAGGTGGGAGCGGTACAAGGGGGGAACGCGGGTCCACTTCATGGCGGGGTGGGAGGCCCTGGAGGACTACCACGCCAAGCACGCCCTCCTCCAGCGCCTCGCCCTTTCCTTCTCCACCCAGCCTTTAGATCTGGAAAAGCCCTTAAGGAAGCTCCAGGAGGAGCTTTACGCCCTCAAGGGGGAGAACCTGGCCCTGAAGGAGGCCCTGGTGGAGGCCCTCCTCCCCAGGGCCCTGGAGGAAAAGGCCCTCCTGGTGCCCGCTCCCGTTCTCGGGGAGCTCGCCAAAAGGCTCCTCGCCTGGGATGGGACCTTCCTCCTCCTTTCCCCCGAGGGGCGCTTCGCCCTCCTCGGGCCTGGGCGGGAAGGGGTCTTCCAGCGCCTGAAGGCCCTCGGGGCCAAGGGGGGCGGAAAGGAGATCTACCAGGGGGCGCTTCCCCGGGAGCGGGTGATGGAGGCCCTGGAGGAGGTGCGGGATGGGGCTCTTTGAGGGCAAGGGGGTTCTGGTCACGGGGGCGGCCCGGGGCATCGGCCGGGCCATCGCCCAGGCCTTCGCCCGGGAGGGGGCCTTCTTGGCCCTTTTGGACCTCCGCCCCGAGGGGCGGGAGGTGGCCGAGGCCTTGGGGGGGTTTTTCGTCCAGGGGGATCTGGCCGACGAACGGGACCGAGTGCGCTTCGTGGAGGAGGCGGAGCACGCCTTGGGGCGGATTGACGTCCTGGTGAACAACGCGGCCATCTCCGCCCCGGGCTCGGCCCTTACCGTGGGCTTGGGGGAGTGGCGGAAGGTCCTGGAGGTGAACCTCACCGCCCCCATGCACCTTTCCGCCCTGGCCGCCCGCAGGATGATGCGGGTGGGGGGTGGGGCCATCGTGAACGTGGCCAGCGTCCAGGGGCTTTTCGCCGAGCAGGAGAACGCCGCCTACAACGCCTCCAAGGGGGGTTTGGTGAACCTCACCCGCTCCCTGGCCCTGGACCTCGCCCCCCTGAACATCCGGGTGAACGCGGTGGCCCCCGGGGCCATCGCCACGGAGGCGGTCCTCGAGGCCATCGCCCTTTCCGAGGACCCCGAAAGGACCCGGAGGGACTGGGAGGACCTCCACGCCCTAAGGCGCCTGGGCCGCCCCGAGGAGGTGGCGGAGGCGGTGCTCTTTTTGGCCTCGGAGAAGGCGAGCTTCATCACCGGGGCCATCCTCCCCGTGGACGGGGGGATGACCGCGAGCTTCATGATGGCGGGAAGGCCCGTCTAGGTACCCCACCGAAGCGAAAGCTTCGGTGGGGGCCCCAGGAAAAATGCCCAGCGCGCCTTTCCTGCGAGCGCCATGAGGGTTTTTCAACCCCAGGGCGCTTAGGTCGTGTGGTCCTTGTAGGGCTCCCCCCGCAGGTCGGAGACCAGGGCCACGGCCACATAGGCCCCGTCCCCCGCGCTCACGATGGCGTGGCCGGGCACCTTCCCCCGGGCCACCCCCGCGGCGTAGACCCGGGGGTAGCGGGTGCGCCCCTTCTCGTCGGTGTGGATGAAATCCCCCTGGCGCTCGAGGCCCAAGAGGCTCGGCAGGGTGGGGTCCTTATGGGTGCAGAGGAGGAGCCTTTCCGCCTCCACCGCCCCTTCCTCCGTCTCCACCTCAAAGACCCCGCCCAGGTCGCGGATGCCCTTCACCGTGCCCGGCCTTACCTCGGCCCCGTAGCGCTCCGCGTGGGCCTTTAGCCGGTCCAAAAGCTCTTCCCCAGAGGGTTCCTCTAAGAGGCCCGGGAAGTTCGGCACCCGGCTCACCCCCTTGAGTTTGGAGCGGCCCCCATCCAGCACCAGCACCTTCAGCCCGGCCCGGGCTAGGAAAAGGGCCGCGGAAAGCCCAGCAGGTCCTCCACCCACCACCAAAACGTCCCACATACCGCCCGTAGTATAATCGCCCCCGCATGGTGATCGACGAGCGCTACCCGGTGCTGGAGACCCTGGAGGCCAGGGACGGGGTCACCCTGTACCGGGTGGAGGGGGGGGTCCTCTTCCTCTTTGACGTCCGCACCCCCGAGGACAAGGAGCGCTTCTACCGCTACCGGGCCGCCCTCCGCCGCCTGGAGGAGATGGGGCTTTTGGAGGCCACGGTGTCGGCCAAGCCCGGGCGCTACTACGCCTTTTTCCCGGAAAAACCCCTCTCCCGCAAGGCCCCACCCAAGGCGGCCCTGGAGGCCCTCGTGCCCTTGGGCTTCGGCCCCCAACACCTGGCCATGGCCGAGGGGGGGGTGGCCTACCTGGCCCCCTGGCCCCTCCTCCGCCGTCCCCCGGGGGGAAAGCCCGGGGGCTTCTGGGTGCGGGTGGCCCCGGGGCTTCTTCTGGCCCTCCTGGGCCTGCTCCTCCTCCTCCAGGGGCTTTACCGCTACTTCAACCCTCCGGAGTACGCGGTCCCCGACCTGGTGGGCCGCTCCGCCCGGGAGGCCTTCGCCCTCCTTAAGGACACGGGGCTGGAGCTTTTGGTGGAGGAGGGGAACGACCCCACCAAGCCCAAGGAGGCGGTCCTGGCCCAGGACCCCCCTCCGGGGACCCGGCTCAGGGCGGGGCGGACGGTGCGCATCACCCTGAACCAGGCCCGCCTCACCCCCCTGCCCGACCTGAAGGGCCTCCGCCGGGAGGAGGCGGAGGAGCGCCTTAGGGCCATGGGGTTTCTCCTCGGCCGGGTGGCGGAGGTGGAGGGGGAGGCCCCCCTGGGCACGGTCCTTTCCAGCTTCCCCCCCGCGGGCACCCCCCTCGCCCCAGGGGCTTCTGTGGACCTCCTGGTCTCCCGGGGGCAGGGGGTGGGGGAGGCGGTGCCCCTGCCCGACCTCCGGGGTTTGGGGCGGGAGGAGGCCCTCTTCCTCCTGAACGCCGCAGGGTTCTTGGCCCAGGTGGAGGAGGAGCCCTCGGGGAGGCCCCAGGGGGAGGTTCTGGACCAGGCCCCCGCCCCCGGCACCCCCCTTCCCCCTGGGAGCGGGGTCAGGCTTCGGGTGGCGGTCCAGGGCCGGGTGGAGGTGCCCGACCTTCCCCCCGAGCCTCCGGCTCCCCAGACCCGGACGGTGGAGCTCAGCCTGACCCTGCCCCCGGAGGCCGAGGGGCAAGGGGTGCGGGTCACCCTCCTGGACGCCCGGGGGGAGCGGGTGGTCTACGAGGGGGAGGGCCAGGCGGGCCTCCTCCTTCAGGGGAGCTACGAGGCCCTGGGCGAGGCCCGCTTCCGGCTCTACCTGGACGGGGTTCCGGTGCAGGAATGGGCGCCTTAAGGGGGCGCTGGGCGGAGGAGGTGGCCTGCCGGTACCTCCTGGAGCGGGGCTACCGCCTTTTGGGGCGGAACCGGCGCACGCCTTTTGGGGAGGTGGACCTCCTTATGGAAAAGGACGGGGTGTACGTGGTGGTGGAGGTGAAGCAGCGCGCCACCCCGGCCTTCGGGACCCCCCTCGAGGCCCTAACCCCAAAGAAGGTACGCCGCCTTCTAAAAAGCGCCCTCTTCCTCCTCGGGCGGGACGACCTCCCGGTGCGCCTCGAGGCCGTCTTGGTCCACGGCTCCCCCAAGGCCTTCCGGCTGGAGCACCGGGTGCTGGAAGTGTAGCCCCTCGGGTTTCCGGACCCCGGGGGAAAGGGTAAGCTTCTCCCTGTGTTTAGGAACCTCGGGGCCTACCTGGAGGCGCTGGAGCGGCGGGGGGAGCTTAGGCGGGTGAGGGTCCCCGTCACGAGCGAGCTGGAGATCACCGAGATCGCAGACCGCCTGGTGAAGCGGGGCGGCCCCGCCCTACTCTTTGAAAAGGTGGTGGGGAAGGACTTCCCCCTGGCCATCGGCCTTTTCGGCACCCGGGCACGCACGGCCTTTGCCCTGGGGGTGGAGGACCTGGACGAGCTCGCCCGCAAGGTGGAAACCCTCCTGGCCCTAAACCCAGGGAAGGGAGGGCTTTCCGCCCTCCTGGGCCTCCTCCCCAAGCTGCCCCTCCTCAAGGGGTTCTTCCCGAAGAGGGTGGCCCGGGCCCCGGTGCAGGAGGTGGTCCTAAGGGGCGAGGCGGTGGACCTCTTCCGCCTTCCCGTCCTCAAGTGCTGGCCCCTGGACGGGGGGCCCTTCATCACCCTGCCCCTCGTCATCACCCGGGACCCGGAGACGGGGGAGCTCAACCTCGGCATGTACCGCATGCAGGTGCTGGATCAAAGGTCCACCGCCATGCACTGGCAGCTCCACAAGGTGGGCCGCCGCCACCTGGAAAAGGCCAAGCGGCTTGGGCAAAAGCTTCCGGTGGCCGTGGCCCTGGGGGGGGACCCCGTCCTCACCTACGCGGCCACCGCCCCCCTGCCCCCCCTCCCCGGCGTGAGCGAGTTCCACCTGGCGGGCTTCCTCCGGGGGGCCCCCATGGAGCTCGCCCGGGGGGTCATGGTGGACCTCCCGGTGCCCGCGGAGGCGGAGTTCGTCCTCGAGGGCTACATTGACCCGGAAGAGCCCCTGGTGGAGGAGGGCCCCTTCGGGGACCACACCGGCTTCTACACCCCGGTGGACCTCTACCCCCGCTTCCACGTGACGGCCATCACCCACCGAAAGGGTGCGGTCTACCCCGCCACCATCGTGGGCGTGCCCCCCATGGAGGACGCCTACCTGATTGAGGCCACCGAAAGGCTCTTCCTCCCCGCCCTCCGCCTGGTCCTGCCCGAGGTGGCGGACTACCACCTGCCCCCGGAGGGGGTGGCCCACAACTGGGTGAACGTGGCCCTGAGGAAGGAGTACCCGGGGCAGGCCTACAAGGTGGCCTACGGCCTTTTGGGCCTCGGGCAGATGATGTTCGCCAAGGTCCTGGTGGTGGTGGACGAGGGCGTGCCCCTAAAGCCCGGTTTTGAGACCCTCCTCCGCGCCCTACGGCACGCCCTCCCCGGGCGGGACACCCTTTTCCTTAGGGGGCCTATGGATGTCCTGGACCACAGCGCCCGGGCCTTCGCCTATGGGGGAAAGCTGGTCATAGACGGCACGCGCAAGCTCCCCGAGGAGGGGGAGGAGGTGCCCTTCACCCCGAAGGCGCATTCCCACCTTCCCGAGGACCCGGAGGCCCTGGCCCAGCGCCAGTGGCCGGGGGTCTGGGGCGTGACCCTAAGGAAGGAGGCCCCGGGCCAGGCCTTCCGCCTGGCGGAGAGGCTCCTTAGGACCCCGGAAAGCGCGGGGATCCGCCTCCTCCTCCTGGCGGACCACGACACCGCCCTGAGCCCGGAGGAGCTCCTCTGGGCGGTGCTCAACAACATAGACCCCGAGCGGGACGCGCGGGTGATGGACGGGGTGGAGGGGCCGGTTCTGGTCCTGGACGGAACCAAGAAGCTCCCCGAGGAGGGCTTCACCCGGGTCTGGCCGGAAAGGATCCGCATGGACGAGCGGATAAAGGCCCTGGTGGACGCCCGCTGGGCGGAGTACGGGATTTAAGTACCCCACCGAAGCTCCCCAGGAAGGGGGTTCGGCGCGCTTTTACCCGGAGGTGGGGATTTTTCGCTAGAAAAGGTGCTTCGGCGCTCCGCCAAGGAGCCCCACCGAAAGCCCTCAGCGTTCGCTCCCTTCCTCCCGCCTCCCGCGGAAGACCAGGCGGAAGGGAACCTCCTTTAGGCCTAGGTCCTCCCCGATGCGGTTTTTCAGGTAGTTTTCAAAGGCCCGGGTTACGAACTCCGGATGGTTCACGAAGAAGACGAAGGTGGGGGGGGCCACCTCGGGCTGGGTGGCGTAGAGGATCTTCAGGGGCTTGCCCTTGAAGTTGGGCATCTGCACCCGGCTGGTCCAGACGCCCACCCAGCGGTTGAGCTCCGAGGTGGGGATGCGGGTGTGGTTGAGCTCGTGGAGGCGCACCGCCTCCTGGAAGATCCTCTCCAGGTTCTGCCGGGTGAGGGCGGAGGTGTAGACCCGGGGCAGATGGTCCAGGTGGGCGAGCTTCTCCTTTAGGAGGCGGCGCATCCTTTGGGCCTCCTCCTTGGGCACCAGGTCCCACTTGGTGATGACCAGCACCACCGGCTTTCCCTTCTCCAAGGCCTCGTTGGCGAGCTTCAGTTCCCGGTCCCCCACCTGGAAGGGGTCCACCACCAGGAGGACCACGTCCGCTTCCCCTATGGCCCTGAGGCTCCGCCGTATGGCCAGCTCCTCCACAAAGGTCTCGGGGCGCTTGCGGATGCCCGCGGTGTCCAGCAGGATAAAGCGCTGGCCCCCGATGTCCACGGGGACGTCAATGGTGTCCCGGGTGGTGCCGGGCTCCTCGGAGACGATGACCCGCTCCTCCCCCAGGATGGCGTTTAAGAGGCTACTTTTCCCGGCGTTGGGCCGCCCCACGATGGCCAGGCGGATGGCGGCCACCTCGGGCTCGGACTCCTCCTGGCGCACGGGAAGCCGCTGCCAGATGGCCTCAATGAGGTCCTCGAGGCCCCGCGCGTGCTCGCTGGAGGTGGGGATGGGGTCCCCGAAGCCCAGGGCGTAGAGGGGGCCCAGGTAGTGCTCGTGGGTGGGGTGGTCCACCTTGGTGGCCACCAGGAGCACGGGCTTGCCCTTCCGGCGCAGGTACTCGGCCACCTCGTGGTCCGCCGGGGTGAGGTCCGCGCGGCCGTCCACGGCGAAGAGGACCAGGTCCGCCTCCTCCAGGGCCCGGTCCACCTTCTCCTGGATCTTCTTCTCCCACCGGTCCCCGGACCAAAGCCCCCCGGTGTCCACCAGGAGGAAGCGGCCGGTGTCCGTCTCCACCACCTCCTCCTTGAGGTCCCGGGTCACCCCGGGGGTGTCGGCCACCACCGCGCTTTTCCTCCCCACGAGGCGGTTAAAAAGGCTGGATTTGCCCACGTTGGGCCGGCCTACGATGACAACCCTGTACATGCTCCCCCACGAAAAGGGGTGGGCTAACCCCACCCATCCCCTAAGTGTACCACGGGCTGGTATACTTGGCGTTATGCGGTTTTTGGCCAGGCTTCTCCTTCGCCTCCTGGGGTGGCGGCTGGTGGAACACCTACCCCCGGGGAAGCGCTACGTCCTCATCGGCGCGCCCCACACCTCCAACTGGGACTTCCTCTTCGCCCTTCTCGGCCTTTGGGCCTTGGGGATCCGGGGGCGGTGGCTGGGGAAGAAGGAGCTTTTCCGCTCCCCTCCCTTGGGCTTCCTCTTAAGGGCCTTGGGGGGGATCTCCGTGGACCGGAGCCGGAGGACGGGGCTGGTGGAGGAGGTGGCCGAGCTTTTGAAGAAGGAAGATCTGGTCATCCTCATCACCCCCGAGGGCACCCGCGCCCAGGCCCCCTACTGGCGGAGCGGCTTCTACCACATGGCGAGGGCGGCGGGGGTCCCCATCGCCTTCGGTTACCTGGACGCGAAGCGCAAGGAGCTCGGGGTGGGGGGGTACCTCCAGCCCAGCGGGAACCTCCTCCAGGACTTCGCCCAGATCCGGGCCTTCTACCAGGACAAGGTGGGCCTAAAACCCCACAAGCAAGGCCCCATCCGCCTGAGGGAGGAAGCGGAGATGGGGTAAGCTTGGGCCATGAACCCCAAGCCCTTTGAGGAAACGGAGCGCACCTGGGCGGTGGTGGCCCACCTGGCCCCTTTGGTGGGGTACTTTCTCCTCATCGGCCAGATCCTCCTTCCCCTGGCCATCCTCCTTTGGGGGCCTAAAAGCGCTTTCGTGCAGGCCCACGCCAAGGAGTCCCTAAACGGCCAGGTGAGCTACACCCTCTACGGCCTCGCCCTTTTGCTCCTGGCCCTCACGGTGGTGGGCCTGGTGGTGGCGGTGCCCCTGGGCCTTTTCCTCCTTTTCCTCATGCTCTGGAACATGGTCCAGGGGGCTTTGGCCGCGGGTCGGGGGGAGGTTTACCGCTACGCCCTCATCCTGAGGCTTCTCTGACCAGGAGGACCACCGCCAGGGCGTGGGTCCGTTCGTGGCTTAGGGTGAGGAGGGCCTTCAGGCCCTTTTCCCGCAGGGCCGCTTCCAGCTCGGGAGCGAAGCGGAGGGTGGGCTTCCGCCCCTCCATCCCCACCCAGACCGCCTTCCAGGAGAGGCTTTCCGGCCAGCACTTCTGAAAGGCCTCCTTGGCCGCCAGGCGGGCGGCGAGGCTGGGGGCGGGGTCTTGGTGCCTTAGGGCGTAAAGGCGTTCCTCCTCGTGGAAAAGCCGCCTTAGGGCCCGCTCCCCATGCCGTTCCAGGAGGGCCCGCACGCGGGCGATCTCCACCAGGTCGGCCCCCAGGGCGAGGATCATCCAGAAGAGTCTACCCTGTGCTAGGGTGCGTAGCGTGTGGCCCAAGGCCTTTCTCGCCCGCATGGCCGAGCTTTTGGGGGAGGAGTACCCCGCCTTTTGGAAGGCCCTCACCGGCCCCCGGACCTATGGCCTGCGCACCAACACCCTGAAGCTCTCCCCGGAGGACCTAAAGGCCCTCGCCCCCTGGCCCTTAAGGCCCATCCCCTGGTGCCCCGAGGGGTTTTACTACCCGGAGGAGGCCCGGCCCGGCCCCCACCCCTTCTTCTACGCCGGGCTCTACTACATCCAGGAGCCCAGCGCCCAGGCCGTGGGGGTGCTCCTGGACCCCAAGCCTGGGGAAAGGGTCTTGGACCTGGCCGCGGCCCCCGGGGGGAAGACCACCCACCTCCTCGCCCGCATGGAGGGGAAGGGCCTCCTCCTCGCCAACGAGGTGGACGGGAAGCGGGTGCGGGGGCTTTTGGAGAACGTGGAGCGCTGGGGGGCTTCTCCCCTCGTGACCCAGGTGCCCCCGAAGGCCCTTCTGGAGCGCTTTGCCGGGTACTTCCACCGGGTGCTCCTGGACGCCCCCTGCTCGGGGGAGGGGATGTTCCGCAAGGACGAGGAGGCGAGGCGGCGCTGGGGCCCCTCCGCCCCCAGGCGCATGGCGGAGCTCCAGGCGGGGCTCCTTTCCCTTTCCGTCCGCCTCCTCGCCCCCGGGGGGGTTCTGGTCTACTCCACCTGCACCTTCGCCCCGGAGGAGAACGAGGGGGTGGTGGCCCGGGTGCTGAAGGCCCACCCCGAGCTCCACCTGGAGGAGGCCCGCTTCCACCCCCTCTTCGCCCCCGGGGTGCCGGAGTGGGGGGATGGGAACCCAGAGCTTGCCAAGACCGCCCGGCTCTGGCCCCACCGCCTCGAGGGCGAGGGGCACTTCCTGGCCCGTTTCCGGAAAGGGGAGGGCCCCGCGGGCACCCCCCCAAAGGAGCGCCTCGGCCCCCTCCCCAAGGAGCTGGAGCGCCCTTTTAGGGCCTTTTTGGAGGCCCTGGGCCTGGAGCTAGAAGGCCCCTTCCTTCCCCGGGAGGGGCACCTCTACCTCCCCCCGGAGGAGCTCCCCCTCCTTGCGGGCCTCCGGGTGCCCGCCCCGGGGCTTTACCTGGGCAAGGTCCAAAAGGGGCGCTTCCTCCCGGCCAAGGCTCTGGCCCTAGCCTTCGGGGCGAGCCTTCCCTGGCCTCATCTGCCCCTCTTCTCCCTCGCCCCGGAAGACCCCCGGGCCCTGAGGCTCGCCCTGGGGGAGGGGGTGGGGTGGGAGGGGAAGGACGAGCCTTTGGGCCTCATCGTCCTGGAAACGGAAAGAGGGCGCTTCCCCCTGGACTTCGGCAAGGCCAAAGGGGGGGTGCTCCGCCCCACCGGCCTTGGGCTATAGCCGGGCCCGCCAGAGGGCGTAGGCCTCCTTCAGGAGCCCCTCGGGTAGGGGGCGGACCACCAGGTGGCCTGGGGCCAGGGGGACCACCCAGAGGAGGCTTTCCGAGACCTTCTTCTTGTCCCGGAGGAGGTAGGGGAGGAGGTCCTCCCAGGGGGGGGTGGGCGGGGGNGGGGGGGAGAGCCAATGGAGGAGCCCCTCCACCCGCCCCACCAGGTCCTCCCCCCCCAGGGCCCGGCCCAAAAGGGCGGCGAAGAGGAGGCCGTAGGCCACCGCCGCCCCGTGGGGGAGGGCGTGGCGGCTATGGGCCTCCAGGGCGTGGCCCAGGGTGTGGCCGAGGTTTAAGAGCCTCCGCTTGCCTTTTTCCAGCGGGTCTTCCTCCGTCACGGCCACCTTCACCGCCACCGCCCGGGCCAGGTAGGCCTCGAGGCGGGGGCTTTCCGGCGTGAGGTCCTCCACCTGCATAAGGGCCTCGTCCCCCGCGATGAGGCCGTGCTTGAAGGCCTCCACCAGCCCCTCCTTGAAGGTGAAGGGGGGGAGGGTCTTGAGGGCCCTAAGCTCCGCGTACACCCCTATAGGGAAGTGGAAGGCCCCCACCAGGTTCTTCCCCTCGGGGAGGTTGATCCCCGTCTTCCCCCCCACGCTCGCGTCCACCACCGCCAGGGTGGTGGTGGGGAAGGAGAGGTAGGAAAGGCCCCGCAGGTAGGTGGCGGCCACGAACCCCCCGAGGTCCGTCAAGGTCCCGCCCCCCATCACCAGCAGGGTGGCGTTCCGGGGAAGGCCCTTCCCCGCCAGCCAAGAGAGCACGCGCCCGTAGGTCCCTAGGGTCTTGGCCCCCTCCCCCCCTTCCAGGCCCAGGCGGTGCTCCACCCCCCAGGCCTCCGCCAGGCTCTCGGCCAGGGGGGCCACCTTGGTGTCGTAGAGGAGGGCCAGGGGGCCTTCCGGCCTCCTCGCCTCCTGCAAAACCCCCTCCCCGATGAGGATGGGGTAGGGCCTGGGTTCACGCACCTCGAGCCTTTGCATACCGCCAAAGGGCCTCCACGATCTCCTCCACCACCTCCTCCACCCGCCGCCCCTCCGTGGTCACGTGGATGTGGGCCTCCTGGTAGATGGGGGCTCGGGCCTGGAGGAGGGCCTCGATCCGCCCCAAGGGGTCTTCCCCCTGGAGGAGGGGCCTTTCCCCGGGCTTGCGGGCCACCCGCTCCAGGATGGTCCTGGGGCTTGCCCAAAGGGCCACCACCGGCCCCCGGGCGAGGAGGCGGGCCCGGTTTTCCGGGTCCACGAAGGTGCCTCCCCCTAAGGAGAGCACCAGGTGGTCCTTCTCCGAAAGCTCCGCCACCGCCTCCTTCTCCAGGCGGCGGAAGGCCTCCTCCCCCAGGTAGCGGAAGATGTCGGGGATGGAGAGGCCGGTGCGCCGTTCAATGAAGCGGTCCAGGTCTATGAAGTGGAGCATGAGGGCCCGGGCCAGCTCCCGCCCCACGCGGCTTTTCCCCACCCCCATGAACCCCGTGAGGCTCACGAAGGTGGCGGGGCGGGGCACCTCTATGCGCCGCATCAGTAGGCCTTCACCCTTTTCCGGTACCGCTCCACCCGTTCCTGGACCTCCTCCATGGTGTCCCCACCGAACTTCTCTAGGTAGGCCTGGGCCAGGACGATGGCTGTGAGGGCGCAGAGGATGACGCTGGCCGCGGGGACGGCGGTGGTGTCGGAGCGCTCCCGGGCCGCGTCCTTGGGCTCGTGGGTCACCACGTCCACCGTGGGGAGGGGCTTCATCAGGGTGGCGATGGGCTTGAGGGCGGCCCGCAGGATGAGCTCCTCCCCCGTGGTCATCCCGCCCTCGAGGCCCCCCGCCCGGTTGGTCTTGCGGTAAAACCCCCGCTCGGGGTCCCAGTAGATGGGGTCGTGCACCTCCGAGCCCCGCTTCATGGCGTTCTCAAAGGCGGGGCCGATCTCCACCCCCTTCACCGCGGGGATGGAGAGGGCCATCTGGGCGAGACGGCCGTCCAGCTTCCGGTCCCAGTGCACGTGGCTCCCCAGGCCCGGCACCAGGCCCCGGAACCGGGCCTCGATGATCCCCCCCAGGGTGTCCCCCTCGGCCTTGGCCTGGTCCACCCGGCGGATGACCTCCTCCTCGGCGGCGGGGTCCGTCATGCGCACTGGGCTTTCCTCTATCCGGGGAAGGAGGTCCCAGCGGAAGGGCACCCCGCTCCACACCCCCGCCATCCCCACCACGTACCCCACCCCCTCCACCCCGAGGAGGCGGAGGAGCTTCAGGGCCACCGCCCCCACGGCCACCCGCATGGCCGTCTCCCGGGCGCTGGCCCGTTCCAGAACGTCCCGCAGGTCCTTGTGCCCGTACTTCATCCCCCCCGCCAGGTCCGCGTGGCCGGGCCGGGCGGCGGTGAGGGCCTTCTTCCGGGGTTCGTTCCCCGGGGCGGGGTCCATGATCTCCACCCAGTTGCGGAAGTCGGCGTTTCGGATGGCCAGGGCCACCGGGGCCCCGGTGGTGCGCCCGGCCCTGACCCCAGCGCGGAACTCCACCTGGTCCTTCTCGATGACCATCCGCCTGCCCCGGCCGTACCCCCCCTGCCGCTTTTCCAGCCAGGGGTTGATGTCCTCCTCCGTGAGGGGGAGCCCCGCGGGGAGGCCCTCGATGATGGCGAGGAGTTCGGGCCCGTGGGATTCGCCGGCGGTGAGGAACCTCATGGGCCCATTCTAGGGCCTTTTCGCGGGAAAGGAAAAACCCCCCCGCTAGGGCGGGGGGGGTCGGGAGGGAGGCTTTAGGGCCTGCTCGCCGTTTCCTTCAGCACGTCCGCGGTGATGACCACCAGGAGCTCCCGGTCGGTGGTTTCCCCCGTCCGTTGCTTGAAGAGCTCCCCGATGAGGGGGATGTCCATCAGGAAGGGCACCCCCTGGACGGTTTCGTTGTTCTCCTGGGAGGTGAGGCCCCCCAGGACCACGGTCTGGCCGTCCCGGACCCTGAGGGTGGTGGTCACCACCTGCTTGGTGAAGCGGTCCACGTCCCCGTCCACGGGGTTCCGCTGCACGTTCCCCGAGACCTCCGCCTTGATGTTGAGGAGGATCTGGCCGTCCGCGGTGATCTGGGGCGTGACCTCCACGATGATGCCGATGTCAAAGGGCACCCGCTCCACCTGGTCCCCCACCACCCGGCGGATGAGGAAGGTCTCCCCAGACTGGAGGCGGGCGGTCTGGTTGTTGAGCACCGTCTGGTTCACGTCCCTTAGGGCCCGGGAAAGCCCCTGCCGCTGCAGGGCGTCCAGGGTGGCCATGATGTTGAGGGCGGCGAGGCTCCTGGTGGAGTCAAAGATGAGGGAAAGCCCGGCGTCCACGATGCTGGCGGCCACGTTCCCCCCGGCGATGGTGTTCCACTTGAGGCCCAGGGCGCGGCTGAAGTTGCTCTGCACCTCCTGGATGCGCACCCTCAGGTTCACCTGGGGCACCGCCTGGTCCAGCCGGGGGATGAGGCCTTCCACCAGGGCCAGGTCCTCCGCGGTCCCCGTGACGATGAGGGTGTTGGTGCGCTCGTCGGCCACCACGGTGGCGGTGGGGGTGGCCGTGGCCTCCTGGCCTTGGGCCTGGGGCTGGGGGCCGGTCTTGGCCTTCAGGGCCTCCTGCAGAACGGCGGCCAGGTCCTTGGCCTTGGCGTTGGAGAGCTGGTAGGTGCGCTGGAAGAGGGCGGGGCCTTGCTCCGGGGCCCGGTCAATCTGCAAAAGGAGGGCCTCCACCTCCTTTAGGGCCGCTTCCGTGCCCCGCACGGAGAGGATCCGCTGCCCGGGCACGGTCTGGACCACCACGCCTGGCACCTCCCGGGCCAGGAAGGGGGCCACCTTCTCCGCGTCGGCGAAGCGCAGGGGGAAGAGCCTGCGCACCGTGGCCTCCTGGGGAGGGGGGGGCGGGGCCTCGGCCACGTCCACGGCTTTGAGGAGTTCGGCGAAGAGGGCCTGTTCGCTTTCGGGGGCTTCCAGGAGGAGGGCTTTGGGGTTGCCGGGGATGGCCTCCAGGCGGGCGGCCGGAAGCTCCTTGGAGAGGAGGGCCCTTAGCCTTTCCCCTACGGCCTCGAGGGTGGTGTTCTGCAGGGTGTAGACCCGGCGGACCGCCTTGGGCAGGTCGGCGGCCTGGAGGAGCCCGGCAAGCTTGGCGTGGTCGGCTTCCGTGGCCAGGACCACGGCCCGCTTGGGGTCGGTGGGGAGGGGGGTGATCTGGGCCCCCGGCACCTGGGCCTGGAGGAAGGCCAGGAGCTCGGGGAAGGTGGCGTGCTTCAGGGCGTAGCTCTTCTCCACCCGGGGCTCGGGCCGGGCCAGGGGGGGGAGGGGACGGAAGTCAATCCCCGAGCGCTGGAGGAGGTCGGCAAAGCGGGTGTGCTGCTCGGGGGTGGCCAGGACGGAGAGGATGGCCTTAAGCCGCCCGGCCTCCTCCACCACGATCCAGTTCACCCCGATCCCCGCGGCCTCCCGGGTGAGGAAGGGGAGGAGGTCGTTTTGCACCCAGGCCTTGGCCCCGTCTATGTTCACCACCGTCCGGGTCTGGCCCTGGGCGTCCACCTCCGTGCGCCGGTAGGCGATCTCGGGAACCGCCAGGATGTAGGGCCTTCGTTCCGCGGCCCCGGTCCGGCTTGGCGCATCCACCAAGGCGGTGATCACCTGGCTGGGGGCCACCACCACCACATCGGGGGGGAGGAAGAGGTAGTCCAGGTTGTACTGGGTTCCGTAGGTGGCGAAGAGGAGGTCCCACACCTCCCGGAAGGGCTTGCCCTGGAAGTCCAGCTTCACGTTGGGCAGGGCCGGGGCGGCCTTGGCGGGGTCCCCTGTGGGGTCGTAGGCCCGGTAGATGAGGGGCTGGAGGCCCGCGCTTTTGGCCAGGGCCTCGAGGACCACGTCCAGGGGCAGGGTGAGCCGGGTTTGAACTGGACTGCTTTCCACCTTCAAATTCACCGGGACCCGGAAGCGGGGCTCATCGGGGAAGCTCCCGGCCATGGCCAAAAGGCCGAAGCCCACGCCGAGGGCCAGTCCAACGGCTTTGGAAAACCTCATTCGCCACCTCCCGATAGGGTCAGGTCCATACGTTCCTCCTTCAGGGCCAGCGTAACCCGGCCTTCCTCAATACCCTTCACAATGGCTTCGCTACCCGGGATGGGGCTGCCTGCGGGCAGCACCAGGTACCCGTCCTTGCTCTCCAGGATGGCCACGCTCACCGGGCCCAGGAGGGTGCCCGAAAGCTTCAAGCCCTTTTCCTCCACCAGGGCCTCGAGGGGGGTTTTGGGGGCAGGGGTTGGGGTTGGGGGAACCCCCTCCTGTGCGGAAGGGCCCGCCTCTTGGGGTAAAGGCGCTTCCACCAGGGTGAGGGGGGCCTGGGGGGCCACCCGTTCTTGGGGTAGGGCCGGGGTTTCCACCCGGGCCGTGGGCGTCAGGACCTTAGGGGCGGGCAAGGCCCCCGCGGTCCCCGGCAAGGGGGTACGGCCGGTGGTAGCGGTGGGCAGAGGGGCCTGCGGGCGGACCTCCACCCGGGGTGGGGGGGCCACCACCACGGGCTCGCCCCTGGGGATGGGGCTTACGGGCTGGGGCTGGATGGGTGGGGCGGGGGCTTCCACCACCAGGGGCACGAAGGGGTTGGGCGGCGGGGTGGTGGCCTGAACGGCCCGTGGGGGCGCCACGGTCCTGGGGGGTTCCTCGACTTTTGGGGGTTCGGCCTGAGGGGCTTGGGTCTGGGTCTGGGGCTCCGTCTTGGCTTCCTCGCTGGGGGTGAGGGGCGGGATAGGGGGGGCCTCGATGGGGCCGGGGGNGGGGGCGGCCTGGGGGGGTTCCGCCGCCGCCGGCCCCCCCTGGGCCGGCAGGTAGAGCCCCACGTACCACAGGGCTACCCCTCCCACCAGGAGGAGGGCTACCAGGAGAATTTTCGTGGATTGGGGCAGGTTGCGCAGGCCCGAGAGGAAGCGGGCCAGGGTCGTTTGGGTGCCCCGCTCTGGTTCCTTCACTGTCCACCTCCCCCGCCCGGGGTTCCGGACGCCTGCTCCAGTTCTTCCACGTCCTTGGCCAACATGTAGAGGGTTAGGGTCAGGCTGGTGTTCAGGGTGGGGTTCAGGCTAGGTTCCCCGGCCACCGCCAGGGAAAGCCCAGAGATGGAACTGAAGCGGGAAAGCCCCTCCAGGCGCCCGAGGTAGGCGTAGGTTTCCGGGAAGGGGCCCTCCAGGGATAGGGCCAGGTTCACCGCCCGCACCTCCGGGACAGGGGCGGAGGTGGGGGAGCGGTTTAGGGCCCGCACGGTCACCCCGCTCCGGGCCGCCTCCGAGAGGAGGGCGTTCAGCACCTCCCCAAGCCGCTCCTCCCGGGGAAGGGCCCTTAGGAAGGCTTGGCGCTCCGCCTGAAGCTCGGCAATGGCCGCCCGGAGTTCCGGCAGGGCCCTTTGGGCCTGGCGCCCCCGGTCCCGCTCGGGGATGAGGGTGGCGATCTCGTTCCGCACCGCCTCCGTTTCCTGGCGGATGGGGGCGATGAGGAGGAAGTACCAGAGGAGGGCCAGGATCACGGTGAGGGCCATGACGAGAAGGGCCCACTCCCGCTGGCCCAGCCGGCTTAGGCTAAGGTTGAGCACTGCGCTCACCTCCCATGGCCCCTATGCGGGCGGAAAAGGTCCAAAGCCCCCGGTCCCGATCCAGCGTGGCCCCTTGGAACTCGATCCCGAACCGGGGGGAGGACTCGAAGGCCCGGACGAAGCCCACCAGGGCTTCCCGGTTCAGGGCCTCCCCCTGGACGGTGAACTCCACCCGCACCGTCTTGCCGTCGTAGGCCCCGTTCTGGGCGGCCTGCTTGGCTTCCTCTTCCGAGAGGGCGCGGGTGTTCACCGAGCGGAGGGCCACGGGGAACCGGCCTCCTGTGCGCGGGATCTGCCCGATGAAGGCCGCCAGGTACTCCGACCAGGGCACGAACCCCTTCCTCAGGCCCTCCCGGATGGCGAGGAGGGCCTCGAGGGTCTTCCTTTCCCGCTGGAGCCGGTTCTGCTCGGCGATGAAGGGCCTTAGGGCCTCCACCTCGGCCTTCAGGGCATCCCGCTCCGAGCGGGCCAGATTGAGCTCCGTAAGGGCGGTGTAGTGGAGGAAACCCATGGTGAGGAGGACGAAAAGGGCGAGGAGGGAGGCCGCAAGCCGCCACCAGCCGGGCTCCACCCGGCGCCTAAGGTCCTTGGGGAGGAGGTTCAGCCTAATCAAGCGGACTCACCCCCCTTAAGGCCAGGCCCACGGGCACCATAAACTCCGGGGCCAGGCCCTTGAGCTCTTCCAGGTCAAAGCGCTTGGGGTCCACGGCGATGCCCTCCCAGGGGTTGGGCACCTCAAAGCTCACCCCCAGGGTGTCCGTGAGGAGGGTGGGGAGGCCCCGGAGCTTGCTCCCGCCCCCCGTGAGGTAGCCCACCTCGGGCTGGAGGTCCCCCATCTGCACCCGGAAGAACTCCAGGCTCCGCCGGATCTCCTGGGTGAGCTCCACCAGCACGGGGCGGATGGCGTCATAGATGCGGGCCGGGCTGTACCGTTCCCTCTCCGCGTCAAAGTCCAGGAGGAGTTCCTCGTCCTCCGTGGGGATGGTGGCCAGGCCATAGGTGCGCTTGACCTCCTCCGCGCTGAGGAGGTCCAGGCCGAAGGCCTTGCCGATGGCCTCGGTGAAGTCCTTGCCGGAGAGGGTGAGGATGCGCACGTAAAGGGGCCGGTCCCCCTGGGTGAGGACCAGGCTGGTGCTCTCCGCTCCGATGTCCACGGAAAGGGTCACCGGACCTTCCGTGAGCTTTTCTTCCAGGGGGTAGAGCCCCGCGAAGGGCTTCACGTCCACCACCACCGGGATGAGCCCTGCCCCCCTCAGGGCCTCGATGAGCCCCGCCACGCTCTCCTTCCGGGCGGCCCCCACCATGACCTCCACCTGCTCCCCCTCCTCGGCCTCCTCCAGGGGGGTGAGGGGGGCGTAGTCCAGGACCACCTCGTCTATGGGGAAGGGGATGTAGCGCTCCGCCTCCCAGCGCACCGCCTCCTCCATCTCCTTGGCGGGCATCTTGGGCACCTGGACCGTGCGCAGGATGACCGAGAGGTTGGGGGCCGCGGTGACCACGTAGCGCTTCTTGGTCCTGGCCTCGGCGAGGAGCTCCCGGAGTTCTTGAGCTAAGGCGCTGGGCTCGGCGATGAGCCCGTCCACGAGGGTGCCCGGGGGGGTGGGCCGCATGGCCCAAGCCTTGAGGGCCGGGGGGTTGCCGGAAAGCTCCACCAGCTTGAGGTGCGCCGCCCCGATCTCCAGGCCCAGGGCCTCAACCCGGGGTTTGAATAGACGGCTCAGTGCGCCCTGACGAAAGAGCCTTTGAACCACGTGCCCTCCTTCCTGAACCTTAATCCTCTATTAGAAAATAGCATAGCGCAAACTCCTTAACGAAGCCCTTCCACCCCCCTGTGGGCTGCTGCCCTTGGCCCTGCCCTCCAGGTTGGCCCCTACATAGGGCTACTATACCACGAAACCCCCGGGGCGCCCCGGGGGTTTCCGGAACCCCTACGCCCTACACCCGCCCCAGGGCCCGGATCACCGCTTCCGTGAAGGCCTTGGTGGTGGCGTTTCCCCCGAGGTCGGGGGTAAGGGGGCCCTCTTCCAGGGCCAGGTCCACCGCCCGTTCCACCTTCCGGGCCATCTCCTTTTCCCCCAGGTAGTCCAGCATCATGGCCGCGGAGAGGATGGCCGCCGTGGGGTTGGCGATCCCCTGGCCGGCGATATCCGGAGCCGACCCGTGCACGGGCTCAAAGACCGCGGTGGTGTCCCCGATGTTGGCCGAAGGGGCGAGGCCCAAGCCCCCCACGAGCCCCGCGGTGAGGTCGGAGAGGATGTCCCCCAGGAGGTTGGTGGTGACGATCACGTCAAAGCGTTCGGGGCGCATGACGAGCTGCATGGCGCAGTTGTCCACGATGATGTCCTGGACGTTCACCAGGGGGAAGTCCTTGGCCGCCTCGCGCACGGTGTCCAGGAAGAGCCCCTGGGTGAGGGGGAGGACGTTGGCCTTGTGGGCGATGTGGAGGGTCTTACGGGTCCGGCCCTCGGCGATCCTTAGGGCCACGCGCCCGATGCGTTCGCTGGCCTTTTTGGAGATGACGGCGTCCGCGATGGCCACGTCCAGGTAGCGGCGTTCCTGCTCCACGTAAAGCCCTTCCGTGTTCTCCCGCACGATGATGAGGTCCACCCCCGGGCGGCTATTCGGGATGGGGCGGCTCTTGGCCGGGCGCACGTTGGCGTAGAGGTCCAGCCGCCGCCTTAAGTAGCGGATGGCCCCGAAGAACCCCGGCACCTTGCGGGTGGGGCTGGTGGCGGCCCCGAAGAGGGTGGCGTGGCAGGAGAGGATCTTCTCTACGGTTTCCTCGGGGACGGAGGTCCCTCTTCGCTCAAAGGTTTCCCAACCCGCCTCGGCCTCCACGAACTCCAGGGGAAGCCCGGTGGCCTCCAGCACGGCCCGGGCCGCCGGAACCACCTCGTGGCCGATGCCGTCGCCCTCAATCAAGCAGATGCGGTACCCCATGAACTGGCCTCCTTACGGGGTTCATACCCCTTAGCGAACTATACACTACACCAGGCCCAAGGCCCAGAGGGTGGCGAAGAGGAGGAGGCCCAGGGCGAACCCCAGGCGGAAGGGGCTGGGCTTGAGGCTCCGGGGCCTGAGGGCCCCCTCCACCACCACCCCCATAAGGCCCAGGAGGATGAAGAGGTCCCCCAGGCTCACCGCCTTACGCAGGGGAGGCAGGGCGATGGTGTCCCCCAGGAAGGGGAGGCGGGTGGAGCTGTCCAGGAGGGTGTGCACCGCGTCCTTGCGCTCCTTTAGGATCTCCTCCCACCCCTCCACCCCGGCCCGTTCCAGGGCCCCTAAGCTCACCGGCATGTGCCCCCCGTTGGCGAAGATGACCAGGGCGTTCAGAAAAAGCCCGAGGAGGACCAGGTAAAGGCTCTTCAGGTGCCGGTTTTGGTAAAGGCCGTAGCCCACGAGGAGGAGGACCAGGGCCTTGGCCAAAGGTCCTGCCCACTCTGGGGCGAAGAGGCCCCGGTAGGTGCCGTAGGCCAGCCCCCCCTCGACCAAGGCGGCCAGGAGGAAGGCCCAGGGCGCCCGGAGGTCTAGCTCTCCGAGGTCCTTGAGCCGGGCTCCGAGGACGAGGGCAAGGACGATTCCGAAGAGGGCTGCGGCAAGGTAGAGGGTGATACCGATCCCCCCTTTGCGGCCAGGTAGGCCTCGCGGTCGCGCCAGATGGGGTTCTGGTTCCAGAGAACCGTAAAGAGCCGGACCAGCTTGGGGTCAAACTGGACGCCCGAAAAGTCCTGCACCTCCTTTAGGGCTTCCTCGGGGGACTTGGCCTCCCGGTAAGGTCGGCCTGCGGTCATGGCCTCGTAGGCGTCCGCCAGGCCCACGATGCGGGCCTCCTCGGGGATGTCCTGCCCCGCAAGGCCCTCGGGGTAGCCCCGGCCGTCCCAGCGCTCGTGGTGGTAGAGGATGACGTTGTAGACCAGCTGATCAAAGGCCACCTTCCTGGCGGGGGAGAGGAGTTCGGCCCCCAGTTTGGTGTGGCTTTTGATGAGGTCAAACTCCGCTTCCGTGAGCTTTCCCGGCTTGAGGAGGACCGCTTCCGGGATGGCGATCTTGCCGATGTCGTGAAGCCTGGCCGCCCGGTAGATTTCCTGAGCTTTGGCCTCGTCGTTATAGAAGGCCTTGGCGAGGTCGCGGGCGATGTCCGCCACGCGTTCGGAGTGCATGCGGGTTTGCCTCTCCTTGGCCTCCAGGGCGTTCATGAGGACTTCCAGGGTGGTGTCAAAGGCCTGCTCCAGGCGCACCTTCTCGTCCCAGTAGTAGCGGCTGTAGTAGAGGGGCACCAGGAAGAGGAGGACCGTCCACCCCCCCCAGTTGCCGATGAGGGGGGTTTCGTAGGCGCGGGCCAGGAGGAGGGCTATTGGCGAAAGAAAAAAATAGCTTATGGCAAGCCACTTGAAATTTTTGCGCCAAATCTCGCCCCAAGGTGTATTTGAGGATAAATAAATTGCTGTGGTAACTAAAGATGTGTTGGTTGCGAAAAAAGCAAGAGCGGCTGTAGATATCCCCACACCTGTGCTTAAATTCCAGGATCCAAGATAGAGAGAGTTGTTTGTAAAAAAGTTCCATACTAAGCCGGCTATTGCTGTAGATAAAGCGTCCTGAGAACGATTGAAGACTTGTTTATACCAACTACTCCCACTGCCTTGAAGAAAAACTAGAAGAGGAACGATCCATGGAGGAAACAAGACTAGCATAGCTAAAGCGAAGAGGAACAGCTGACTCATACTGGCTTGAAAGGGAAGGCGTATTCTGACTCGAACACTCCAGTGAAGCAATAAACCCCAAAAGAAAACCCCCCAAAGGTCGTATTTAAGAGGTTCGCTCCTAAAAGCTAAGATGAGGTAGCCTTCAGCAAGCAGAAAGAACAAAAAAGTCCCTACGATGAACACAAGCACCCTAAGAGGGGGCACTTCCTGTTTTCTCAAAAAGGGTGACATTCTGCTAAAAGCATAACACAAAAGAAGGAAGAGTGCTTATGTGCGTAAAAGAAAAAAGGCCAGAAACCTGGCCTTTTTTCTTTATTCCCAGCGAGCAGAAGCCCCAGCCGCGAGCCCGAGAGCGATCAAGCTACCGAGAAGAACCAACACACGCGCGATCAGCTTCTTCATCTTCATCCCTCCTTTTCCTGCGCCCGGGGGGTCGTCCCCGTTTGCTTGTCTTTCACTGTAGAGGGGTCTGTCAATACTGTCAAGAGGGGAAGAATAAGTATCAGCACGGTGAAAACTGTCACTCCCTACGCAATTGTTTGGACTGAAGAGAATATATGCTCCCAGCCTAGCACACCCTGCGCCAGCTGGGAAGGGGGGTAAGCCGTGCTTGGTTGTGGGCGGGAATCTTAAACGGGAATAAGAAAACCCGGGGGGAAAAGGGCTTCCCCTCGAGGTCCCCAATACGCCTGGTTGAACATCCCTTGCGAATACACGGGTCCAATCTGCGCTGAAAATCTACCGCCCAAATGCGCCTTTAAATGCACCCCCAGAAGCTTCGCGCTTCCTTCCTGGCTTTCACCCCCCAAGGGGAAGTTTAGCAGAAAATCCCGGAGAAAGCCAAAGCCCCCCGAAAAGGGGGGCTTTTGGTGCCGAGGGGCGGAATCGAACCGCCGACACTGCGATTTTCAGTCGCATGCTCTACCAACTGAGCTACCTCGGCGTGGCGGCCCCGACGGGACTCGAACCCGCGATCTCCCACGTGACAGGCGGGTGTGTTAACCAACTACACCACGGGGCCTTAGGGTTTGTGCCGGGTCGGGGGCGTCCGACCGGGCATTTAGGATAATAGCCGGGGCTTTAGGCTGTGTCAAGCTTGACCTGGACCGAGGTCTTCGCCTACCACCGGACGCGGAAGGGCATCGGGGAGAAAAGCCTCCTGGTGGACCGGGGGGAATCAGGCTACCGGAACGTTTTTTTGCCGGATGGGCGCATCCTCTACATGGGGGAGGGCAGGCGGGGCCACCAGGCCCCCATGGGGGGCAACCTCCGCCTCCTCCTGGCCCACCGGGAGGGGCGCCCCCTTAGGGTTTTCCTCCGGGAAAGGCCCGGGGTTTGGCGGGACCTGGGGTGCTACCGGGTGGAGGGGTGGCGGTACGCCCTTCTGGAGGAGGAAGGGCGGTACGTGTACTGGTTCACCCTTGCGCCTGGTGGATGCGAAGGAGGCCTTTCAAGGTGAGGTCCTCGTCCACCAGATCAAAGGAGGGGCAGATGGGCTTTAGGACCTCCGCGAAGCCCCCGGTGGCGATGACCAGGGCCTCCCCCACCTCCTCCTTAAACCGGCGCACCATCCCCTCCACCAAGGCGGCGTAGCCCAGGACCAGGCCCGAGCGGAGGGCCTCGAGGGTGTTCTTCCCCACCGCCCTTTCGGGGGGGACCAGGTCGATGCGGGGGAGCTTGGCCGTGCGCTGGGCCAGGGCGTCGGCCGCGGTCTGGGGGCCGATGGTGATGGCCCCCCCCAGGTAGCGGTTCGGGGCCTCCACCAGGTCAAAGGTGGTGGCGGTGCCGAAGTCCACCACGATGTAGCGGCCCGTGGGGCTTTCGTAGGCCAGCGCCCCCACCGCGTTCACCAACCGGTCGGCCCCCGCCTCCTTGGGGTTGTCTATGAGGACCTGAAGGCCCGTGGCCTCCGCGTCCACCACCCTGGCCTCCACCCCAAAGAGGTTCCCGATGGCCCGGGCCATCTCCCGCTCCACCGGGGGCACCACGCTGGAGAGGAGGGCGGCCTTGGGGGGTGGGAGGCCTTCTAGGGCGAAGAGGTTTTTGAGAAGGACCCGGTACTCGCTTTCCATCCGCATCCGGTCGGTGTGGATGCGGAAATGGGCCACGAGCCTTTCCCCCTCAAAAAGCCCTAGGGCGGTGGAGGTGTTCCCGATGTCCACCGCGAGGAGCATCATTCCCCTTCCCAGGGCTCCAGGACCACCCGGGTGGTGATCTCGGCGTTGAGGTTGGCGGACACGGAGCAGTACTTGGTGTGGGAGAGCTCCACCGCGCGCTCTAGGGCCTCGAGGGTCACCCCCGGCCCCGAGGCGATGTGGGTCACGGTGATGTGGGTGTAGCGCTTGGGGTGGGTTTCCGCCCGCACCCCCTCCACCTCCACCCGGTAGCGGGCCAGGGGTTGCTTCTTCTTCCGCATGATGTCCACCACGTCGTAGGCGGTGCAGGCCCCTAAGGCCATGAGGAGGAGCTCCATGGGGCGGGGGCCGGTGGCGGGCTGATCCCCGTCGATCATCACCTTATCCCCCTGCTCGTTCACGCCCAGGAAGCGGTGGCCCACCAGTTGGTAGACGGTGACCTTCTTCGTCATGAGCCGCATTTTACCAAGCCTTCATCTTGTGGGGTAGAATGGCCCTCGGTGCGGTTTTTCCCTCTTCTCCTTTGGGTGCTCCTGGCTCTGGCCCAGGCCAACCTCCGGGTGGGGATCCACGAGGGCTTCACCCGGGTGGTGGTGGACCTCCCTGCCCCTGGGGTAGGGTACGCCCTGGAGAGAGAAGGGGCCCTCCTCGTCCTAAGGCTTTCCGGCCTCGCCCTTCCCCCATCTGGGGGGGTGGTGGACTCCAAGGAGCTCGCCTCCTACCAGGTGGTGCCTGAGGGGAACGGGACCCGCCTCCTCCTCAGGACCAAGAGCCCGCAAACGGAGGCCAAGCTGGCCCGCTATTCCGACCCGGAACGGCTGGTGGTGGACCTGTACCTCCCCTCCGGTCCTACCAGCCCCTCTGGGGCTAAGACCTCCCCCTCGGGGCTCACCAAGCCTCCCCGGCCCCCCAAGCCCCTGGTTCTTCTGGACCCAGGCCACGGGGGGGTGGACCCGGGGATGGTGGGGTACGTGGTGGAGAAGGAGCTGGTGCTGGACGTGGCCCTCAGGCTCAAGCGCCTCCTGGAGCGGGAGGGGATAGAGGTCCTCCTCACCCGGGACCGGGACATGCACCTTTCCCCCGACAAACGGGAAGACCTCTCCAGGCGGGCTGGCCTGGCGGACAGCTCCCGGGTGAACCTCTTCATCTCCATCCACGCCAACGCCTCCCCCACCCACACGGCCCAGGGCATAGAGGTCTACTACTTCGGCCGGGCCCAGAGCCAGGCGGTGCTGGACCAGGTCATCCGGGAAAACGGCGGAGGGGACTTGGGCCGCCGCCTTACCCAGGAGGCCCGCACCGTGGCGGAGAAGATCCTTCAGGACATCGTGGCCCAGGCCAACCAGCGCTACTCTGAGCGCTTGGCGGAAACCCTGGGCCGGAAGCTTTCCCAGGCCACGGGGAGCCCGTACCGGGGAAGTTTTCCCGGCGACTTCTTCGTGCTGCGCTACGCCAAGGTGCCCGCGGTGCTGGTGGAGGTGGGCTTTGGGGACCACCCCGTGGAGGGGCGGAAGCTGCAGGACCCCGCCTATCGGGAGAAGGTGGCCCAGGGCCTCCTTTCGGGCATCCTCACCTTCCTCGCCCAGGGGGCCTTCCGCTAAGGAGGGCTTTTAGAAGGGGAAGGCCTCCAGGGCCGCCCCCGCGTGGGGGAAGCGGGCCTTGGGGTCCTTGGCCAGGAGGCGCCTAAGGTAGCTCTCCTCCTCTGGCCGCAGGCCGGGGATGGGCGGGGCCTCCTCCTGCAGGTGGCCGAGGAGCACCTCCTCCGGCTCCCCCACGAAGGGGAGCTCCCCCGAGAGGATCCAGTAGAGGATGACCCCCGCCGCGTACACGTCCGCCTCCTGCCCCGGGCTTTGCCCCAGGACCTGCTCCGGGGCCAGGTAGGGCAGGGTGCCCACCCTGAGGGGTTTCTTGAAGGCTTCCCGGGCCGGGCCCGAGAGGTCAAAGTCCAACAGCCTGGCCTCGTCCGTGAGGGCCACGATGACGTTTTCCGGCTTCACGTCCCGGTGGACCAGGCCCTTTTCGTGCATGTGGGCCAGGGCCTTTAGGAGCTGGCGGAAAACCCCCAGGGCCCTGGCCTGCCCCGGGCGGCGGAGCATCCAGCGGCCCATCTCCTCCCCCGGGGCGTAGGCCAGAAGGAGGGCGGGGCCTTCCTCCAGGTCCAGCTTTTCCAGGACGGGGTTCAGGTTGGGGTGGGAAAGCCGCTGGCCCACCCAGTGCTCCCGGTCCCGCCGGGCCTCGGCCCCCTTGGGGAAGAGCTTCAGGGCGTAGGGGGTGCCGTAGAGGTCAAAGGCCAGGTAGACCGTGGCCAGAGCGCCCCGGGCCAGGGGGCGCACCACCCGGTAGCGCCCCAGGAGGTTCTGCCCCACCAGGCTCACCTTCCCCACTATACCCGTCCTCACCTCTTTCACCTGGCCTCTCGCTAAGATTTTCCCGTGCGCGGCTTGGCGCTTTCCGGCGGTGGAGCCAGGGGCCTCGCCCACATCGGGGCGTTGGAGGTGCTCCTGGAGGCCGGCCTGGACTTCCAGCTGGTGGCGGGCACCAGCATGGGGGCCATCGTGGGGGCGCTCTTTGCCGCGGGGATGAGCCCCAAGGAGATGCTGGCCCTGGCCCGCAAGACCCCTTGGCTGGGCCTCTTGGGCCTTTCCCCCAGGGAGGGGATCTTCTCCCGCCGGAAGCTCAAGGACTTTCTGGCCGAGCACCTTCCCCCCACGTTTGAGGGGTTGAAGCGTCCCTTGGCGGTCACCGCGGTGGACGTGCGCTCGGGGAGGCTCCTTTACCTCACCCAGGGGGACCTTCCCAGCGCCGTTTTGGCCTCCGCCGCCTACCCCGGCCTCCTGGCCCCGGTGGAGCGGGAGGGGGTGCTCCTCTTTGACGGGGGGGTTTTGGACAACCTGCCCGTGGACGCGGTGCGCTTTTTGGGGGCCCAGGAGGTCTTTGCCGTGGACGTCACCCCGGAACGGGAGGCGGAGGAGGCCCCAAGGGGCCTCATCGCCCTGGCCCGGCGGGCGGTGGACCTGATGCAGCGCCAGCTCACCGCCCTCCGCCTCACCCTTTACCCCCCGGAGGTCTACCTTAGGCCGGAGCTCAAGGGGGTGGGGATAGAGGACTTCCGCCGCCTCGAGGAGATCGTAGCCGCGGGGCGCGAGGCGGCCCGGGCCTATCTGGAGGGTAGAGTGGGAGGGGTATGAAGGCGTTTTGGGACTACCTGTTTAAGGAGTGGTTTCGCCAGGTGGGGGAGGCCCTCCTGGTGGCCTTTCTGGTCACCACCTTTCTTTTCACCACCGTGGGGGTGGTGGGCCAGAGCATGTACCCCACCTTGCGGAACGGGGAGCGGGTCCTGGTGCCCAAGTGGGAGACCTGGCTGGTGCGGCTGGGGTTTGCCGAGTGGCGGCGGGGAGAGATCGCCATCCTCAAGCCCCCGGAGGGCACCCCCTACGCCACCGCCCGCTTTCCCGTCCTGGGCTTCTCCTTCCGGGCCTTCTTCATCAAGCGCATCGTGGCCGTGCCCGGGGACGAGGTCTACGTGGAGCGGGGCGTGGTGCATGTGAACGGAATGCCCCTGGCGGAGACCCACATCACCGACCAGATCGCCCCCTGGCCCGACTCCTTCCCCGGGGTGTGCTACAAGGACGGGCGCATGACCCGGATCGTCACCCAGCAGGGGGACTTCCCCGTGGAGGTCCTCCCCGCCTACCTGAAGCCCCTTAAGGAGATGCTCCTTCCCCCCTCGGAAGGGGTGCTGGAGCGGAGCCGGCTGGGGGAGGCCTGCGAGGTGGGCCGCATCAAGCTGAAGCCCGGCTACTACTTCGTCATGGGGGATAACCGCACCCTGGGGGGGAGCGAGGACTCCCGCACCTTTGGCCCCGTGCCCGTGGAGGCCATCGCCGGGCGGGCGAACTACGTCTGGTGGCCCCCCTTCGTGCGGGAGGAGGAGGGGCTTAGGCTCAACCTCCGCCCCCTCACCCCTCCTCCGGCCTACCGCTGAGCACGGCCACGAAGAGCCGGCCCGGACCGTGCACCCCCTTCACCATGACCTGGCCGATGTCCGCGCTCTTGGAGGGGCCCGAGTGGAGGCCGAGGGCCTTGGGGAGGCGCTCCGGGCGGGAGAGGGCTTCCAGGAGCGTCCCGTAGACCCTTTCCTCCGGCACCAGGACCAGGTGGGTGGGGGGGAGGAGCTGGGCGCGCCTTCCGTCCTCCGAGGAGAGGGCCACGGTGCCCGTCTCCGCCACCGCGAAGAGGGCCAAGGAGACCCCTAGGGGGGCCTCCTCGGGGGGAAGCTCGGGGAGAGAGGGGCGGAGGGCCTCTGGCACCCCCTCCCCGAAGGCCACCCCGCTGAACCCTTCCGCGAAGCGGGCGATAAAACCCTGGGCCTCCTCCCAGGGCACCCTGGCCCCTTCCGCCCCGTTCTCCGCTAGGCGCTCGAGGAGGAGGGCCACGGGGTCGGGGAGGGCTTGGGGGTGGAGGGGGCTTGGGAGTTCGGCCTTGGGCCTTTCCTCGAGGGCCTTCCGCACCCGGTTCAGGATCCGTTCCCTGGCGTCCATTCTCCCTCCAGTTCCTGCCAAAGTTGATGGAAGGGCTTGGGGCTGGGCTTAAGGGGCCCCCGGCCCCCCGTCCAGGCCTTGAGAAGGGGCAAGATCTCCTGAGCCCCAAGGGGCACCCCCCGGAGGGCCCGGGAGAAGAGGCGGTAGAGGGCCGGGCTTTCCATGACCTTGCGGAAGGCCTTGAGGGCCGCCCCTTCCAGGCGGGGGCTAAGCCCCGCCTCCACCGCCCGGCGGCGCCAGGCCAGGAGGAGCTTGGGGATGGGGATCTTCACCGGGCAGGCCTCGTAGCAGGCCCCGCAGAGGGTGGAGGCGTAGGGCAGGGGGTAGGCCTCCTCGAGGCCCAGAAGCCCCGGGTCCAGCACCGCCCCGATGGGCCCCGAGTACACGTAGCCGTAGGGGTGCCCCCCCGTCTGCCGGTAGACGGGGCAGGCGTTGAGGCAGGCCCCGCACCGGAGGCACCTTAAGGTCTCCCAGGCCTCCGGGTCGTGGAGGAGGGCGGTGCGGCCGTGATCTACGAAGACCACGTGCACCTCCTCCGGGCCCCCCTCCCCCGGCCCCTGGATGAGGGAGACGAAGGTGGCAAGCCGCTGCCCCGTGGCCGCCCGGGCGGTGAGGGGGAGGAAGAGGGCCAGGTCCTGGAAGCGGGGAAGGAGCTTCTCTATGCCCACGAAGGCCACGTGGACCTTGGGGAGGCTCGTGGAAAGGCGGATGTTCCCCTCGTTCTCCATGAGGGCTAAGGTGCCCGTCTCCGCCACCAGGAAGTTGGCCCCGCTTATCCCGAGCTCGGCGGTGAGGAAGGCCTCCCGTAGGGTTCTCCGGGCCACGGCGGCCAGGGCCTCGGGGCTGGCGTCCAGGGGGGTGCCGAAGCGGTCGTGGAAGAGCCTCCGGATCTCCTCCAGGGAGAGGTGGATGGCCGGGCCCACGATGTGGCTCGGGGGCTCCCCCAGGAGCTGGATGAGGTACTCCCCGAGGTCCGTTTCGTAGACCTCCACCCCCAAGGACTCCAGGAGGGGGTTTACCCCGAGCTCCTCCGTTAGCATGCTTTTGGCCTTCACCGCCCGCCTGACCCCGTGGCGGGCCACCACGTCCCTCAAGACCCGGTGGGCCTCCTCGGGGGTTTCCGCCCAGTGGACCGTGGCCCCGTTTTCCCTAAGCTTCCTCTCCGCAAGCTCCAGGTAGCGGTCCAGATGGCTTAGGACGTGGTCCTTCACCGCCTTGGCCCGCGCCCGCCAGGCCTCGATGTCCACCTCGCCGTAGGCCCGGAGGCGGTTCCGTTCAAAGTGGAGCGTGGCCCCGGTGACCGCCCGCCGGACCCCCGGCCTCTCCTTCAGGAGCCTGGCCGCCTCCTTGGGGTAGAGCCTCGCCTTAGCCCGCATAGGCCTCCCAAAGCAGGGTGGCCAGGGGGGCCACCCGCAAGCCCTTCCCTTTCCGGGCCAACACCCCCGAGAGGTGGAGGAGGCAGCCCGCGTCGGTGGAGGTGAGGACCTCGGCCTCAGGGAGGGTTTCCCCTTTGCGCTCGGCCATGGCCAGGGAGACCTCGGGGAGCTTCACGGAGAAAAGCCCCCCGAAGCCGCAGCACTCCTCCGCCGCCTCCCAGGGGAGGAGTTCCGCCCCGGCGTTCTTGAGGAGGAGAAGGGGCTCCTCCTTTACCCCAAGCTCCCTCAGGGCGTGGCAGCCGTGGTGGTAGGCCACCTTCCGCCCCCTTAGGCCTTCCCCCAGCTTCTCCACCCCCAGGACCCGCACCAGGAACTGGGAGAGCTCGTAGGTCTTCTCCGCGAGTTCCAGGGCCTCCCGGCTTCCGGGAAGGAGCTCGGGGTAGTGGTTCCTCACCATGCTGGCGCAGCTTCCCGAGGGGAGGACCACGTACTCCGCCTCCCGGAAAACCTCCAGGGTCCTTCTCGCCAGGGGCCTGGCCTCGTCCCAGTACCCCGCGTTGAAGGCGGGCTGGCCGCAGCAGGTCTGGCCTTCGGGGAAGTCCACCTCCACCCCCAGGGCTCTTAGAAGCCTAACCGCCGCCACCCCGGCCTCGGCGTAGAACTGGTCGGCCAGGCAGGTGATGAAGAGGGCCACCCGCATTTGGCCCCAGTCTACCGCTTGAGAAGGCCTCGAGTCAGCTTCTCCTTGGCCTTTCTCTGGCGCATGGGACTTTGCCCTCGGCTCTTCAGCGGCTGAAAGTCCTCCTATTGTTTCATCAGAATCTCCGCCTCCTTGAGGAGGGCCCTCACCACCTCCTCCGAGGGGCCTTCCGCGTAGATCCGCACCACGGGCTCCGTTCCCGAGGGGCGGAAGAGGACCCAGGCGTTTTCATAGATCCACTTCACCCCGTCCAGGTCCTCCACCCCCTGAGGGGTGAGGCCTGCCAGGGGCCGGGGCTCCCTGAGCCGCTCCAGGAGGCCTTCCGTGGGCACCTTGAGGTCCAGGCGGTCGTAGGCGTGGGTGAGGCCGGTGAGGGCCTCCAGCTCGGAAAACTGCGCCCCGAGGTCCTTCCCCGTCTGGGCCACGCTCTCTAGGAGAAGGAGGGCGTTTAGGAGCCCATCCCGCTCGGGGAGGTGCCCCTTCACCCCGATCCCGCCCGACTCTTCTCCCCCGATGAGGGTGTCTTCCTTCAAGAAAGCCTCGGTGATCCACTTGAAGCCCACGGGGGTGGTGCGCACGGGAAGGCCCAGCTTCTCCCCCAGGCGGTCGATGAGCCAGGACACGGCGAAGTTCTTCACCACCAGGCCCCTTAGGCCCTTCCGGTGGAGGTGGCTGAGGAGGACGGCGAAGACCTGGTGGGGGTTGAAGAAGCGCCCTCCGGGGAGGACCGCGGCGATGCGGTCCGCGTCCCCATCGGTGGCCACGGCGAAGGTGGGGGGCTCCTCCGGGCCCATGACCGCGAGGAGGGTCCTGAGGTTTTTGGGCAGGGGCTCGGGGTTCACCCCGTAGAAGAGGGGGTGGGGGACGTTGTGGAGTTCCCGCACCTCCACCCCAAGCCCCACGTGGCGGAAGAAGGCGGAGAGGAGGCTATCCCCTGCGCCCCCCATGGCGTCGTGGTAGAGGACGCCGGGGAAGCGGGCCAGGGCCTCGAGGTCCAGGAGGGCCTTTAGGTGGTCAAAATAGGCCGCGCGGACCTCCAGGGGCTCGGGGGTGCCCCGGGCTTCCGCTGGGCTTTCTGGCACCAGGGCCTCCACCCGCTTCACCTCCTCCTCCAGGGCGCTTCCCCCGTAGGGGCCTTTGAGCTTCACCCCCAGGTACTCCGGGGGGTTGTGGCTTGCGGTGAGCATCAGGCCCCCGTCTGCCCCCACGTGGCGCACCGCGAAGGAGAGCATAGGGGTGGGGTGGGGCCCTTTCAGGAGGTAGGCCTTAAGGCCCATCCCCGCGAGGAGGCCCGCCGCCTCTTCCGCAAAGGCCCCCGCCTGAAAACGGGTGTCGTACCCCACCACCACGCTCTTTCCCCCCTTCTCCAGGAGGTAGCGCCCGTAGGCGGTGGCCACCCGGGCGAGGTTATGGAAGGTGAAGTCCCGGGCGATGACCCCCCGCCAGCCGTCGGTGCCGAAGCGGATCTTCATACCCTAAGAGTTTACCGAAGGGTGGCGCTTACAGAGAGGCTTGGGCCCGTGGCCTCGTGGTACTGCCCCCTTAGGACGTTCTGGAAGCGGAGCTCGTAGGCCAGGCAGCCGTCGTAGTAGGGGAGGGTGAGGCCGTAGCGGCTCAGGGCCCCTTCCCCGAAGCCCATCTCCGGGGCAACCCACAGGGCCTGGCAGCAGGCCCTATCGGGCAGGGGCATGGCGTAGCCCAGGCGCACCTCGGCGTAGCTTCCCCGGAGGTAGGCCAACCGGAGGGTGCCCAATGGAGGTTCTCCTGGGCCTTCTCCGGACTATTCCTCCGGTCCTACGGTTTCCACCCTGAGGGGTAGGCTCGGTGAGGCGGGAAGGTCTTGGGTTTCAGGTCGACCCGAAAAAGCCCGTTTAGGGTCATCCGACCTCCAGTTTTCTCGAGCTCCCCCAAGGCTCGTTCCAGGAGGAGTGCCATCTCCAGAAGAAAGCGGTCCGCCCTTTCCTGGGGCACAGGCAGGGTTCCCGGGGTGAGGCACCCTAGGTGAACCTCTGGACAGCCCCGGTCCAGAAGCAAGGCCCCGCCTCGGAAGTAAAGCCGCCAACGCCCGAGGTCCACCCGGTATCCCCCCTTTAGGTGTTCTCGGTATTGGGTCAAAAGGGCCTGCCAGAGGGCTCGAGCCTCTTCTGTCCGTGGGCTTAGAGTGTACTGCCAGGTTCCCCTCTCCCTTAAGCTTTCCGACTGGCTTTTGGAGAGGCGCCAATCCCCGTCGGCGAGGGCTATAGGGGCAAGGGAGAGCAAAAGAAGGGGAAGGTACCAGCGCATGAGAACATTTTTTCGGGCTTGAGAGATTTACCCCGGCAAATTTGACCGAGATCCCTTTCAGCCTGGGTTGGAACAGGATGGAAAGCGTTGCCCTCAGGCCCTAGCTGGGGGTCTCAGGGCTATTGAAAGCTGTTCTGGCCTAACCCTCCTCCAGAAGGGGAAGCCGCACCCGGAAGACCGTCCTTCCGGGTGCGCTTTCCACGGTGATCTCCCCCCCATGGGCCCGGGCGATGGCCTGGGCCACGGCGAGGCCTAGGCCGGTGCCGCCCCCAGGCCCCCGGGCGAAGCGCTGGAAGAGGTGGGGGAGGAGGTCCTCGGGGATCCCTGGGCCCCGGTCCTCCACCTCCACCAGGGCCCAGCCTTCTTCCCGCCCCACCCTTACCCGCACCCCCTCCCTTCCCGCCGCCCGCACCCCATTGGCGATGAGGTTGCGGAGGGCCTGGAGGAGCCGGTCCGGATCCCCCAGGACCTCGAGGGCCTCCCCCTCCACCCGGACCCCCTGCTCCCTGGAGGCCTCCCGGGCCAGCTCCAAGAGGTCCACGATGTGCAGGTCCAGCCGCCAGCCCGCCTCCCCTCTCGCCAGGTCCAGGAGGTCTTCCACCAGGCGGCGCATCCTCTCGGAGGTCCTTTGGGCCGCCTCCAGGGCCTCCCCGTCCAAAGGGTTGCGCTTAAGCCGGTCCAGATGCCCCAGGAGGACCGTGAGGGGGGTGCGGAGCTCGTGGCTCACCTCCGCCAGGAAGGCCCGCTCCCGCTCCTGGGCCTCCTTCAGGGCCTGGAGAAGGCCGTTTACCGCGGCCACCATCCGCCCGAACTCGTCCCTGGGGAGGGTCAAGGGGATGGGGTCCAGGCGGCTTGGGCTCCGGCTCGCCACCTCCCTGGCCGCCCGCTCCAGGGGCCCCGCCGCCAGACGGGCGGTGAGGTAGACGAGGAGAAGCCCCAAGGGGAAAAGGAGGAAGAAGGCCTCCAAAAGCCCCCTCCTCAAGGCGGAAAGGGCCCCTTCTATGGGGGCGGTGTCCGCGGTGAGGGCGAGGAGGCCCAGGGGGGTCCTGACCAGGGCGGCGGCGAAGCCCTCCTGGAAGAAGGCCTTCGGGGTTTCCCCTGCCCCCTCGAGGGCCCCCTTGGGCAAAAGGTGGCGGGGCTCGGTGAGGACCAGGGGCTCGCCCTCCTCCGTGTAAAGGTGGAGGAAGACCCCTCCTGTGGTGAGGAGGGCCCCGCTCTGCCCCTTCTGGTAGGCCTCCGCCGCCCGGAGGGCGTCCTGGAGGAGGGTGTTTAGGAGGTGGGTCTTGAGGCTTTCCTCCACCCCCCGCCCCGCCAGGTAGCCGGTGAGGAGCAGGAGGAAGAGCCAAAGGGCGCTGAAGGCCAGAAAGAGCCGGGCCCGGAAGGTCAAGCCTCGTCTCCCTCGCGGCCTGGGCGGAGGGCGTAGCCCAGGCCCCGGACCGTGCGCAGGTAGCCGTAGGCCCCGGCTTCCCTAAGCTTCGCCCGCAGGTTGGCCACATGCACGTCCAGGACGTTGGACTCCCGCCCCAGGGGCTTGCCCCAAAGCTTCTCCTCGATCTCCTCCCGGGGGAAGACCCTTCCCGGGCGGGACATGAGGAGGTGGAGGAGGTCAAACTCCTTGGGGGAAAGCCTCACCTCCCGCCCAGCGAAGAAGACCTGCCGCCGCCTGGGGTAGAGCTCCAGCTGGCCCACGCTTAAGACCTCGCTTCCCTCCCGGTGGCGGAGCTGCACCTGGACGCGGGCCAGGAGCTCCGCGGGGTGGAAGGGCTTTACCAGGTAGTCGTCCGCCCCGTCGGAGAGGAGGCCCACCTTGCGCTCCACCCCGTCTTGGGCGGTGAGGACCAGGATGGGGGTCTCGTCCGTGGCCCGGATCCTGCGGGCCACCTCCGCCCCGTCCAGGTCCGGCAGGCCCAGGTCCAGGATGACGAGGTCCGGGCGGTTCTGGCGGAAGAGGGTGAGGCCCTCCATGCCCCCCTTGGCCCAGAGCACCCCAAAACCCGCCTCCGAGAGCTCCAGCTCCACCAGCCGGGCCACCTCGGGGTCGTCTTCGATGAGGAGGATCCGCTTCATGGCCAAAGCCTTTCTGGAAGGGTCAGGCCGTAGACCTCCTTGAGGAGCTTTAAAAGGCTCACCCGCTCCTTTTCCAGAAGGACATCCCCCCGGTCCACCACCCCGCTAAAGGTCTTGGGCTTTTCTCCAGGCACGGCCAGGAGGAGGCGCACCTCGCTGCCCGGCCTGGGGGGCAGGGGAGGGGAGAGGGGGAGGAGGGCCCTCCCCTCCACCCGCCAGGCCCCGTGGAGGGTCTTGAGGTCGGGGGAGAGGAGGCGGAGCTCCGTTCCCGGGGGCAGGGCGGGGCCCAGGAGGGGGAAGAGGGCGGCCAGGGCTAGGCCCAGAAGGAGGGCAAGGGCGAGAAGAGGCCGCATCCTTCCCATTCTACGAGGCCCCTTTCCCCGAGGGTGGGAGGGAGGTTAAGGCTTCTAAAGGTTTTTCCGGCAGGAGGAAGCCGGCGGAGACCACGTACTTGAGGGCATCCTCCACGCTGATCTCCAGGGGGATGACCTCCTCCGAGGGGACCAGGACCACCATGCCGCTGGCGGGCACGGGGCTGGTGGGGACCAAGACGGCGGTGTACCCCTCCGGAAGGGGGGGAAGCCTCCGCCCCACGGGCTGGACCACAAAGCAGAGGGTGTAGACCCCGCGCCTCGGGTACTCGATCACCGCGGCCCGGCTGAACTTCACCTCCTTGTGCCCGAAGAGGGTGTGGGCGATCTGCTGGACCGCCTTGTAGATGTCGCGGACGATGGGGATGAGGGTGAGGGAACGCTCCAGGGAAAGGAGGAGCCTTCGCCCCAGGTAGTTCTCCGTGAGGGTCCCTACCAGGTAGATGAAGACCACCGCCAGGAAGAGGCCCACGAAGGGGAGGAGGGGGCCGTAGGCCGGGGGCACCTCCACCCCGAAGGCCAGGAGGAGGCCGGCGATGAACCCCCCCGAGTAGGTGTAGACCCAAAGGAGGAAGTAGAGGGTGACGAGGAGGGGTAAAAGGGCGAGGAGGCCGGCGAGGAGGCGCTGGCGAAGCCGCATCCCCTCTAGTTTACCTGCCCTCGCCCTTGTGTTGGGAAAGCTCCTTTAGCCCCTTCAGGTCCAGAAGGGCGATCTTGCCGTAGCCCGAGCGGATGTACCCCTCCCGGGCGAGCTCCCCGATGACCTTGGTGACCGTCTCCCGCACGCTTCCCACCGCGGCGGCCAGCTCGTCGTGGGTGGCCCGGAGGACGATCTTCCCGTCCTCCTCCTTGGCCAACGGGGTGTCCATGAGCTCCAAGAGGGCCGCGGCCATGCGGTTCTTGAGCCTTTGGGTGGCCAGGCGCTCTATCCGGCGGTAGCCCTCCGCCAGGGCCTGGGCCAGGTGGGCGGTGAGGGCCTTTAGGGTTTCGGGGTCCGGCTCCTTGGGCAGGGGGAGGAGCTCCACCTCCGTCACCGCCTCGGCGAAGTAGCCCCGCTCCAGGCCCGAAAGCGCCTCCTCCCCGAAGAACCCCCCGGGGCGGACCAAGCGGAGGGTGAGGGCGTTGCCCTCCAGGTCCACGGCCTCGAGGCGGACCAGGCCTTTCAGGACCTGGTAGACCCGATCCCGGGGCCCCGGCACCCCGGGGTAGAGGATGACCTCGCCGGGCCGGAAGCTAAGGGTTTCGCGCACCTGGGTCATGGCTTCCCTCCTTCCCCTTCAGGCTAGCACGGGGGGAGGGATTTTGTAAACCCTAAGGTTTCAAAAATCTTCCCCGCCCAGGGGGCGTTTGCGGGCCACGGGGAGGAGCCGGAGGGCGATCTCGGGGGTTTCCCCCCGGGCCCTGGCCTCCCTAAGCTCCCGTTCCGCCCAGAAGACGGCCATCTCCCACATTGCCCTTAGGCGTTCTTCCAGGGGCAGGGCCTGCCACTCCGCCCGGTCGTCTACGCGCTCGTCCAAGGCGAACCTTCGGGCCACGGGTTGGATCTTCCTCATCCCAGCTCCTCCAGGTCCCTAAGACGGCCAAAGGCCCGCTTCAAGGCCTTCCAGGAGGCGGGCCTGGGCCTGGTGAGGGGCCCGGAGGAAGTCCAGCATGTCCTCTGTCATCCCGTGTTCTCCCTAAGCCAGGCCAAATAGGCCCCGTGCCCTTCGGCGATGGGGAGGGCGATGATCTCGGGCACGGTGTAGGGGTGGAGGGCGAGGACCCGTTCTTTAAGCCTGGGGAAGGCGAAGGTGGTGGTCTTGACGATGAGGAGCACCTCCTTGTCCTCCACCACCTCCCCCTGCCAACGGTAGACGGAGGTGAGGCCCGGGACCAGGTTCACGCAGGCCGCCAGGCGCTCCTCCACCAGGGCGCGGGCGATCTTTAGGGCCACCTCCTCGCTGGGTGCGGTGATGAGGACCACCTCTTCCATCACTCCTCCTCCACCACGAAGGCGCTGGCGATCTCGTCGTCCTCGGGCAGGTTCATGATGCGCACCCCCGCGGTGGCCCGGGAGTAGGTGCGGATCTCCGCCACCGGGGTGCGGAGGGCCAGGCCCCGCTTGGAGAGCACCAGGAGGTCCTCCGTGCCCTTCACCTTGAGGAGGGCGGCCAGGGTCCCCACCTTAGGGGAGACGGCGTAGGTGATGACCCCCACCCCGCCCCGGCCCTGGAGGGGGTACTCGGCAAGGGGGGTGCGCTTCCCGTAGCCCCGGGTGCTCACCGCCAGGAGTTCCGCCATCTCCCCGGGCTTCACCGCCACCAGGGAGACCACCCCGTCCCCCGGGCGCTTGAAGCGGATGCCCGTGACCCCTTGGGTGTCCCGGCCCGTGGCCCGCACCTCCTCCAGGGGGAAGCGGATGGCCATCCCCTCCCGGGTGGCCAGGATGACCTCGTCCTCGGGGTCGGCCAGGGCCACGCCGATGAGCCGGTCCTCCGGGTGGAGCCTGATGGCGATGAGCCCCGCGGAGCCCAGGTTCCGGTACTCCTTGAGAGGGGTGCGCTTCACCATCCCCCCTTCCGTGGCGAAGAGGAGGTCCCCCTCCCCTTCCAGCCCCCGCACGGAGAGGAGGGCGGCCACCTCCTCCTCTTCGGAGAGGGGGAGGAGGCTTTTCACGTGCACCCCCCGGGCCTGGCGGCCCATCTCGGGGAGCTCGTAGACCTTGAGGCGGTAGACCCGGCCCCGGCCGGTGAAGAAGAGGAGGTCGTCGTGGGTGGCGGCCACCAGCACGTGGGTGGCCTCGTCCTCCTCCTTGGTCTTGCCCGCCTGGGCCCCCCGCCCGCCCCGGCCCTGGGCCCGGTAGGCCTCCAGGGGGATGCGCTTTAGGAAGCCCTGGGCGGTGAGGGTGATGACCACGGGCTCGTCCTCGATGAGGTCCTCGGGGTTGAAGTTCTCCTCGAAGTCGGCGAGGAGGGTGCGGCGGGGGTCGGCGTAGCGCTCCTTGACCCGGAGGAGGTCCCGCTTCACCTCGCCCCATAGGCGCCCTTCGTCCTCCAGGATGGCCCTCAGGCGGGCGATTTCCTCCATGAGCTCCCGGTACTCCTCCAAAAGCTTCTCCCGCTCCAGGGCCACCAGGCGCTGGAGGCGCATGTCCAGGATGGCCTGGGCCTGGGCCTCGGTGAGGCCGAAGCGGGCCATGAGGCCGCTTCTGGCTTGGGCGGCGTCTTCCGAGGCCCGGATGAGGGCGATGACCTCGTCGATGTGGTCCAGGGCGATGAGGAGGCCCTCGAGGATGTGGGCCCTTTCCTCCGCCTTCTTGAGCTCAAAGAGGCTCTTCCGCCTCAGGACCTCCTTGCGGTGGTCCAAGTAGTGGCGCATGAGGTCCAGGAGGCTTAGGGTCTTGGGCTCCCCGTCCACGATGGCGAGGAGGTTCACCGTGAAGGTGGTCTGGAGGGCGGTGTGCTTGTAGAGCTGGTTCAGGACCACCTCGGGGTTCGCCCCCCGCTTGAGCTCGATGGCGATCCTAAGGCCCTGCCGGTCGGACTCGTCCCGTAGGGCCACGATGTCCTCCAGCTTCTTGGCCTTGACCAGGGCGGCGATCTGGGCGATGAGGGAGGCCTTGTTCACCTGGTAGGGGATCTCCGTGACCACCAGCATGGGGCGCTGGCCCTTCTCCTCCACCCGCACCTTGGCCCTGAGCCTTAGGCTTCCCCGCCCCGTGGCGTAGGCCTCCTGGATGCCCCTTCGGGAAAGCTTCCCCCCGGTGGGGAAGTCGGGACCCGGGAGGTGGCGCATGACCTCCTCCAGGGTGATGGCGGGGTTGTCGATCATGGCCACCAGGGCGTCCACCACCTCCCCCAGGTTGTGGGGGGGGAGGCTGGTGGCCATGCCCACGGCGATGCCGCTGGCCCCGTTCACCAACAGGTTCGGGATGGCCGCGGGCAGGACCTCGGGCTCCTTTAGGGAGCCGTCGTAGTTGGGGCGGAAGCCCACCGTTTCCTTGTCAATGTCCAGGAGCATCTCCGCCCCGATGGGGGAAAGCTTGGCCTCCGTGTAGCGCTGGGCCGCGGGGGGGTCCCCGTCCACGGAGCCGAAGTTCCCCTGGCCGTCCATGAGGGGGTAGCGCAGGTTCCAGGGCTGGGCCATGCGGGCCAGGGCCTCGTAGATGGCCGCGTCCCCGTGGGGGTGGTACTTGCCCATGACCTCCCCCACGATCTTGGCGCTCTTCACGTGCTTGCGCCCAGGAAGGACCCCTTCCTGGTAGGCCCCGAAGAGGATGCGCCGCTGGACCGGTTTAAGCCCGTCCCGCACGTCGGGCAGGGCCCGGTCCACGATGACGGACATGGCGTAGTTGATGAAGCCTTGCTTGAGTTCCTCGGTGATTTCTACAGGCAGTACCTGGGCCATAGCGCTCCTAGGGCGTGTGCGACGCCACCTTTCATTATACGGCCCGCGCCGGGGCTATACGGGTGGGGAAGGGCAGGGTGTACCAGCGGGAGGGGCGGACGGACCTCCTCCGTCAGGAGGTCCAGGCGGAGGTGGGCGCCGCCCTCGACAAGGCCATGCGCCACTTCACCGCCGTGGCCGTCCTTTCGGCCCTGATGGCCCTCCTCGTGGTAGGGGCCTAGCCCACCTCGAGGCTCTCCGCCAGGTAGTGGAGGGCGAGCTTGTAGGAGAGGACCCCGAACCCCGAGATGATCCCCCGGCAGGCGGCGGCGGTGACGGAGTGGCGGCGGAACTCCTCCCGGGCGTGGAGGTTGGTGAGGTGCACCTCCACCACGGGGAGGGGCTGGGCGCGGAGGGCGTCCAGGAGGGCGTAGGAGTAGTGGGTGAGGGCCCCGGGGTTCAGGACGATGGCCAGAAAGCCCTCCTGGTGGGCCTGCTGGACCCACTCGATGAGCTGGCCCTCGTAGTTGGTCTGGCGGAAGACCACCCCAAGCCCCAGCTCCGCCCCCCAGGCCTCGCAGAGGGCTTCCAGCTCCTCCAGGGTGGTCCTTCCGTAGAGCTCGGGCTCCCGCCTGCCCAGGAGGTTTAGGTTGGGTCCGTTTAGGATAAGGACCATGGTCCTATTATGGCGGACCCTGGCCCTTTGGCTCCTCCTTCCCGCCCTGGCCCAGCTCCACACCGTGGCCCCGGGGGAAACCCTCTTCTCCATCGCCCGGCGCTACGGGACCACTGTGGAGGAGCTGGCGCGCCTCAATGGCCTTAAGGACCCAAACCGTATCCAGGCCGGGCAGGTCCTCCGGGTTCGCCCCTTTGAGGAGATCCCCTTGCTCAAGGGGCGGCTTTTCCTCGGGCCCGCCTTCCCGGGAAGGGCCTTGGCCCTGGCCGTGGAGGGGTACGCCGGGGGGGAGGCCCACTTCCAAGGGGTGCGCTACCCCCTTTGGCCCTTAGGGGAGAGGCTTTTGGGCCTGCTCGCCGTGGGGGCCCTGGCGGAGCCCGGGGCCCACCCCTTGCGCCTCCACCTGGAAGAGGAGGTGGTGGAGGTGATGGTCCGGGTCCAGCCCCTTTCCTACCCCAAGGAGACCCTGGCCCTTTCCCCAAGCCTCAAGGCCCTCCTCCAGGACCCCACCCTGAAGGCGGAGCGGGCCAAGGTGGTGGCCGCCTGCCCCAAGGAGGGGCCTCTCCTCCTGGAACGGCCCTTCCTCCCCCCGGTGGAAGGGGCCAGGGTGACGAGCCCCTTCGGGGTGCGCCGCCGGTACGGGGACCTCTTCACCTCCTACCACGAGGGGCTGGACTTCGCCGCGCCCCTTTCCACCCCTGTGCGGGCGGTGGCCGAGGGGGTGGTGGTCCTTTCGGAGCGGCTTAGGGTGCGGGGGGAGGCGGTGCTCCTGGCCCACGGTGGGGGGCTTTGCACGGGGTACTGGCACCTTTCGGAAAGGAAGGTGCGGGTGGGGGAGCGGGTGAGGGCCGGCCAGGTCCTGGGGCTTCTCGGGAGCACGGGGCTTTCCACCGGGCCCCACCTGCACCTCGAGGCCCGCCTCCAGGGCGTCCCCATAGACCCCGCCCCGTTCTTCCAGGCCCTCCCCTGGCCCTAAAGGCTTAGGAGGGAGAGGACCTCCACGTGGTGGGTGAAGGGGAAGAAGTCGTAGGGCTGGGCGAAGCGGAGCCGGTAGCCCCCTTTCGCCAAGGCCCCCACGTCCCGGGCCCAGGTGGCGGGGTCGCAGGCCACGTAGAGGATCTGCCGGGGCCGGGTTTCCAAGAGGTAGGCCCGCACCTCGGGGGAAAGGCCTGCGCGGGGCGGGTCCACCACCACCAGGTCAAAGGCCCCAAGCCGGGCCGCCTCCTTGGCGTCCCCCCGGTGGAAGCGCACGTTCTCCACCCCAAGCCGCTTCCGGTCGGCCTCCCCCCGCCTGACCGCCTCCTTGCTGATCTCCACCGCCGCCACCTCCCGGAAGCGAGGGGCGAGGAGGAGGCTGATGAGGCCGCTGCCCGCGTAGAGCTCCAGGGCCCTTTCCCCACCCCCCACCAGGGTAAGGGCCTCCTCCAGGAGGGCCCCCATGGCGGGGGGGTTCACCTGGGCGAAGCTCTCCACGCTCACCGTGGCCGTGAGGGGGCCGAAGCGCTCCAGGAGGGTCCTTTCCCCGTAAAGGGGCGTGACCCTTCCCCTAAAGCGCCCCTTGGGGGAGGGCTCGGCCCAGACCACCCCGCGGAAGCCCTCCCGCACCAGGGCCTTGGCCGGGCGCTTCAGCACCTCTGGGCTTCCCCCGATGAGCCCCAGGAGGACCTCCCCCGTGAGGAGGCTTCCCCTTAGGGCCACCTCCTCCACGGGAAGGGGCCAGGTTTGGAGGAGGGCCAGGGCCTTCTTGAGGGGTTCTGCCACCAGGGGGTCTTCCTCCAGCCGCACCAGGACCTCGCTTTCCGGCAGGCGGTAGGCCAGGCCCCCTAAGGGGTGGCGGGCGTACTGGGCGGCGGTGCGGTAGCCCAGGGGGGAGGGGGAGGGGCGGATGGGGCTTAGGGGAAAGGATAGCTTGGCGATGCGCTCCAGGGCCTCCGCCACCAGGGCTTCCTTCAGGGGGAGCTGGGCCTCGTAAAGGAGGGGGAGGTCGGCGGAAGGGGGGAGGGGATGGGGGTAGCGGTCCGGGCGGGGGGTGAGGACCTCCACCCCCTCCAGGAAAAGCGCCCCCCGCCGGCGCACAGGTTTTCCCCGCACCACCTCCCCGGGGAGCCCCCCCTTGACCAGGACCGCGCCCTCCTCCGTCCGGGCCAGGCCGTACCCCCCCGGGACCAGTTTCTCCACGGTAACCGTAAGCACTCTTTCTACCCTACCAGACCCTAAGGGCTACAATGAAGGGGTGATTCGCATCGTGTTAGCGGACGACCACGCCCTCTTCCGCCAGGGGCTGAAAAGCCTCCTCGAGGCGGAGGGGGACTTCCGGGTGGTGGGGGAGGCCAAGGACGGCTGGGAGGCCCTTAGGCACGCCCTGGAGGCCAAGCCCGACGTGATCCTCATGGACATCCAGATGCCGGGCCTGGACGGGGTGCAGGCCACCCAGGCCATCCTCAAGGAGTGGCCCGAGGCCAAGGTCATCATCCTCACCATGTACCGCCAGGACGCCTACGTCTTTGAGGCGGTGAAGGCGGGGGCCAGGGGCTACCTCCTGAAGGACACGGACGCCAAGGAGCTCATCGGGGCCATCCGCCGGGTGCACGCGGGGGAGGTCCTTTTGGACGCGGAGCTTGCGGGGCGCATCATCCAGGACTTCCGGGCCAAAAAGGAGGGGAGCGCTCCCCTGCACGCGGAGCTTTCCGAGCGGGAGATCCAGATCCTGAAGCTGGTGGCCCAGGGCTACACCAACCTGGAGATCGCCGCGGAGCTCCAGCTTTCCGAGAAGACGGTGCGCAACCGCCTCTCGGAGATCTTCCAGAAGCTTCACCTCAATAACCGCACCCAGGCCGCCCTCTACGCCATCCGCGAGGGCCTGGCCCAGCCGGAAGAGTAGGTGGACCCCAGGGCCTTCCTCCTGGAGCTCGCCCCCCTTTCCGAGGAGGCCCGGGCGGCTTACCTCCTCTCCCGCCTTCCGGGGGCAAAGCGGGACGGGGTGGGCAACGTCTTCGCAGGCGAGGGGGGGGTCCTCCTCCTGGCCCATATGGACACCGCTCTCCCCCCGGGGCCCGTCCGCCTCCAGGGGGGGAGGCTCTACGGGGCGGGGGTGGGGGACAACACCGCGGGGGTGGCCATCCTCCTCTCCCTGCCCCCCCTCCCTGGGGTGGTCCGGGGCTTCACCGTGGGGGAGGAGGGTTTGGGGAACCTGAAGGGGGCGAGGGCCCTGGTGGCCGCTCTAAACCCGGAGGTGGTGGTGGCGGTGGACGGCTACCTGCCGGTGGTGGTGGACCGCGCCCTGGGGGCCATCCGCTTCCGGGTGCGCTTCCAAGGCCCCGGGGGGCACGCCTGGGGGGATCGGGGGGTTCCCCACCCCGCCTTTGCCCTGGCGGAGGGGCTTAAGGCGGCCCGGGCCCTCCTGGAGGGGGAGGAGGCCAGCCTGAACGCCACGGGCCTTAGGGCGGAGGCCCCGGTGAACGCCATCCCCAAGGAGGCGGAGGCCCTTTTGGAGCTCAGGGCCCTGGAAAGGGAGGTGCTGGAGGGCCTTTTCCGGAGGGTGGAGGCCCTTTTCCGGGAGGTGGCCCGGGCCCAGGGGCTTGGGCTTAGCCTCGAGGTCCTGGGCACCCGGCCCGTGGGGGCCACCGCCACCCCCCTCCTCAAGGAGGCGGCGAGGCAGGCCTTGGCCGAGATCGGGGAAAGGCCCCTCTTCCTCCCGGGCTCCACCGACGCCAGCGCCGGGGTGGAGCGGGGCATCCCCGCCCTGGCCCTGGGGGCCTACCGGGGGGGCGGGGCCCACACCCCGGAGGAGTGGGTCCTCCCCGAAAGCCTCCTGGAGGGGAGGAGGGCCCTCCTCGCCTTTCTCCGGGCCCTTGGCGTAGGATAGGGCGTATGCGCGTGGGCCTTTTGGAGGGCTTTCTTTCCCGCCGGTACCTGGGCTTCTGGGAGGCGTACCTGAGGGCCTTGGGGGTGGAGGTGGTGCGGGCACCCAAGACCCGCCCCGCCCTCCCCTTCTGCCGCCCGGTGCAGGAGCTTTTGGGCCAGCTGGAGGCCCTGAAGGCCCAAGGGGTGGACTACCTCCTCCTCCCCGACCTCCAGGGGGGGGTGGAGTCCGAGCGGGGCGGGGGCGGGTGCCCTTGGCTTCTGGACCTCGAGGCCACCCTCCTCCGCTACTTCCCGGGGCTTCCCCCCGTGCTCAAGGTGCCCGCGGAGGCCTCGGAAAGGGTCCTGGGCCGGGCGGGGGAGGTGGGGCAGATCCTCACCCAAAACCCCATGCTGGTGGGCCGGGCCCTGGATCGCGCCCGGAGCCTCCTGAAACCCCCTTCCCCTTTGGGAAACCCCCAGGGGAGCGTGGGGGTGGCCGCCCAGCCCTACCTTTTGGAAGATGAGGCCTTCCGGGAGGAGGTGATGGAGGCCCTAAGGCCCCTAGGCCTCCTCCCCTACTTCCCCGACCTGCCCCCTGAGCGCCTGCGGGAGGAGGGGGACCGGCTCCTTCCCATGGACCTCCCCACGGACCGGGAGCTATTGGGGATGGTCCACTACCTGGCGCGGCTTGGCCGGGTGAAGGGCCTCCTCCTGGTGGTTTCCTACGAGTGCCCCCCCATTCCCGGCCTTCTGCGCAAGGCGGCCCGAAGGCTTTCCAAGCCCCACCGCCTCCTCACCCTGGGGGAGGACTGGAAGGAGGCTTTGGAGGGCCTCAAGCGGGAGATGGAAAGGCCCGGGGGGGCCTGAGGCCCCCCCGGGGGAAGGGACGGCTTACTTCTTAACCTTTTCCTTAAGGGCCTTGCCCGGCTTGAAGGCGGGATACTGGGTGGCGGGGATCTTGATCTTCTCCTTGGTGCCGGGCTTCACGCCGGTGCGGGCCTTGCGCTTGCGCACCTCAAAGGTGCCGAAGCCGGTGAGCTGGACCTTGTTCCCCGCGCTCAAGGCCTCTTCCACCTTGTCCAGAAGGGCGTCCACCGCGGCCTTCACGTCCTTCTTCTTCAGGCCCGTGGCCGCCGCCACCTGATCCACCAGATCCGCTTTGGTCACCGTCTTCTTTGCTGCCATTCTTCACCTCCCGTATCTTTTCCCTTCCGGGCGGACTATATCACGCTTGAAGGCGGTTTTACAATACCCTGAGGCTTTCCTATACAAGTGGTAAGTAAGGTATGATAGCGGAAGCATTGGCTCTAGCGGTACCGGGGGGGGAGAAGTTCCCGTAGGCGGGCCTCGATCAGGCGGGTGAGGTTTTCCAGCTCCTGGTGCTCCACCCGCCCCTTCTTTGGAACGGGGATGGGCTCCCCGTAGACCACCCGGATGGGCCTCCGCAGGCGGAAGAGCTTCCGGCCCACGGGCCAGGCCTCCTCCGTCCCGATCACCGCCACCGGCACGATGGGGGCCCCGGTGCGGAAGGCGATGGCCGCCACCCCGGTCTTGAAGGGCTGCAGGCGGCCGGTGCGGCTCCTCGTCCCCTCGGGGAAGATGCCGAAGGCCAGGCCCGCTTCCAGCCTGCGGATGGCCCCCTTGATGGCGGAGAGGTCCCCTTTGCCCCGCTCCACGGGGATGGCGTAGAGGCGGGGGAGGAGCCAGGAGAGGATGGGGAGCTGGAAGACGTCCGCGCGGGCGAAGAAGCTCACCGGCCGCTTAAGGCCCGCCCCAATGGCGATGGGGTCCAGGATGGAGAGGTGGTTGGCGGCCAGGATGACCGGCCCCTCCTCCGGCACCCGCTCGGCCCCTTCCGTCTTGTAGCCGAAAAGGAGGTGGAGGAGGAAGCGGGCCAGGTGCCAGGCGGCGCGGTAGACGGGGTTCGCCTCCTTCATGCCCCCTAGTCTAGGGCTTTTAGGGCCTTTCCCGCCTCCAGGTGGGCGAGCCTTAGGGGCTCGGGGAGGCGGTAGCGGGTGGGGAGGGCCCGGACGAAGGCCAGGGCCTCCCAAGGGCCCACCCGGTGCCCGGGGGAGACCACCAGGGGCTTCACCCCCCTTCGGCTCCGGTAGAGGAAGCCGAGAAGCTCCCCTTTAGGGGAAAGGAGGGGGACGTGGCTTCCCGCCTCCTCGGGGAGGGGCCCTTGGGGTCTTCCGTAAAGGAGGCGCTTGGCCACCCCCACCGCGGGGAGGTCCAGGTGGAGGCCCAGGTGGGCGGCGATGCCGAGCCTCCTGGGGTGGGCGATGCCCTGCCCGTCCACCAGGAGGGCCTCGGGGGGCTCGGGGAGGGCCCTTAGGGCCTCGAGGTAGGCGGGGGCCTCCCGGAAGGAGAGGAGGCCTGGGATGTAGGGGAAAAGCCCCGTCTCCTCCACCACCCCCCGGCCCACGAAGAGGGGGCCTTTTTCCAGGTGGTACAGGACGGCCACGGCCACCAGGGGCTTCCCCTTTTTGTGGGCCGCATCCAGGGCGGTCACCCGCCGCACGCCCTCCAGGGAGCCCTCCAGGATAAGCCTTTCCGAGAGGACCCTTTGCAGGGCTACGGCCTCCTCGGGGGAGCGGGGGGTGGGGAAGGGGGGGAGGTCCATCAGGTGAGGTCCCTGAGGCGCTCCAGGACCTCCTGGTCGCTGGGGTCTACCCCGTAGAGGAGGGCCAGGTAGTAGGCCGTCCAGGCCAGGCGGTACCAGAGGGCCATGGTCTGGGCCAGGCGGCTCCCCTCGGGCGGGGGCACCTCCACCACCGTGTCCACCCGGCTTTCCAGGATCTCCTTGGCCAAGGAGGCCGCCTCCCCCCCGCCCAGGAGGACCGCGGCCAGGGGGTCCCCCTGCTCGTGGCGGGCCTCGAGGCCGGTGAGGAAGAACTCCAGGGCGGCGTGGGGGGGCGTGAGGGAGAGGCTTTTCCCGATGCGGGCGAGGAGGGTCTGGGCCCCTCCCTCCAGGGGGCGGAAGGAGGGGGCGTAGAAGAGGGGAAGCCGTTCTAAGAGGGTGTAGGCCAGGAACTTGGCGGGGTTTTCCTCCAAGGGGATCTCCGGGGTGAGCCGCCTCCTTTCGTCCAGGAGCTTGGCGTCCACCTCCCTCAAGGCCTCCTCCTGCCCCAGGGCCAGGAGGAGGAAGCGGAGGTAGCGGTAGGGGCTCAGGGGGCTTGGGGGGATGTAGGCCGCCACCCCCTCCCGGAAGCCCACCCGCACCACCTTTGCCCTTCCGGACTCGGCCAAAAGGCCCATGGCCGCGGCCTCCCCCAGGTCGTACCCCCCTTCCAGGAGGAAGAGGGTGCCCTCCTCCACCCATTCGGGAAGCCCGAGGAGGCTTGCCGCCAGGTGCCCCTCCCCGTAGGCCAGGACCCCGTGGGGGCCGGGGTAGGTCTCCTTTGGCACGGGCCCCGTCCCCACCAGGTCGCGGAGCTCCAGGGCCAGGCCCCTACGGTCCACCAGGTAGGTCTCCTCCCGGTCCAGGTCGCGCATACCCCTTATGCTACCCCCGATGCGGCGCTTTCGCCCTAAGCCGGTGGAGCGGGTCTGGGGTGGGGAAGCCTTGGGCTTCGGCCCCGGGGTGGGGGAGGTGTGGCTTGCGGAAGAACCCCTCCTGGTCAAGGTCCTGGACCCCGCGGAGTGGCTTTCCGTCCAGGTCCACCCCCCCCACGCCTACGCCTTGGAAAAGGAGGGCGGCCTCGGGAAGTACGAGGCCTGGTACGTCCTCACCCCCGGGGAGATCGTCTACGGCTTCAAGCGGCCCGTAAGCCGGGAGGAGGTGCGCTCACGGGCCCTTTCGGGCACCCTGGACGAGGTCCTGAACCGGGTGGCGGTGCGCCCGGGCCAGGTGGTCTACCTCCCCGCGGGGCTGGTCCACGCCCTGGGCCCGGGGGTGCGGGTCTACGAGGTCCAGACCCCCTCGGACCTCACCTACCGCCTCTTTGACTACGGCCGCCCCCGCCCCCTCCACCTGGACCGGGCCCTGGAGGTGGCCCTGCTCTCGCCCCTTCCCCTGGAGGTTCCGCCCCCTGAGCCCGTGCCCGGTGGGGAAAGGCTCCTTTCCACCCCCTACTTCCACCTCTACCGCTTTCCCTTAGAAGGGAGGCTCCGGGTGCGGGCGGAAGGCCCCCTCCTCCTCACCCTGGTGGAGGGGGAGGCCTGGCTTGGGGGGGAAAGGCTTCCCCGATGGGCCACCTTCCTCCTCGAGGCCGGGGAGGAGGCGGGGATGGAGGGGGAGGGCCTTTTCCTGGGGGCGAGCCCCGGGTAGCCTAGGGGCATGGGCTGGAGCAAGGAGGAGCTCCTCCGCTACCACCGGCAGATGATCCTCCCCGGGGTGGGCCCCGAGGGGCAGGCCCGGCTTAAGGCAAGCTCGGTGGTGGTGGTGGGGGCGGGGGGGCTTGGGGTGCCCGTCCTCCAGTACCTGGTGGCCGCGGGGGTGGGGCGGGTGGGCATCGTGGAGATGGACCGGGTGGAGCTCTCCAACCTCCACCGCCAGGTCCTCTACGCCACGGAGGACGTGGGGAAGCCCAAGGCCCTGGCCGCCAAGGAACGGCTTTCCGCCCTGAACCCCCTGGTGGAGATCGTCCCCCACCCCGTGCGCCTCACCTCGGAAAACGCCCTGGAGATCCTCGCCCCCTACGACCTCATCGTGGACGCCTCGGACAACTTCCCCACCCGCTACCTGGTGAACGACGCCGCGGTCTTCCTGAACAAGCCCCTGGTCTACGGGGCCATCCACCAGTTCCACGGCCAGGTGGCCGTCTTCCACCACCCCACGGAGGAGGGGATGGGGCCCTGCTACCGCTGCCTCTTCCCCAAGCCCCCGCCCCCCGGAAGCGTCCCCTCCTGCGCGGAGGCCGGGGTGTTCGGGGTGCTTCCGGGGGTGGTGGGAAGCCTCATGGCCACGGAGGCCCTCAAGGTCCTCCTGGGCCTGGGGAAGCCCCTGGCGGGGGCCCTCCTCCTCTACGAGGCCCTGGAAGGGGAGGTGCGCAAGCTCAAGGTGAAGCGGAACCCCGCCTGCCCGGTGTGCGGGGACCACCCCACCCAAAAGGAGCTTATAGACTACGAGGCCTTCTGCGGCCTGAAGGCGGTATGATGGAGCGGAAGCACCCCGTGGGGTGCGAAAGGAGGAACCTATGGAAGTGGCGCGGGGTTTGGAAGGCGTGCTGTTCACGGAAAGCCGGATCTGCTTCATTGACGGGGAGGCGGGCCGGCTCTACTACTGGGGCATCCCCATCCAGGAGCTGGCGGAGAAGAGCACCTTTGAGGAAACCACTTTCCTCCTCCTGAAAGGCCGGCTACCCACCAGATCCGAACTGGAGGCCTTCCGAAAGGACCTGGCCGCCCGCCGGGCCCTGCCCCAGCATCTTCTGGACTCCTTCCGCCGCTACCCCAGGGAAGCCCACCCCATGAGCTTCCTGCGCACCGCGGTGTCGGAGCTCGGGATGCTGGACCCCAAAGAGGCGGACATCTCCGAGGAGGCCCTGTACGAAAAGGGCCTGGACCTCATCGCCAAGTTCGCCACCATGGTGGCCGCCAACAAGCGCCTCAAGGAGGGGAAAGAGCCCCTACCCCCCCGGGAGGACCTCTCCCACGCGGCCAACTTCCTCTACATGGCCACCGGCCAGGAGCCCTCCCCTGAGCAGGAGAGGCTCATGGACGCGGCCCTGATCCTCCACGCGGAGCACGGTTTCAACGCCAGCACCTTCACCGCCATCGCCGCCTTCTCCACCGAGACCGACCTCTACTCCGCCATCACCGCCGCCGTGGCCTCCCTCAAAGGCCCCCGGCACGGCGGGGCCAACGAGGCGGTGATGAAGATGATCCAGGAGATCGGGGAGCCCGAGCGGGCCCGGGCCTGGGTGCAGGAGAAGCTCGCCAAGAAGGAGCGCATCATGGGCATGGGCCACCGGGTCTACAAGGCCTTTGACCCCCGGGCCGGGGTCCTGGAGCGCCTGGCCCGCCTGGTGGCGGAGAAGCACGGCCACTCCAAGGAGTACCAGATCCTGAAGATCGTGGAGGAGGAGGCGGGGAAGGTCCTGAACCCCCGGGGGATCTACCCCAACGTGGACTTCTACTCCGGGGTGGTCTACTCCGATCTGGGCTTCGGCCTGGAGTTCTTCACCCCCATCTTCGCCGTGGCCCGCATCTCTGGCTGGGTGGCCCACATCCTGGAGTACAAGGCCCTGGACAACCGCCTCCTGCGGCCGGACGCCAAGTACACCGGGGAGCTGGACCGGCCCTACGTGCCCCTCGAGGCCCGCTGAACGCTGGGGCCAGCCCGGAACCCCCGGCCACGGCCGGGGGTTTCTTTGGTGGCCCTACCCCCACACCCCCATGGGCCTTGACGTAAACTGGAAGCCATGACCGACCGGTCAGCCTCTCAGCTTCTGGCCCGGCTCTACCCCTACGTGGCCCGCTACCGGGGCCGCTACCTTCTGGGGGTTTTGGCGGGGCTGCTCTCCATCTTTTTCTTCGTCCTCTTCCCCTACTTCCTCAGGCTTACCGTGGATGCGGTGCGCGAGGGCCGGCCCTACACCCTGTATGTCCTCTACCTTCTCCTCTCCGCTTCCTTCACAGCCCTCCTCAGCTGGGCCATGCGCCGCCTGGCGGTGGTGGCGAGCCGCCAGGTGGAGTACGACCTTAGGAAGGACCTCCTCCACCACCTCCTCCGCCTGGACCGAAGCTTTTACCAGGCCACCCGCGTGGGGGACCTGATGAACCGCTTGAACACCGACCTCTCCGCGGTGCGGGAGATGGTGGGGCCGGGGATCATGATGGGCAGCCGCCTCACCTTCATGGTCCTCCTGGCCTTCCTCTCCATGTACGCGGTGAACCTGCGCCTGGCCCTTTACCTCACCCTGATCCTCCCCCTCATCTTCCTGGCCATGGCCTACCTCCTCCGCCTGGTGGACCGCCGCTACCGGGAGGCCCAGGAGGCCTTTGACGCCATCAGCACCCTGGCCCAGGAGGCCTTCAGCGGCATCCGCGTGGTGAAGGGCTACGCCCTGGAGGGGCGGATGCTGGCCCGCTTCCAGGACCTGAACCGGGTCTATATGGGGAAGAGCCTGGCCCTGGCCCGGGTGGAGGGCCCCATGCACGCCCTGCTGGGCTTTCTCATGGGCTTCGCCTTCCTCACCGTCCTTTGGGCCGGGGGGGGCATGGTGGTCCGGGGGGAGCTTTCCGTGGGCCAGCTGGTCCAGTTCAACGCCTACCTGGCCCAGCTCACCTGGCCCATCCTGGGCTTGGGATGGGTTCTTTCCATGTACCAAAGGGGCCTCACCAGCCTGAGGCGGCTTTGGGAGCTTTTTGATGTGGAGCCCAAGATCCGTGACCAAGACCCCCTGCCCCTCGCCCCTGAGGACCTCTCCGGGGAGGTGCGCTTTGAGGGGGTGGGCCTTACCCTGGAGGGGCGGCGGGTGCTTCGGGACATCACCCTCACCGTGCCCGAGGGCATGACCCTAGGGATCACCGGGCGCACGGGAAGCGGGAAGAGCCTCCTTCTCGCCCTCATCCCCAGGCTTCTGGACCCCGCGGAGGGGCGGGTTCTGGTGGGGGGGGTGGACGTGCGGAGGATCCCCCTCCTCACCCTCCGCCGCCTGGTGGGGGTGGCCCCCCAGGAGCCCTTCCTCTTCAGCGAAACCCTCTTTGAGAACATCGCCTTTGGCCTGGACGAGCCCGATCCCGAGCGGGTGGAGTGGGCGGCTAAGCTTGCGGGCATCCACGAGGAGATCCTCGCCTTCCCCAAGGGCTACGAGACCCTTCTCGGGGAGCGGGGGGTCACCCTCTCCGGGGGGCAGAGACAGCGGGTGGCCCTGGCCCGCGCCCTGGCCAGGAGGCCCAAGATCCTCATCCTGGACGATGCCCTAAGCGCGGTGGACACGGAGACGGAGGCCCGCATCCTGAAAGGGCTTAAGGAGGTTCTGGGCCGCCAGACCACCTTCCTGGTCTCCCACCGCACGGCCACCCTGCGCCACGCGGACTGGATCGTGGTCCTGGACGAGGGGCGCATCGTGGAGGAGGGGACCCACGAGAGCCTCCTCGAGGCGGGGGGGCTTTACGCGGAGCTGGACCGGATGCAGCGCCTCATGGAGGTGGAGGGATGACGGAGGACGCCTACAGCAAGACCTTTGACCGGGTGCTCTTCGCCCGCATCCTGGCCTACGTCCGCCCTTACCGCCTGCAGGTGGGGTTGGCCCTCCTCTTCCTCCTCCTCGGCACCCTCACCGCCGCGGCCACGCCCCTCTTCTTCAAGTGGGCCATTGACGGGGCCCTGGTGCCCCGGTCGCCCACGCCCCTGGACGAGCGCTTTGCCTTCCTCCTTTGGGTCAGCCTGGGCTTTCTCCTGGTGCGGGCCCTCAACTTCGCCGCCACCTACGGGCAGACCTACCTCATCCAGTGGGTGGGGCAAAGGGTGCTCTTTGACTTGCGCACCGCCCTCTTCGCCAAGCTCATGCGCCTCCACCCGGGGTTTTACGACCGGAACCCCGTGGGCCGCCTCATGACCCGGGTGACCTCCGACGTGGACGCCATCAACCAGTTCATCACCGGGGGGCTGGTGGGGGTCATCGCGGACTTCTTCACCCTCTTCGGCCTCCTGGCCTTCATGCTGGTCCTAAGCCCCAAGCTCACCCTGGTGGTCCTCCTGGTGGCCCCCATCCTCCTCTGGGCCACGGCCTGGGTGCGGAAGGGGATGCGGGAGGCCTACCGCACCATGCGCCTCAGGCTGGCCCGGCTCAACGCCGCCCTGCAGGAAAACCTCTCCGGGGTGGAAACCATCCAGCTTTTTGCCCGGGAGGGGGCGCGGGAGGCCAAGTTTGACCGCCTGGCCCAGGACCTCCTCCGGGCCTGGGTGGAGATCGTGCGCTGGTTCGCCCTCTTCTTCCCCCTGGTGGGCTTTTTGGGGGACCTGGCGGTGGCGAGCCTCCTCTACTACGGCGGCGGGGAGGTGGTGCGGGGGGCGGTTTCCCTGGGCCTCCTCGTGGCCTTCGTGGACTACACCCGCCAGCTTTTCCAGCCCCTCCAGGACCTCTCGGACAAGTTCAACCTCTTCCAGGGGGCCATGGCCAGCGCGGAGCGCATCTTCGGGGTCTTGGACGCGGAGGAGGAGCTTAAGGATCCGGAAAACCCCAAGCCCATCGCCCGCTTCCGGGGGGAGGTGGCCTTCCGGGACGTGTGGCTGGCCTACACCCCCAAGGGGGTGGAGCCCACGGAGAAGGACTGGGTGCTCAAAGGGGTTTCCTTCCACATCCGCCCCGGGGAGAAGGTGGCCCTGGTGGGGGCCACGGGGGCGGGGAAGACCAGCGTGGTGAGCCTTATCGCCCGCTTCTACGACCCCCAGCGGGGCCAGGTGCTCATTGACGGGGAGGACGTGCGGAACTACCGCCAGGAGGAGCTCCGCCGCCACATCGGCATCGTCCTCCAGGACCCCTTCTTGTTCTCGGGCACCATCCTGGAGAACCTCCGCCTCTTCAACCCGGAGATCCCCGAGGAGAAGGTGGTGGAGGTGGCCCGGTTCCTGGGGGTGCACGAGGCCATCCTGCGCCTGCCCCAGGGGTACCAGACCCGCGTGGGGGAGAGGGGGGCGGGGCTTTCCACCGGGGAGAAGCAGCTTCTCGCCCTGGTGCGGGCCCTCCTGGCCAGCCCCGACATCCTTCTCATCCTGGACGAGGCCACGGCCAACGTGGACACGGAGACGGAGAGGAGGCTCCAGGAGGCCCTCTACAAGGCCATGGAGGGCCGGACCTCCATCATCATCGCCCACCGCCTCTCCACCATCCGCAAGGTGGACCGCATCCTGGTCTTCCGCAAGGGGCGGCTCCTGGAGGAGGGGCGGCACGAGGAGCTTCTGGCCAAAGGGGGGTACTACGCCACCCTCTACCGGCTCCAGTACGCGGAGCATTAGGCCATGGAGTACCGGGAAGCCCTGGCCTGGCTCTACAGCCGGCGGCGAGAAGGCCCGAGGGGGGTGGGGCGGGTTCTGGGGCTCCTCGAGGCCCTAGGCCACCCCGAGGAGGCCTTCGTGGCGGTCCACGTCCTCGGCACCAACGGGAAGGGGAGCGTGGTGGCCTACCTGGAGGCCGCCTTCCGGGCCGCGGGCCTCCCCTACGGGGCCTACACCAGCCCGCACCTTTTGGACTTCCGGGAAAGGATCCGCACCCACCTGGGGGAGATCCCCGAGGAAAAGGTGGTGGCCTTCGTGGAGTGGGCCAGGGGGCAGGCCTTCCCTGAGCCCCCGGGGTTTTTTGACCTGGCCACCGCCTTAGCCTTCCTCCACTTCCGGGAGGTGGGGGCGGCCTACGCCGCGGTGGAGGCGGGGGTGGGGGGGGAGAAGGACGCCACCAACGCCCTAAAGCGGGTGGCCCTCACCGTCCTCACCAACGTGGGGGAGGACCACCTGGAGGCCTTAGGGGGCTCCTTGGAGGCCGTGGCCCGGGACAAGGCGGGGGCCATCCGGAAGGGGGTGCCGGTGGTCACGGGGGTGAGGGGGGTGGGGCTTGGGGTGGTGCGGGAGGTGGCCGCTTTCCGCCAGGCGCCCCTTTACCTCCTGGACCCGGAAGACCCCCTCTTCGCCCTCCCCGCGCCCCCCGCCCTAAGGGGGGCCTTCCAGGAGGAAAACGCCCGCCTGGCGGTGGCCGCCCTCCGCCTCTTGGGCTTCGCGGAGGAGGCCATCGCCCGGGGGCTACGGGAGGCCCGAAACCCTGGGCGCTTGGAGCGCTTCCTGGTGAGGGGGGTGGAGGTGTATCTGGACGGGGCCCACAACCCCCCGGCGGCGGAGGCCCTGGCCCGGGAGTTTTCCGCCTACCACCTCCTCTTCGGGGCCTTTCCCCGGAAGGACATCGGGGGGGTTCTGGCCCACCTCCTTCCCAAGGCCAAGACGGTGCGCTACGCCCGGGCGGGGGAGGGGGCCTCGAGGGTGGGGGAGCCCTTCTTTGAGGACCCCAAGGCGGCCCTGGAAGACGCCCTGAAGGCCGCCCAACGGGACGGCCTTCCCATCCTGGCCACGGGCTCCTTGTACCTGGTGGGGGCCTTGAGGGGCCTTCTAGCGGGCCTCCGCCAGGACCCGCCCTGAGGGGTCGGCGAAGACCACCCGGTCCACCCGGGGAAGCTCTAGGAGGACGTAGGGGCTGGTGAGGGCCTGGGTGACGATGGCCCCCCTGGGGGGGCTCTTGAGCTCCAGGACCACCCGGGCGGTGGTGCCGCTAAAGGTCACCCCCACCACCTCGAGGCCGTACCCCCCCGTGGGCTTCAGCCCCCAGAAGAAGGCGGCCACGGTGCGGGTGCGGAAGTCCACGCTGGGGGCGGGAGGGCGGGGGATGCGGTTGCCCACCACCAGGTTCCAGACCTCCGCGAAGCGGGTGGGGTCCTTGGCCAGGAAAGCCCGGGGCTCTTCCTCCATGTAGGCGGCGTTGGTGCCCCGGTCCAGGAGGCGGTAGCTGGGGGCAGGAGGGCTCACCAGCTCCACTCTAAGCCCGTACTGGACCAAAAGGGCCTCCACCCCGTAGGCCATGGGGGTGGGTTCCAGGGAAAGGGGCTTCAGGACGGGCTCCGAGAGGTGGAACAGCACCACCTGCCGCCCGCCCCGCCGGGCCAGGACCTCCCGGAGGAGGACGGCGGTTTCCGAGGGGAGGAAGGCGGGGAGGTCGGGGGTGCGATAGTCCATGGGCTGGACCAGGCTCCGCCGTTCCCCGGCCCTTAGGGGCCCGGTGAGCTGGACCCAGCCCGTGCCGTCGTAGAGCCAGGTGGCCCGTAAGGGAACCTCCGCGCGCACCTCCAGGGCGTTTCCCGCCAGGCCCCGTACGGCCTCCGCCTGGGGCTTTAAGGCGGGCCCCACCTCCCTAAGGACCGGGCTTCCCTCCACCCACAGGGCCCGGGGCATGGCCCAAAGGCTTTCCCCCTTGGCCGCCTCCAGCCTTAGGACCTTCCCCCCTACCTTCACCTCCCGGGGTTCCCCGTAGAAGTAGGTCCAGCGCTCCGTGCTCTCGGGGAAGAGGAGCTGGGCCTCCTTCACCCAGTAGCCCGAGCTTTCCAGCACCAGCTCGCACCCCGCCAGGGCCGTGGCCCCGAGGAGAACCATAAGGGTCTTGCGCATGGTTCCATCATAGGGCCAAGGGAGCCCTTTGGGGGTTTAGCTTCTCTTAAGCCCTTGGAAGCGCCTTCATTTGGGGCACTTAGTGCCGGCTTCTCGGGTCCAGGGCGTCCCTTAGGCCGTCCCCCAGGAGGTTGAAGGCCAAAACGGTGAGCATGATGAAAAACCCGGGGAAGATCATGGTCCAGGGGGCGTTCATGGCGTAGCCCCCTTTGAAGCTGTCGGCGATCATGGCCCCCCACTCGGGGGCGGGGGGCTGGGCCCCCAGGCCTAGGAAGCCCAAGGCGGCGGCCTCGAGGGTGGCGGTGCCGATGGAAAGGGTGGCCTGGACGGTAAGGGGCGGAAGGGTTCCGGGCAGAAGATGCTTCAGGAGGATCCGCCCCGAGCCCGCCCCCAGGGCGTGGGCCGCCTGCACGTAGTCCTGCTCCCTTAAGGAGAGGACCATGGAGCGGGCCAGGCGGATGTACACCGGCACCTGGACGATGCCGATGGCCAGCATGGCGTTTTGCAGGCTGGGGCCCGAAACCGCCACGATGGCGATGGCCAGAAGGGTGCCGGGAAAGGCCAAGAGGAGGTCGGAAAGCCAGAGGATCCCCAGCTCCACCCGGCCCCGGAAAAACCCTGCCAGAAGGCCGAGCAGGGTGCCCAGGACCAGCCCGATGCTTACGGAGATGACCCCCACCTGCAAAGAGATGCGGCTTCCGTGGAGCACCCGGGTGAAGATGTCCCGCCCCAGGTGGTCGGTTCCGAAGGGGTGTTCCAGGGAAGGGGGCTTAAGCCGGTTCAGGTAGTCCCGGTCCGTGGCGGGGTCGTAGGGCTTAAGCACGGGCACGAGAAGCGCCAGGAGGACCAGGGCCAGGGTGAGGGCGAGGCCCACCCGGCCGGAGGGGGAACGTAGGAAGCGCTTTAAGGCTTTTCGGGTTGGGGTTTCCATGGGGTCACCTGTACTGAATCCGGGGGTCTAGGAGGGCGTAGGAGAGGTCCACCAGCAGGTTGACCAGCACGAAGGCCAGGGCCACCACCAAGACCCCCGCCTGGACCACGGGGTAGTCCCGGTTGAGGATGCCCTCGTAGATGTAGGAGCCGATGCCCGGCCAGGAGAAGATGGTCTCCGTGAGGATGGCCCCACCTAAAAGGGTGCCGAACTGCAGGCCCACAATGGTCACCACGGGGAGGAGGGCGTTTTTCAGGGCGTGCTTCAGGATGACCTGGCGTTCGGCCAGGCCCTTGGCCCTGGCGGTGCGCACGTAGTCCTGGGAGAGGACTTCCAGCATGGCGCTGCGGGTGATGCGGGTCAGGATGGCTAAGGGGATGGTCCCCAGGGTGAGGGCGGGGAGAAGGAGATGGCGCAAGGCGTCCCAAAGCACATCCCCCCGGAGGGCGAGGAGGCTGTCCAGAAGGAGAAAGCCGGTTAGGGGGCGGAAGTCTATGGCCAGGTCGGTGGAAAGCCTGCCCCCTGTGGGGAGCCAGTGGAGGTTTACCGCGAAGAGGTAGACGAGGAGGAGGCCCAGCCAGAAGACGGGCATGGAAACCCCCACCAGGGAAAGGCTCATGGAAAGGGTGTCCAGGAGGCTGTTCTTGCGCACCGCGGCCAGGATGCCCACGGGAATGCCCAGGGCCACGGCCACCAGGGTGGCCGCCAGGGCCAGCTCAAAGGTGGCGGGCCAGCGCCGTTTGAGCTCGTCGGCCACGGGGATGGTGGAGACCGCGCTGGTGCCCAGGTCCCCCGTGAGGACGCTCTTCAAAAAGGTGAGGTACTGCACGTACAGGGGCCGGTTTAGCCCCAGCTTCTCCCGCAGGGCCTCCAGCTGCTCCGGGGTGCCCCGCTCCCCCAGGATGGCCTGGGCGGGGTCCCCGGGGATGAGCTGGAGGAAGAGGAAGACCAGGAGGGTTATGCCGATGAGCACCGGGAAAAGGCCCAAAAGGCGTCTGAAAATGTAGCTCCACATTTGGGTGTACGAAGCCCGGACCCCCCTTGGGGGGTCCGGGCTAAAACGCGTTACCGCTTCTCAATGGTCTCAAAGGACTCGGAGCCCAAGGGGCTTGGCGTCCAGCCGGTAATGTTCTTCCGCTTGGCCAGGAGGGGTTGGGAGTGGACGATGGGGATGCGGAGGGCGAGGCTATGGGTGAGCTCGTCCGCCTGCTGGTAGAGCCGCTTCCTCTCCTCGGCGTTGGCGCTAGTGGCGGCCTTGGTGAGGAGGTCCCCCAGCTCCTTCACGCAAAGGGTCTTGCCGGAGGCGTCAAAGAGGTCGGTGATGGGGCAGGCGAAGTGGGGGTCGTAGAAGTTCTGCGGGTCGCCGTAGTCCCCCGTCCAGCCCAGCATGTAGGCCTGGAAGCCAGGGGCCTGCTTGCGGTCGTTCAGGTAGCTGGCCCAGTCCTTGGTCTGGAGCTTCACCCGGATGCCGATGGCCGAGAGGTCCGCGGCCATGGCCTCGGCGATCTCCTTGGGGGTGGGGAAGTAGGGCCGGGAGACGGGCATGTACCAGAGGTCCATCTCAAACCCATTGGGGTAGCCCGCCTCCGCCAGGAGGGCCTTGGCCTTTTGGGGGTTGAACTCGTAGTCCGTCACCTTAGGGGACTGGAAGGCCTTCATGGAGGGCGGGGTGAAGTGGCCGTCCGTCACGCCCAGCTTGCCCCAGAAAGCCTGGACGATGGCCTTCTTGTTGATGGCCATGGCGATGGCCTGGCGCACCCGGGGGTCGGAGAAGGGCTTGTGGGAGGGGTTCAGGGCCAGGTAGCCCACGTTGAAGGAGGGGCGGTAGACGGGGTCCAGGTTGCGGTCGGCCTCGAGGTCCCTCAGGTTGGCCGGGGGGATGTCGGTGGTGAAGTCAATGGTCCCGGCCTTGAGGGCCGCCAGCCGGGCTGCGGGGTCCCGGATCACCCGGAAGACCACCCGGTCCACCTTGGGGAAGCCCTTCTTCCAGTAGTTCGGGTTCTTCTCCAGGACCACCTGCTCCCCGGGCCGCCACTCCACCAGCCGGAAGGGCCCGGTGCCCACCGCGCTTCCCGTGGGGGAGCCGTACCTGGCCCCATCCTTCTGGATGGCCGCGGGGCTGGCGATGCCGAAGTAGCCGGCGGCGATGGCCGCGGGGAAAGCGGGGAAGGGCTGGGAGAGGACGAAGCGCACGGTGTACCTGTCCACCACCTGGACTTCCTTCAGGATGGACCCGGGGTCGCCCTTGAAGCCGCCGAAGAGTTCGGGCCAGATCTCGTAGCGGGCGGCGGCGTCAATCCGGGTGGGGTTCTTGGGGTCCCACCAGCGCTCCACGTTGAACTTCACCGCCTCGGCGGTGAGCTCCGTGCCGTCGTGGAACCGCACCCCTTGGCGCAGGCGGAAGGTCCAGCTCTTGCCGTCGGGGGAGCTGAACCAGCTGGTGGCGAGCCCCGCCGTAAGCTCCGTGGAGCCGGGCTTGAAGTCCACCAGGGTGTCGTAGATCTGGCGCTGGACGTAGATGGAGATCCCGTCCGTGATGTTCCCGGACTCGAGGCTCACGGGCTCCCCGTTGGCCCCGAAGACCAGGGTCTTCTGGGCCAGACCGAGCCCCAGCGCCACCAAAAGGCCTAAGACCGCTCGTTTCATACCCACTCCTTTCCAGGGGTTCCCCCCTTTTGGCACGGACCAAGTATAAAGCGCCCCTTTCGGGGCGCGCAAGCCTGAGGAAACGCTTCAGCCCTCCCCCAGGTAGGCCTTCTGCACCTCGGGGTTCTGGGCGAGCTCCCTTGCGGGGCCTTCCAGGCTGATCTCCCCCGTGGCCAGGACGTAGCCCCGGTGGGCGATCTGCAGGGCCAGGCGGGCGTTTTGCTCCACGAGAAGGATGGTCTTCCCCTCCCGGTTGAGCTTAAGGATGGTTTCAAAGATGAAGTCCACCAAGACCGGGGCCAGGCCCATGGAGGGCTCGTCCATGAGGAGGATCCGGGGGTTTTGCATCAGGGCCCGGCCAATGGCCAGCATCTGCTGCTCCCCCCCGGAAAGCGTCCCCCCCTTCTGGCCCCGGCGCTCGTAGAGCCGGGGGAAGAGGGCGAAGACCATCTCCTTCCGCTCCTGGACAACTTTTCGGTCCTTCTCCAGGTAGGCCCCGATCTCCAGGTTCTCCTCCACCGTAAGCCGGGGGAAGATGCGCCGGCCCTCGGGCACGTGCCCCACCCCTAGGGCCACGATCTCGTGGGCGGGCAGGCGGTGGATGGGCCTCCCCTGGAAGCGCACCTCCCCCTCCCTGGGCTTCACCAGGCCGCTGATGGTCCTCAAGGTGGTGCTCTTCCCGGCCCCGTTGGAGCCGATGAGGGTCACGATCTCTCCCTCCTCCACCCTTAGGGAAACCCCTTTCAGGGCGTGGATGTGCCCGTAGTAGGTGTGGACGCCCTTGAGCTCCAAGAGGCTCATGCCGCACCTCCCGCGGCCCCCTTGCCCAGGTAGGCCTCGATGACCCGGGGGTTCTGCCGCACCTCCTCGGGGGTGCCCTCGGCGATCTTGGAGCCGTACTCCAGCACGGCGATGCGGTCGGAGATGCGCATCACAAGGCGCATGTCGTGTTCAATGAGGACCACGGTGATGCCAAGCTCGTCCCTTAGCTTCTGGATGAAGGCCTGAAGCTCCTCCGTCTCCCTGGGGTTCATGCCCGCGGCGGGCTCGTCCAGGAGGAGGAGCCTGGGCTTCAGGGCCAGGGCGCGGGCGATCTCCAGCCGGCGCTGCTCCCCGTAGGGGAGGTTCTTGGCCAGCTCGTCCTTCCGGTGGAGGAGGCCCACGTACTCCAATAGCCGCTTCGCCTCCTCCTCCGCCCGCTTCTCCTCCTTCCGGGCCAGGGGGGTGCGGAGGAGGGCGTGGAAGTAGGGCACGCGGATGTGGATGTGCATCCCCACCAGGAGGTTTTCCAGAACGGTCATGGCCCCGAAGAGGCGGATGTTCTGGAAGGTGCGCCCCACCCCTTCCTTGGCGATGCGGTCCGGGGAGAAGCCCGTCACGTCCTTGCCGAAGAGGAGGATTCTCCCCTCGTCGGGGGCGTAGATCCCCGTGAGGAGGTTGAAGAAGGTGGTCTTGCCCGCCCCGTTGGGGCCGATGACGGAGAAGATCTCCCCGGGGTTGACCTCGAGGCTCACCTTGTTCACCGCCACCAGCCCCCCGAAGCGCTTGGTGGCGCCGTGCACCTCCAGGGCCTTCATGCTTCCTCCATCTCCGCCCGGTGGCGCTTTTCCGGGATTAACCCCTCGGGCCGGAAGATCATCATGAGGACCAGGATAACCCCGAAGACCAGCCTTTCGTACTTGGCGGGGTCCACTTGGCTCGGGATCTGGGGCAGGCTGGTGCGGACGAACTCGCTAAAGGTCTTGAGCACGTCCAGGTTCAGGATGGTGAGGGCCGCCGCCCCCAGGATGGCCCCGGGGATGGAGCCCATCCCCCCCAGGATCACCATGGCCAGGATGGTGATGGAGGCGAGAAGGGTGAAGGACTCCGGGGAAACGAAGGTCCGTTGCGCGGCGAAGATGACCCCCATGACCCCGGAGAAGGCCGCCCCGGTCATGAAGGCCAGGAGCTTGGTGGGCAGGAGGGGGATGCCCATGGAGCGGGCGGCGATCTCGTCCTCCCGGATGGCCACCCAGGCCCGGCCGAAGCGGGAGTTGGCCAGGTTCAGGTTCACCAGCACCACCAGCCCGATCATGAGGAGGACCAGGAGGTAGAAGAAGAGCTGGTAGTCCGTGCGGGCATCCAGCTGGAGGCCTAGGGAGGCCGCGAGGCTGTGGAACCAGTCTATGGGGGGGCGCTGTACGGGGGTGATGCCCTGGGGCCCGTTGGTGAAGTTGATGGGGTGGTCCAGGTTGTTGGCCAGGATGCGCACCACCTCCCCCAGGCCCAGGGTGACGATGGCCAAGTAGTCCCCCCGGAGCCTTAGGGCGGGGAGGCCGATGAGGAGGCCGGTGATGGCGGTGGTGACGATGGCGATGGCCATGAAGAGGTACATGTACTCCCCGGGCAGGGGGAAGTTCCCTTGCAGGAAGTTTTTGGCCTGCTCGCTCCCGAAGATGGCCCAGGTGTAGGCCCCCACGGCGAAGAAGGCCGCGTAGCCCAGGTCCAAAAGCCCCGCCATCCCCACCACCACGTTGAGGCCCAGGGCCATGGCCGCGTAGATGCCGATCTGGATGCCGAGCTCAAAGATGAAGGTGTTGGCGAACCCCGCGATGGGCACGGAAAGGAGGAGGATGGCGAGGCCCAAAAGGATCTGGAGAAGGCGGGGCACCTTCAAGGTGGTGAGGGCCACCAGGATGCCCACGAGCCCGATGAGGCCCAGGGTGTTCCCCGAGGCCCTGAGCCCCAGGGTGAACCCCAGGGTGAGGAGGGCCAGGCTAAGCCCCCTTTGGCTCGGGGAGAGGCGGCCAAAGGCGGTGACCCCTAGGGCCAGAAGGCCGAAGAGGGCGCTTAGGGCCCCCGGGGCCAGCCAGGTGAAGAGGAGGAAGCCAAGGGTGAGGGCGAGGGCGGTCATACCTTCTCCTTAACCACCTGCCCCAGGAGGCCCTGGGGCCGCACCAGGAGGATGAAGATGAGGATGAGGAAGGCCACCACGTCCTTGTACTCCGTGCCGAAGTTGCCGTTCGTGAGGATGGGCAGGTAGGTGCCGAAGAAGTTCTCCAGCTGCCCCAAAACCAGCCCCCCCAGCATGGCCCCCGGGATGTTGCCGATGCCCCCGAGCACCGCCGCGGTGAAGGCCTTGATGCCGGGGAGGAAGCCCACGTAGGGGTTCACCGTGGTGTACATGAGGGCGAAGAGGACCCCCGCCACCCCGCCCAGGGACCCCCCGATGAGGAAGGTGCGGGAGATGACCCTATCGGGGTCAATCCCCATGAGGCTGGCGGTGGAGAGGTCCTGGGCCACCGCGCGGATGGCCACCCCCAGCTTGGTGCGGTTCACCAGGTAGGTGAGGCCCACCAGCATGAGGATGGAGACCACGATGACGATAAAGGCCTTGGTCTGGGCGAAGATGGCCCCCCCGAAGAGCTCCACCGAGCCCTCGAGGGCCTCCACGGTGCGCATCCTGAGGAAGAACTCGTTGTGCCAGAGACCTTCGATGAGCCGCACCAGGTCCTGCAGGATGAAGGACACCCCGATGGCGGTGATGAGGGGCACCAGGCGGTTGGTGGTTCCCCGCTTCCTCAAGGGTCGGTAGGCGAAGCGCTCCACCAGGATGGCCGTGCCCCCGGCGATGAGCCCGCCCAGGAGGAGGGCCAAGAGGAGCAAAAGGTAACCGTTGGGGAGGGCGGGGGCCAGGTAGCGGAACACCTCCACCCCCACCACCGCCCCGATCATGAAGATCTCCGAGTGGGCGAAGTTGATGAGCTCCAAAACGCCGTACACCATGGTGTACCCCAGGGCCACCATGGCGTAGACGAAGCCCAAAAGGAACCCGTCAAAAATGACCTGGGGAAGAAGAACGAGGATCTGTTCTAGCAAGATGCCTCCTTTTTCCCGGCACAAGGGGTGGCCTCGCGGGCCACCCCTTGGCTACGCCAGTTTCTTACCTCGCCGCGGGGGGCGCCACTTCCACCACGCGGATCAGCTTGTTGTCGGCCCAGTTGCCGGTGCCCGCCACCTGCATGATGAAGTACTTGGCCTTCTTGATGTCGCCCTTCTCGTCAAACTCGATGGTGCCGGTGAGGCCTTCCAGCTTGACCTCCCGCACGGCCTTGGCCACCTGCTCCCGGGTGGGCTTCCGGCCGCCGTTGTCCTTGATGGCCTTCTCCAGGGCGGTGAGGATCACGTTGGCTGCGTCGTAGGCGTATATGCCGAAGCCCTCCGCCTCCTTGCCGTACTTCTGCTTGAAGCGCTGGGCGAAGGCCTTGGCCTTGGGGAAGGCGGAGACGGGGCCGGCCACGGTGGTGTAGTAGGTGCCCTTGGCGGCCTGGGAGCCCGCCAGGCGCTCAAACTCGCTGGAGTCCAGGCCGTCGCCGCCCATGAGGCGGGTGGTGACCCCCCGCTCGCGGAGCTGCTTCACGAAGGGCCCGATCTGGCTGTAGATCCCCCCGAAGTAGATGAGCTGGGGGATGGGCCTAGCACCCCGGATCTGGTTGATGATGGGCACGAAGTTGGAGGTCTCCTCCGTGCCCACGAAGGCCACCACCCGGCCGCCCAGGGCCTCAAAGCGCTTCTTGAACTCCTCCGCCAGGCCCTGGCCGTAGGCGGTCTTGTCGTGGATCACGAAGGCCGTGCGCACCCCCAGGTTGTTGAAGGCGTACTCCGCCCCCGCGGGGCCCTGGACGTCGTCGCGGCCGCAGATGCGGTTCACGTTGGGGAGCTTGCGGTCCGTGACCCGCGGGTTGGTGTTGGCCGGGGAGACCATGACCAGGTTCACCCGGGCGTAGACCTCGCTGGAGGGGATGGCCACCCCGGAGTTCAGGTGCCCCACCACGCCCAGGATGTCGGGGTCGTTGATGATGCGGTTGGCGTTGGCCACGCCCACGTCGGGGTTGGCCTGGTCGTCGTAGGGGACGAACTGGAGGTCAAAGCCCAGCTGCCTAAAGCGGGCCTTGGCCTCCTCCACCGCCAGCTCCGCCCCCAGCTTGATCTGCTCCCCCAAGGCCGCCTGGGGGCCGGAAAGGGGGGACTGGGAGGCGATCTTGATGACGTTCTGCCCCAGGGCCATCCCCAGGGCGGCTACACCTGCTACCACTAAGCCCAGCTTCCTCATAGCTCACCTCCTGAAGAAGAGCACGCGTTCGCGTTGCGGCCCCATTCTACGAGGGGGGTAGGGCCTTTTGTCAACGCCCCCTTGAAAGTTTATGCCTGACCCATGGGTCACAAAGGCTTCCCCGCCGGGGATGCCCCCGGCGGGTATGCGTAGGGCCCTTAGTAGGTGGCCAGGTACTGGTCCAGCTCCCACTGGTGGACCGTGACCCGGTAGTCGTCCCACTCCATCTGCTTGGCCTGGAGGAAGTGGGTGTAGACGTGTTCGCCCAGGGCCTCCTGGATCACCGGGTCCTTCCTAAGGGCCTCGAGGGCCTCCCTTAGGGTGCCCGGAAGCTCGCGGATCTTGTGCTTGCGCCGCTCGCGCACGGTCATCTGGTAGATGTTCCGCTGGATGGGGGGCGGAGGGAGGAGCTTGCGCTCAATGCCGTCAATTCCCGCCGCGGCCATGACCGCCAGGGCCAGGTAGGGGTTGGCGGAGGGGTCGGGCATGCGCAGCTCCGCCCGGGTGCCCACGCCCCGCCGGGCGGGGATGCGGATCATGGCGGAGCGGTTGGAGGCGGACCAGGCGATGTTGGTGGGGGCCTCGTACCCCGGGGTGAGGCGCTTGTAGGAGTTCACCAGGGGGTTGGTGATGGCCACCATGCCCTCCGCGTGCTCCAGGAGCCCGGCGATGAAGTGGAGGGCGGTCTGGGAGAGCTGGTACTCGGCCTTGGGATCAAAGAAGGCGTTCTCCCCGTTCTTGAAGAGGGAGAGGTGGGTGTGCATGCCGCTGCCGTTGATGCCCCGGATGGGCTTGGGCAGGAAGGTGGCGTGGAGGCCGTGGTTGATGGCGATGCGCTTCACCACCCACTTGAAGGTGGCGATGTTGTCCGCGGTGGTGAGGGCATCGGCGTACTTGAAGTCGATCTCGTGCTGGCCGGGGGCCACCTCGTGGTGGGAGGCCTCGATCTCAAAGCCCATGGCCACCAGGGCGTTCACCATGTCCCGCCGGGCCTCCTCCCCCTTGTCAATGGGGGCCAGGTCAAAGTAGCCGGCCTTGTCGTGGGTTTCCACGGTGGGGAGGCCCTCGGGGGTGCGGAGGAAGAGGAAGAACTCGGGCTCGGGGCCGGCGTACATGTTGTCAAACCCGAGCTTTTTGAGCCGCTCCACCTGTCGCTTCAGGACGTAGCGGGGGTCCCCCTCGAAGGGGCGGCCGTCAGGGTAGTGGACGTCGCAGATGAGCCGGGCCACCCGCCCCCGGGCCGGGTCCTCCACCAGGTCGGGCAGGATGACGAAGGTGTTGTAGTCGGGCCTGAGGAGCATATCGGACTCCTCAATGCGGGTGAAGCCCTCGATGGAGGAGCCGTCAAACATGATCTCCCCGTCTAGGGCCTTCTCAAACTGGGAGGCGGGCACCTCCACGTTCTTCACCACGCCCAGGATGTCCGTGATCTGCAGGCGCAAAAACTTGACGTCGTTGGCCTTTAGCTCTTTTAAAATCTCCGCTTTCGTGTAGCCCATGGCCTCCTCCTCTGCCAAAAATCGGGGGATTTTTGCCGCTTTTCTCCCCCGATTTGCGCAGAGCGTACCACAAAACTTGACCATCTGTCAATATTTTCTTGAACGCTCCGACCAAAGGGTTCCTTTGAAAGGATATGCGGCCTTGCCCCTGACGCTCCCCTGACAGGGCGGGGTAGACTAGAGGCCGGAGGTCTAGGTATGCAAAGGCGGGATCTATTGAAAGCCGGTGCGGCCCTGGGGGCCCTGGGGCTAGGCCTTGGCCGGGCCCAGGGGGCCTTCACCCTCACCCTGATCCACACCAACGACACCCACGCCCACCTGGAGCCCGTGGAGCTCACCCTTTCGGGGAAGAAGACCCCCGTGGGCGGGGTGGCCCGCAGGGTGGCCCTCTTTGACCGGCTCAGGGTTCAGGCCAAAAACCCCCTGTTCCTGGACGCGGGGGACGTGTTCCAGGGGACCCTCTACTTCAACCAGTACCGGGGCCTGGCGGACCGTTACTTCATGCACCGGGCCCTCTACCGGGTCATGGCCTTGGGGAACCACGAGTTTGACCTGGGGCCCGGGCCTTTGGCGGAGTTCCTGCGGGGGGCGCGCTTTAAGGTGGTCTCGGCCAACGTGGATGTTTCCCGGGAGCCCAGGCTCCAGGGGCTTTTCGCCCCTTACGCCGTGGTCCAGGTGGGGGGGGAGAAGGTGGGCGTCATCGGCCTCACCACCCCGGACACCAAGGAGATCGCCAACCCCGGGCCCACGGTGGACTTCCTGGACCCCTACGAGAGCGCCCAGAAGGCGGTGTACGAGCTCCTGAAGCGGGGGGTGAGCAAGATCGTGGTCCTCTCCCACCTGGGCTACGGGGAGGACCTGAAGCTGGCCCGCAGGCTTGTGGGGGCGCAGGTCATCGTGGGGGGCCACTCCCACACCCTCCTCGGGAGCTTCCCCCACAAGGAGCTCACCCCCGCGGGGCCCTACCCCACGGTGGTCAAGAACCCCGAGGGGAAGGACGTGCTGGTGGTCCAGGCCTGGGAGTGGGGGAAGGTGGTGGGGCTTTTGGAGGTCACCTTCGGCCCCCAAGGGGAGCTTTTGGCCTACAAGGGGGAGGCCCTCCTCATGACCCCCGAGGCCGCTCCAGAGGACTTCTTCGCCAAGGAGGCCCTCCTGGCCTACGCCCAGCCGGTCATGGCCCTCATGGCCCAGGTCATCGCCGAGGCCAAGGTGGACCTCATCGGGGAAAGGACGGTGGTCCGCAGGCGGGAGAGCAACCTGGGGAACCTCATCGCGGACGGGATGCTTTGGAAGACCAAAGGGGCCGGCACCCGCATCGCCCTCCAGAACGGGGGCGGCATCCGGGCCACCATCCCCAAGGGCCCCATCACCGTGGGCAAGGTCTACGAGGTCCTGCCCTTCGGCAACACCCTGGTGGTCATGGACCTTAAGGGGCGGGAGATCCTCGAGGCCCTGGAGAACGGGGTATCCCAGTGGGAAGGGGCGGCGGGCCGCTTCCTCCAGGTTTCCGGCCTCCGCTACGCCTTTGACCTTTCCCGGCCCGCGGGGAGCCGGGTGGTGCGGGTGGAGGTGAAGGAGGGGGAGGGGTACCGGCCCCTGGACCTCGAGGCCACCTACCGGGTGGTGACCAACAACTTCATCGCCGCCGGGGGGGACGGGTTCACCGTCTTGAAGAACGCCCAGGGCTACCGGGTGGACACGGGCTTCAGCGACGCGGAGAGCTTCATGGACTACCTCAAGGAGCTCAAGGAGGTGGCCCCCGGGGTGGAGGGCCGCATCGAGGTCCTGAACGAGCCCAAGGGGGAGAGGCCTGCCTATTGGGCCTACGCTACCCCCGAAAGGGTAGGGGTATAAGGGCAAAGCCAAGCCCCCGGGGGCTTGGCTACTCCGCGGGCACCAAGACCTGCACCGGGTCCCCCACCTGCACCACCCCACCCCGTAGGATCCGGGCGTAGACCCCCCGGCCCCCGTAGAGGAGCTTGGGGAGCCTGAGGTCAAACCGGGAGAGGCTGGCGCAGACCGTGCAGACGGAGGAAAGCTCCAGTAGCGCCTCGCCCACCTCCAGGCGGGCTCCGGGGGGGAGGTCGTGGGGGTCCAGGTCCAGGAGGAGGTTCTCCCCCAAGGCCCCGTAGGGGATGGATATGCCCGCCCCCTCGGCCCTCTGGTAGGCGGCAAGGCCCGCCACCAGGACCGCCCTATCCGGGTCCCGCCCCGCGTGCCGGTCCCCCAGGGCCCCATGCCCCGCCACCAGGGTGAGGGCCTCCACCCGGGGTTTGGGGAGGCCCTCCCCGGTGCCCAGGTGGAGGGAGACCACCCGCCCTAGGGCCGGAGCCGCCATACCTCCTCCGGGCTTAGGGGTTTGGCCCGCGCCTGGGCCACCTCTCCCGGGGTGAAGGGCTTGAAGCCCTGGGGGGCCTTCCAGGCCACCACGTGGTTCAGCACCAGGGCGATCTCCTCGTCGGAGAGCCAGCTAAAGCCGGGCATCACCCCGTTGTAGCTGGCCTCGCCCACCCGGATCTCCCCCTGCAGGCCGTGGAGGAGGACATGGAGGAGGTAGGTGCGCCCCCCTTCCGTGGCGGCCCAGGGGCCCACGTGGGTGAGGGGCGGGAAGCTGGGAGGGTTCCCCTGCCCCTCGGGCCCGTGGCACCCCATGCAGTTGGCGTACACCTGGGCCCCGGTTTTGGCCGCCTGGGTGGGGGCAGGGGAGACGGGCGGCGGGGTGGTCCCCAGGTAGGTGGCCAGGTAGTCCAGGATGCCGGCCCGTTCCTCGGGGGTGAGCTTCAGGCCCTGGAGGGCCATCTCGTCCAAGACGGCATCCCAGCGCGCCCGGGAAAGCCGCTCCCGCGCCACCAGGCCCAGGTCGTGGCAGGCCTGGCACTTGGCCAAGACCAGGTCCTTGCCCAGACCCTCGGGTAGGGTGTACTGGCTTAGGGCCCAGTAGCCGAGCAAGCCCAGTAAGGGCACCGTCAGGAACAGGAATCGCTTCATTTCCATTACTCTACCCTAGGGGTGTATCCTTCGTCCGCGCCTCGGCTTACCCTTTTCGGAAGGCCAGGGCTTAAGCGCCCGGGGGCCCCCCGCCCCGGGAGGGGCCCCCAAGGTGTAGGGTTTAGGCCACGGTGAAGCGGACCCGCATCACCCCGTTCCACTCGTAGCCCCGCTCGTTCCAGGCCAGGTTGCCGTCCAAGGGCTGGCTCCGCCCGGCCGCGTCCCAAGCCCGGGCCATGATCTCGTGAGCCCCGGAGCGCAGGTAGAGCGTCCTCCGCCAGCGTATCCAGCCGAAGCTCCGCTCCGTCTTCTCCAGTTCCGCCTTGAACCAGGTCCGGCCCCCGTCGGCGGAGAGCTCCACGCTTACGATGGGGACGATGCCGTCGTTGAAGGCCACCCCTTCCACCCGCACGTAGGGGCCCTCCACCGTCTGGCCTTCCAAGGGGGCGAAGATGAAGCTGTTCACGTTCACCAGCCAGTTGGGGCGGGAGGTGGCGAAGGTGTAGGTGTAGCGCCCCCCGGGTTCCTGGGGCAGGAAGGGCAGGTGGGTGTTGGGGATGGCGGGCACCCGGTAGCGGGGCATCTGCTCGGCGGTGGTGTTCTCCGCCTCCGCGAACTCAATCTTCTGCACCCACTTGACGTTGTTCACCCCAAAGAAGCCGGGGAAGACCAGCCGCACCGGCCCCCCATGGACCGCAGGGAGGGGCTCCCCGTTCATGGAGAGGGCCAGGAGGGCGTTCTCCAGGGCCTGGATGGGCACGCTGCGCACGAACTCCGCCGCCCCGCCCTGCCGGCTGGCGTGGGCGGTGATGAAGAGGGCCTTCTCCGTGGGCTTGGCCCCCTTGGCCGCCAGAAGGTCTTTGAGCTTGACCCCGCGGAAGGTCACGTTCCCCACCCCGCCCCGGCCCCACGGGTTGCCCGAGGTGCGGGGCTGGTAGAAGGAGCGGCCGTTCCCCGAGCACTGGAGGACCATGGTGACCTCGCTTTGGGGGAGGTTCAGGAGCTCCTTGGCCTCCAGGGTGAAGGGTTTGTCCAAAAGGCCGCCCACCTCAATGGACCAGCCCTCGAGGCTCGCCCCCTCCACGGTGTTGTACCCTGCCAGGTCTACGTTGTTGCGGATGTAGAGGATCTCCTTGGGGGTCCTTTCCGGCTGGCTTACCAGGAGATCGTAGGGGGTTTCCAGCACCACGGGACGCTGGGAAAGGACGATGAGCTTGGCGTTTTTGCCCTTCACCAGCTGGTCCGCGGTGGGGGCCTGCTGGGCCAGCCCCCGGCCCATGGCCAGCGCCGCCGCCCCCAAGCCCATAAGCTTCAAGGTGGTTCGCCGGTTAAGCTTCTCCATACCCTACTCCTCCTGCCCGGTGGGACGTTCGTCCCTTGGTTTCCGGTTGAGCTTAAGCTAGACCCCCGAGTCTACCCCTGTCAAGTAGGGGGTATAAGCCTTTCGGGGGGTGTTTCCCAAGGGAGTTCTTAACTGTTTCCAAGAGGGTATCCTCCCCCCTTCGGGCGCTATCATGGGAAGTATGCTCAAGGGCGAAGGCCCCGGTCCCCTGCCCCCCCTCCTCCAGCAGTACGTGGAGCTCAGGGACCGCTACCCGGACTACCTCCTCCTCTTCCAGGTGGGGGATTTCTACGAGTGCTTCGGGGAGGACGCAGAAAGGCTGGCCCGCGCCCTGGGCCTGGCCCTCACCCACAAGACCAGCAAGGACTTCACCACCCCCATGGCCGGGATCCCCATCCGGGCCTTTGACGCCTACGCAGAGCGGCTTCTCAAGCTGGGCTTCCGCCTGGCCATCGCCGACCAGGTGGAGCCCGCGGAGGAGGCGGAAGGGCTCGTAAGGCGGGAGGTGACCCAGCTCCTCACCCCGGGGACCCTGGTCCAGGAGGCCCTCCTCCCCCGGGAGGCCAACTACCTGGCGGCCATCGCCACCGGGGACGGGTGGGGCCTGGCCTTTTTGGACGTCTCCACCGGGGAGTTCAAGGGCACCCTTCTCAAGAGCAAAAGCGCCCTTTACGACGAGCTCTTTCGCCACCGGCCCGCGGAGGTTCTCCTGGCTCCGGAGCTACGGGAAAACCCAGCTTTTCTGGAAGAATTCCAAAAACGATTCCCCGTGATGCTCTCCGAGGCCCCCTTTGAGCCCATGGGGGAAGGCCTCCTGGCCCTGAGGCGGGCCCAGGGGGCCCTCCTCGCCTACGCCCGCTACACCCAGGGGGAGGCCTTTAGCCCGAGACCCTTCCGCCCCTACGACCCCGGGGCCTTCATGGGCCTTTCCGAGGCCACGCTTAGGGCCCTGGAGGTCTTTGAGCCCCTCCGGGGGCAGGACACCCTGTTCGCCGTCCTGGACGAGACCCGCACGGCCCCGGGCCGCCGCCTCCTCCAGGCCTGGCTCCGCCACCCCCTCCTGGAGGCGGGCCCCATCGAGGCCCGCTTGGACCGGGTGGAGGCCTTCGTGCGGGATTCGACCCTTAGGGAAGGGGTGCGCCGGCTTCTCCACCGGGTTTCGGACCTGGAGCGCCTGGCCACCCGGCTGGAGCTCGGCCGGGCGAACCCAAAGGACCTCGCCGCCCTGAGGCGCACCCTGGCCGTCCTTCCCGAGCTTTCCGCCCTTTTGGGGGAGGGCTTCCCCTTGCCCGAGCTTGGGCCCCTCAAGGAGGAGCTGGAGGCCGCCTTGGTGGAGGACCCCCCCTTGAAGGTTTCCGAGGGGGGGGTGATCCGGGAGGGGTACGACCCCGAGCTTTCCGCCCTGCGCCGGGCCCACGAGGAGGGGGTGGCCTACTTCCTGGCCCTGGAGGAACAGGAGAGGGCGCGCACGGGCATCCCCACCCTCAAGGTGGGCTACAACGCGGTCTTCGGCTACTACCTCGAGGTCACCCGGCCCTACTACGACCGGGTCCCCCCCGAGTACAAGCCCCTCCAGACCCTAAAGGACCGCCAGCGCTACGCCCTCCCTGAGATGAAGGAGAAGGAGCGGGAGCTTTACCGCCTGGAGGCCCTGGCGAGGAGGCGGGAGGAGGAGGTCTTCCAGGCCCTAAGGGAGCGGGCCAAGCGGGAAGGGGAGGCCCTGAGGGAGGCGGCCAGGCTCCTTGCGGAGCTGGACGTGTACGCCGCCTTGGCGGAGGTGGCGGTGCGCTACGGGTACGTCCGGCCCCGTTTTGGGGAGCGCCTTTTCATCCGTGGGGGGCGGCACCCGGTGGTGGAACGGCGCACGGCCTTCGTCCCCAACGACCTGGAGATGGACCACGGGCTCGTCCTGGTCACGGGGCCCAACATGGCGGGGAAGTCCACCTTCCTGCGCCAGACCGCCCTCATCGCCCTTCTCGCCCAGATGGGGAGCTTTGTGCCCGCGGAGGAGGCGGTGCTTCCCCTTTTTGACCGCATCTTCACCCGCATCGGGGCCGCGGACGACCTGGCGGGCGGGCGGAGCACCTTCATGGTGGAGATGGAGGAGGTGGCCCAGGTGCTGAGGGAGGCCACGGAAAAGAGCCTCGTCCTCCTGGACGAGGTGGGCCGGGGCACCTCCAGCCTGGACGGGGTGGCCATCGCCACCGCGGTGGCCGAGGCCCTGCACGAGAGGCGGTGCTACGCCCTCTTCGCCACCCACTACTTTGAGCTCACCGCCCTAAACCTCCCCCGCCTGAAAAACCTCCACGTGGCCGCCAAGGAGGAGGCGGGGGGGCTGGTCTTCTACCACCAGGTCCTCCCCGGCCCCGCCTCCAAGAGCTACGGGGTGGAGGTGGCCCAGATGGCGGGCCTCCCGAGGGAGGTGGTGGAGCGGGCCCGCGCCCTCCTCCAGGGCCTCCTGGCCCGGCGGGAAGGGGCCTTGGAGGGGGTGCTGGAGCGCCTTCTCGCCCTGGACCCGGACCGCCTCACCCCCCTCGAGGCCCTGAAGGTCCTCCACGAGCTTAGGGCCCTGGCCCTGGGCCTTGTCCGGTCATGATCCGCCCCCTGCCCGAACCCCTTAGGGCCCTCCTCGCCGAGGGGGAGGTCCTCCTGGGGCTAAAAGACGCGGTGCGGGAGCTTTTGGAAAACGCCCTGGACGCAGGGGCGAAGAGGGTCAAGGTGGAGCTTTGGGAGGGGGGAAAGGCCCTTGCCGTGGAGGACGACGGGGAGGGGATCCCCTTCGCCGAGCTTCCCCTGGCGGTGGCCCCTTTTTCCACCAGCAAGCTCCTAGACCCCGAACGGATCGCCACCCTGGGCTTCCGCGGCCAGGCCCTCTACGCCCTGGCCCAGGCCGAGGCCCTAAGGATCCGCTCCCGCCCCCGGGCGCAGGTGGGGGGCGGGCTCCTCCTGGTGGAGCGGGGGGAGGTCCGGGCCCACCGGGAGGTCCCCGCCCCCCCGGGCACCCGGGTGGAGGTGCGCTTCCGCGAGGCCCCCGGGAAGGGGGAGGCGCGGGAGGTCCTCCTCCTCCTCAAGCGCTACCTCCTCCACCACCCCCACCTGCACCTGGTCTTCTTCGCCGAGGGGAAGGCCCTCCTCCTTTTTCCCGGCGCGGGGCTTAAGGAGGCGGCCCGGCTCCAGTTCGGCCGGGTGCTCTCGGAAAGGCTCTTCCCCGTCCGGAAGGAGGGGGAGGGGATGGTCCTGGAGGCCCTTCTCTCCCGCCCTGAGGCCTCGAGGACCGGCCCCGAGGGGCTCTTCCTTTCCGTGAACGGCCGCCCCGTGGCCCTGCCCAAGGGGGTGCTCCTCCTCCTCCGCCGGGCCTACCGGGAGCTCCTCCCCGAGGGGCACTACCCCTACGGGGTCCTGAACCTCACCCTGCCCCCGGCGGCCTTCCGCCTGCGCCTGGACGCCAGGAAGGAGGAGGTGCGGCTTTCTTCCGAGGCCGAGGCCTTCCTGGAAGAGGCCCTAAGGGAGGCCTTCGCCGGGGAGGACCTGGCCCGGACCCTCCCCGAAAGAGCCCTTTCCGCCCTGAGGCCGGTCCAGGCCCTGGCCCGCCCCCGCCTCAAGTACCTGGGCCAGTTCCGGGAAAGCTACCTCCTGGCCGAGGCGGGGAGCACCCTCTACGTGGTGGACCAGCACGCGGCCCACGAGCGCATCCTCTTTGAGGAGCTAAGGAAGAAGGTGGCGGAAGGGCCTGCTCCCCTTCCCAAGCCCCTTCTCGTTCTCCTGGAGCCCGAGGAGGCCCTAAGGCTTCCTGAGCGGGAGGAGGCCCTAAGGGCCCTTTTCGCCTTTGAGCCCTTTGGCCCGGGAAGGGTGCGCCTCCTGGGGGCCCCTTCCTTCCTCCACCCCTACCCCCTCCTCCTCCCCGAGGTCTTCCGGGAGGTCCTTAGGGAAGAGGGAAAGAGCCTAAGGGGGCTCCTGGCCCGCCTGGCCTGCCTCCCGGCCCTCAAGGCCGGCCACCCCCTGGCCCAGGCGGAGGGGCAGGCCCTCCTGGACGCCCTCCTCGCCTGCGAAACCCCCTGGGCCTGCCCCCACGGAAGGCCCACCCTCCTCGCTTTGGAGGAGGCGGAGCTCATCCGCCGCTTTGGCCGCCGCTCGGGGGTGCGGGGAGGAGGAGAAGGCCGTCCTCATCGGCCACCAGAAACTGCCCGGGAAGAACCCTAAGCCCCAAAAACTCCACCGGCACGTCCACCTCCCCCACCCCCGCCTTGGCGCTCTTCTTGGGGGTGGTGCCCAGGGCCTTCACCCCCAAGGGGAGGGCCCTAAGCTCCGCTGCGTCCCGCACCGCCCCGTGGACCACCACCCCCCTAAAGCCCCGTTCCAGGGCCAGCCGGGCTAGGTTGCCCCCGAGGAGGGCGGTGCGCAGGCTTCCTCCGCCGTCGATCACCAGGACCTCGCCCCCCTCCTCCAGCACCCGGCGCACCAGGAGGTTGTCCTCCAAGACCCTAAGGGTGCGCACCCGCCCAAAGAAGCGCGCCCGGCCGCCAAAGTCCTTGAGGAGGCCGGGGAGGTAGGGGGCCTCGGGAAAGCGGTCGGAAAGGTCCGCGGTGGTCCAGTCCATGGCGGATATAGTAACCCCTATGGACGAGGCCCGCCTCCTCATCACCTGCCCCGACCGGCCGGGCATCGTGGCCGCGGTCTCGGGCTTCCTCTACGCCCACGGGGCCAACATCACCGACCTCCAGCAGCACTCCACCGACCCCGAGGGGGGCACCTTCTTCATGCGCCTGGCCTTCACCACCCCCCACCTGGACCTCTCCCGCCCCGCCTTGGAGCGGGCCTTCCAGGAGGTGGTGGCGGAGCGCTTCGGGATGGAGTGGCGCATCGCCTACGCCTCGGAGAGGAAGAGGACGGCCATCCTGGTCTCCAAGCCGGCCCACGCCCTTCTGGAGCTCCTTTGGCGCTACCGGGTGGGGGAGCTTCCCATGGACCTCCGCCTGGTGGTCTCCAACCACCCGGACCACCGGGAGGAGGTGGAGCGCTTCGGGGTGCCCTACCACCACGTCCCGGTGGAGAAGGGGCGGAAGGAGGAGGCGGAGGAAAGGATCCTGGAGCTCCTCGAGGCCCAGGGGGTGGAGCTCGTGGTCCTCGCCCGCTACATGCAGATCCTCTCCCCCCGCTTCGTGGCCCGCTTCCCCATGCGCATCCTCAACATCCACCACTCCTTCCTCCCCGCCTTCGCCGGGGCCGACCCCTACCGCCAGGCCTACGAGAAGGGGGTGAAGCTCATCGGGGCCACGGCCCACTACGTCACGGAGGAGCTGGACCAGGGGCCCATCATTGAGCAGGACGTGGTGCGGGTCTCCCACCGCCACTCCGTGGCGGAGATGCGCCGCTTGGGGCGGGAGCTGGAGCGCACCGTCTTGGCCCGGGCGGTGCGCTGGCACCTGGAGGACCGGATCATCGTCCACGGGAACAAGACCGTGGTCTTCGTCTAATCGGAGGCTAACCCCAGGGGGCTAAGGTGGCCTTAGGAGGTGGCGCATGAGCCTTGGGCGTTCCTTCATAGGGTTTTCGGTCCTCGCCCTCATGGCGGGGGCGGTCCTTTGGTGGGGGGTTTCGGGCGGGCAGGCCCCCAAGCCCCAGACCCCAAGCCCCGCCCCGGACGGGGGGCTTTTGGAGTACGAGCGGAACACCGTGGAGATCGTGGAGCGGTACGGGGACGGGGTGGTCTACGTGGCGGTGCGCACCGCCCCCAGGGCGCTTCAGCTCCCCCCGGGGTTTGAGTTCTTCGCCCCCTTCCTCCAGGCCCCCCCGCAGGAGGGCACGGGTTCGGGCTTCGTCATAGACCAGGAGGGGTACGTCCTCACCAACTACCACGTGGTGGAGGGGGCGGACCAGATCACCGTGAAGTTCCACAACGACCCCAAGGAGTACCGGGCCCGCCTGGTGGGCTCGGCCCCGCCCCTGGACGTGGCCCTCCTCAAGGTGGAGGCCCCAAAGGCCAAGCTGGTGCCCTTGGTCCTGGGGGACTCGGACAAGATCCGCGTGGGCCAGAAGGCCATCGCCATGGGGAACCCCTTCGGCTTGGAGTTCACCGTGACCCAGGGCATCGTCTCCGCCATCCGGGAAAACCCTGGGGCCATCGGGGACGATTCGGGCCTGGTGCCCCAGGTGATCCAGACGGACGCGGCCATCAACCCGGGGAACTCCGGCGGGCCGCTTCTCAACTCCCGGGGCGAGGTCATCGGCATCAACACCGCCATCTTCACCCCCACGGGCCAGTTCGGGGCGGCCCAGTTCGCGGGGGTGGGCTTCGCCCTGCCCATCAACCTGGTGAAGGAGCACCTCCCCGAGCTGAGAGCGGGCAAGACCCTCACCGCGGAGGTCCTCATCCAAAACCGCCCCCGCCTGGGGGTGAGCCTGGTCCCCTTAAGCCTTTACCCCGAGCGCCTGCGCCAGCAGCACGGCCTGCCCGAAACCGGCCTCATGGTGCAGGAGGTGGAGCGGAATAGCCCCGCGGAGCGGGCGGGCCTGAAGCCCCCCACCCGCTTCGCCTACCTCCAGCTCCCCACGGGGGAGGCCCTGCAGGTGGGCCTGGACGGGGACGTGCTCCTGGAGGCGGACGGGGTGCCCCTTACCTCCATCGCCAGCCTCCGGCAGGTGCTCTACCGCAAGAAGCCGGGGGAGGCGGTGACCCTAAAGGTCTTCCGGGGTGGGCGCACCCTCACCCTCCGGGTGGTACCCCAGGTGATCCGGTAAGTGCCCCACCCGGAGCCTGCGCTTCGGTGGGGCTAGGGGGGAAAAAGGAGGCGGGCCCGGAGGCACCCCTTTTCCACCCGGAACCACCTCCCCCCAAGCCTTAGGGCCAGGCCCGCCTCCGAGCAGTAAAGGAGCGCTTTACGCCTTTCCCGGGCCAGGGCCTCGTTCCAGGGGTAGGCCCCTCCGGTGTAGTAGGCCTCCGTTTCCGGGTCGGTGTAGGCCTGAAAGCCTTGGAAGCGCCAGAGGGGCCTAAACTCCAGGAGGACGGGCTTTCCCGTCACCGAGTTTAAGAACTCCACCCGGGCCTCCTGGAAGGGGAGGAGGAAGAGGAGGACCCTTTCCCCTTCCCCCTCCACCTCCACCACCCGCAGGAAGGAAAGAAGAAGCCCGGCCCCTAAGAGGAGGAGGAGCCGGGCCTTGGCCATGTCCCCTACTTCAAAGCGCCCGCTTCCCGGAAGTAGCGCAGGGCCCCCTCGTGGTAGGGGATGGTGCCCCCCACGAAGCGCACGGCGTTCTGCAGGGTGGTGTCCCGGGCCGCGGCCACCGCGGCGCGGAGGGCCTCGAGGCCCTCAAAGGTGGCCTTGGTGAGGGCGTAGGCCGCTTCCTCCGGGAGGCTTGCTGGGCAGACGAAGAGGTTCCAGAAGGTGAGGGTGGGGGTGTCGGCCCGGGCCCCGTAGACCGCCTTGGGGATGACCCCGGGGCCCGCGAGGCCGGGGAAGCGCTTCTGGAAGGTCTGGACCACGGTGCTCTTGGGGTCTAGGGGCACCAGGTAGATCCGCTGCCCCTTGCGGGCCAAGGCGGCGGAGAGCTCGGTGATGGCCCCCGTGGGCAGGCCCCCAGACCAGAAGAAGGCGTCTATGGTGCCCTCGGAGAGGGCGTTGGCGCTTTCCTGGGCCCCCAGGCGCTCCTGCTTGGCGAAGTCCTTGGGGGAAAGCCCCGCGGCCTGGAGGACGAGGAGGGCCTCCACCTCCGTGCCCGAGCCCGGGGCCCCGGTGGAGACCCGCTTGCCCTTAAGGTCCTGCACCACCCGGATCCCCGCCCCCTCCCGGGTGACGATGTGGAGGTAGTTGGGGTACATGGCGAAGAGGATGCGCACGTTCTTGGCGGGCTTGTCCTTGAAGCGCTCGTGCCCTCCGGTGTAGGCCAGGTAGGCGGAGTCGGGGAGCACCGTGCCGCAGTAGTAGGTGCCCCCGCCCGTGCGGTTTTCCAGGAGGAGGAGGTTGTCTATGGAGGCCGCGGTCTGGGTGGCCTGGGCCTCCGCCACCCCCGCCTTGTTCCAGATCTCCGCCAGGGCGGTGCCGTAGTAGAAGTAGACCCCGCCCACCCCCCCGGTGGCGATGACCACCCGGGGCTTCTGGGCCAGGGCCAGGCCAAAGAGGGCCAGCAGGGCGAGCAACCAGGGTCTCATAGGAGCCTCCTTTCCTTTCAGGCCTACCCTAAGCCCCTTGCCCCTTTCCCGTCAAGCCCTTCTTGAGGAAGAAGGGGAGGCCCAGGAGGAAGGCCACCAGGTTGAGGGTGCTTTGGGGGACGAAGAGGAGGAGGGCGAGGAGGCCCAGGAGCCAGGACTCGAGGCGGGCCAGGGGCCTTCTGGTGTAGCCCGCGGTGGCGGCGGAGAGGTAGACGATGCCTGCGGCCACGGCCAGGAAGCGCTCCAGGATGATGGGCCAGGCCTCCCCTGGGGGGGCGGTTTCCAGCAAGGGGAGGATGAGGAGGCCGGTGCCGGTGTAGGAGAGGAGGAAGAAGAAGCCGATGAGGTATTTGGAGAGGGCCACCCGGGCGGCGTAGACCCCCGTGGGCAGGGGGTGGGTGCCGAAGACGCTGGCCGCGGCGTAGGCGGAAAGGGCCACGGGGGGCGTCACGTCCGCCAGGACGGCGTAGTAGAAGAGGAACATGTGGGTGGCGTAGACCGCGGCCTGGTCGGGGATGCCGTTTTCCCTGGCCAGGGCGATGATGGCCGGGGCGGTGAGGGCGGAGGTGAGCACGTAGGTGGCCGTGGGGGGCACCCCCATGCCCAGGACCAGGCTGAAGATAGCGGTGATGAGGGTGGCCAGGAGGAGGCTTTCCCCCGAAACCTGCTGCAGGAGCTGGCTGAACTTGGAGGGCAGGCCGGAGATGACCATCATGGCGAAGATGAGGTTGGCCGAGGTCACCGCGGTGCCGATGGGAAGGAGGCTACGGAAGCCTTCCTCCAGGCCCTGGAAGAGGGGGCCCACCCCTTTGGGCCTCAAGGTGGGGTCCAGGTAAGCGAGGAGGATGAAGCCCACGAGGGCCAGGCTGGCCGCGGTGCGCACCTCGTAGCCCAGGTAGAGGAGGACCACGATGAGGAGGATGGGGAGGAAGATGGGGCTATACCGTAGGGCGTAGGCCCGCCGCCCCATCCCCAGCTCCACCGCCACCGCCTTCAGGCCCGCCTTGCGGGCGTAGAACTCGTTGAAGGCCAGGATGGCGAGAAGGTAGAGGAGGGCCGGCCCCAGGGCCATGATCATCACCTTCAGGTAGGGGATCTCCAGGATCTCCACCATGATGAAGGCGATGCTGCCCATGATGGGGGGCATGATGAGGGCGATGGTCCCCGCGGTGGCGGCGATCCCTGCGGCCACCAGGCGGTCGTAGCCGGACTTCTCGTAAAGGGGCTTGGTGAGGGCGGAGACGAACTGGGTGTCCGCGGCCCCCGAGCCGGAGAACATGCCCATGAAGACCCCGGCCAGGCCCGTGACCCGGCCCGGGGTGGCGGGGCTTTTGCCCACCAGGGCCAGGGCCAGGTTGGCCACCACCCGGCCGAGGCCTAAGGCGGTGATCATCCCCGAAAGGAGGGTGAAGTAGACCAGGTACTTGGCGGAAACCCCCGTGATGAGGCCGTAGATGCCGGCCTCCGTCTCGTTGAAGGTCTTGCCCAGGAGGAGGTCTATGGGTTGGGGGGTGCCCCGGAAGGGCCCGGGGAAGGCCTGGGCGTGGAGGTTGTAGCTGAAGAAGAAGAGGACCAGAACCGGCATTACCGGGCCCAATAGGCGGTAGACCACCCCGAGGAGGAGGAGGATGAGGGAGAGGCTCATCCCCGCGTCCCAGGCCTCGGGGATCACCGCCCGGTACACCAGCTCCTCAAAGTAGCGGGCCTGGTACCAGGCGGGAAGGAGGGCTAAAAGGGCCCCGAGGAGGGCGGTGGGGCGCTGGAGCGGGGGCGCCACCGCGGGCAGGACGGACACGGCCCAGACGAAAAGCCCAAAGAGCCGCACCTCCAGGGGGAGGGCCATGGCGGGGGGCTTGGGGAAGAGGAAGGCGTAGAGGGGCACCAGGCTGAAGAGGAGGAAGGCCCAAGACCCCAAGGTGGCCTTCCGGGGCGGGGCGAAGAAGCTCACCAAATAGGCCCCGAGGAGGAGGAAGAGGACGTGGGTGCTCCGCTGGAGCTGGACGATGTCCAGGAGGTTGATGTGGGCCTGGGCCAGGGGGGTGAAGGGGTGGAGGACCAGGTAGAGGCTGTAGAGGGAACCCAGGATAAGAATCCCTCGGGTAAGCCGCCCTAGGGGGCTTGGGGGTAGGGAAGCGTGGACTTCGGCCATCTTGACCTCCAAAAGGGCCCGGGGGTCCTCCCCGGGCCCCGAGGGCACCTTGCCCTTACTTCACCGCGCCTACTTCCTTCAGGTACCGCTCAGCCCCGGGGTGGAAGGGGATGATGAACTTCCCGTAAAGCTTGGCGGTGTTGGCCACGGAGGTGTCCTTGGCCGCGGCCACCGCGCTTCTCAGGGTCTGGAGGTTGTCAAAGGTGGCCTTCATCATGGCGTGGGCCACCTCCTGGGGCAGGCTTTCCGGGCAGACCAGGATGTTGCCGGTGTTCAGGCCGGGCACGTCCGTGCGGGTGCCGTAGACGCTCTTGGGGACCACCGTGGGGTCTAAAAGGCCCGGGAAGCGCTTCAGGGCCACCTGGGCGGTGGTGCTCTTGGGGTCAATGGGGATGAGGTAGACCCGGTCCCCCTTGCGGGCCAGGGTCTGGCCCAGCTCCACGATGGAGCCCGTGGGCACCCCGCCCACCCAGAAGAAGGCGTCCAGGGTGCCCTCCGCCAGGGCCTTGGCCCCCTCGGCCACCGGGAGGCGCTCCCGCTTGGCGAAGCTTTCGGGCTTCACCCCTGCGGCCTGGAGGACGAGGAGGGCCAGGTTCTCCGTGCTGGAGCCGGGCTGGCCGGTGGAGACCCGCTTGCCCTTGAGGTCCTGGAGGACCTTGATGCCGCTTTTTTCGCTGGTGACGATGTGGATGAAGGAGGGGTACATGTAGAAGAGAACCCGCTGTTCCTTGGCGGGCTTGGCCTTGAAGCGGGGTTCCTCCCCGGTGTAGGCCACGTAGGCGGAGTCGGTGGTGGTGAGGGCGCAGTAGTAGGTGTTGGCCTTGGGGTCCGTCCGGTCGCGGAGGAGGAGGAGGTTGTCGTAGGAGCCCCCGGTCTGGACGGGTTGGAACTCCGCCACCCCGGCCTTGTTGTAGATGTCCGCCAAGGCGGTGCCGTAGTAGAAGAAGACCCCGCCCGTGCTCCCCGTGCCGATGACCACCTTGGGCTTCTGCGCAAGCCCGGCGCCAAGCACCAGGGCCACCCCTAAGATAAGCGCGCTTCTCATGCTCACCTCCGCATAAGTTTGCGCCTTTACCCTACTCGGGCTTCCCCGGGCTGTCAAGGCAGGATAATGACCGGTCAGTCAGGAGTAGGATAGGGGGGTGCTGGCCCTCCGTCTCCTCCAGGACCCCCTCTACCGGCGCTACTGGCTGGCCCTCTTCGTCTCCCAGCTCGGCACCTGGATGCAGGCCGCCTCCATGGGGTGGCTGGTCCTCCTCCTCACGGGGAGCGCCGAAAGGCTGGGGCTGGTGGTGGCCTTCCAGTTCCTGCCCTCCCTCCTCTTTTCCCTGCCCGCGGGGGTCTTGGCGGACCGCTACCCCAAGCGCACCCTCCTCCTCCTAACCCAGGGGGGGATGGCCCTGCTCGCCCTCCTCATGGCCCTGGGGATCTTCGCGGGGGTCCTCCGCTACCCCCATGTGCTCCTCTTCGCCCTCCTCTACGGGGCCCTGAACGCCATGGACCAGCCCGTGCGCCAGAGCTTCACCGTGGAGCTGGCGGGGCGGGAGCGCTACCCCGGGGCCATCGCCCTGAACTCCTTTGGCTTCAACACCAGCCGCCTGGTGGGCCCCGCGCTAGCGGGCCTCCTCATCGCCCGGTATGGGGTGGGGGCCTCCTTTCTGGCCAACGCCCTTTCCTTCCTGCCTCTCCTCCTGGTCCTCCTGCGCCTGCCGGGAGGGAGGGGGAACGGGGGGGAGGACCTCCCCTGGTGGCGGGAGGCCGGGGAGGGGCTGGCCTTCGTCCGGGGCCACCCCGTGGTGCGGCGGGTGGTGGGGCTCGTCCTCTTCGCAAGCCTCTTGGGGATGAACTTCCAGACCCTGGTGCCGGCCTACGCCCGGCTGGTCCTTGGCCTCGAGGCCCAAGGCTTCGGCCTCCTCCTCTCCAGCGTGGGGGTGGGGGCGGTGCTGGCCGCCCTGGTCATGGCCTTCACGGGGAGGCCCAGGCCCCACCGGCTCCTCCTCGGGGTCTTCTTCCTGGCCCTGGCCCACCTAGGGCTTTTCTTCAAGCCCTTCCCCCTCATCCCCCTTTTCCTCGCCCTGGGGGGTTTTGGGATGATCTCCGTGCTCATCAACGCCAACACCCTGGTGCAGCTTTCCGTCCCCGACCGCCTAAGGGGCCGGGTCATGGCCGTCTACACCCTGGTCATGCTGGGTACGGGGCCCCTCGGGGCCTACCTCACGGGCCTCCTCTTTGAGCTTTTAGGGGGGGAGAAGGCGGCCCTCCTCCTGGGGGGAAGCCTCCTCCTTCTTGGGGCCCACCAGCTCCGGCGGGGCTGGCCTAGGGAGTCCAGTCCTCCGGCCTAGGGCCAAGCCCAAGCCGCCAGGCCACCCCTCTCGCCACCCTGACCCCTGCCTTCCCGTCCCCGTAGGGGTTTTTGGCCCGGCGCATCCCCGCTAGGGCCTCAGGGTCTTTGAGGAGGCCCGCCACGGTGGCGTAGACCCCTTCGGGGTCCGTGCCCGCAAGCTTCAGGATCCCGGCCTGAAGGCCCTCCGGCCTCTCCGTGACGTTCCTCAGGACCACCACCGGCACCCCCAGGGCCGCGCCCTCCTCCTGAAGTCCCCCGGAGTCCGTGACCAAAAGCAGGCTTTCCTTCATGAGGGCGGCCATGGGGCCGTACTCCAGGGGGTCCAGGAGGACGAAGTTCTTTACCCCTTTCAGCACGGGGAAGACCGCCTCCCGCACCACGGGGTTCAGGTGCACGGGGTAGACGAAGGTGAGGTGGGGGAAGTCCTGGGCCACCCGCTTGAGGGCCCGGGCGAGCTCGGGAAGAAGGGGCCAGTTCTCCCGCCGGTGCATGGTCACGGTCACGTAGGGCCCCGGGGGGAGCCCCTCGGGGAGGCGGCCCAGCCTTGATGCGAGGAGCACCGCGTCCACCCCCGTCTGGCCGGTGACCAGGATGCCCTCCGGCTTTTTCCCTTCCCGCAGGAGGTTTTCCCGGGCCAGGGGCGTGGGGGCGAAGTCCAGGTCGGTGAGGGCGTCCGTGAGGCGGCGGTTGGCCTCTTCCGGGAAGGGCTCTTTCAGGTTCCCGCTCCTTAGGCCCGCCTCCACGTGCCCCACGGGGAGGCCCTCCAGGAAGGCCGCCCAGGCCACGGCGAAGGTGGTGAGGGTGTCCCCGTGCACCAGGACGTAGTCCGCCCGCATCTCCTTAAGGGCCCGGGCCGCCTGGGGCAGGATGCGGGCCGCGAGGTCCGGCAGGGCCTGGCGCTCCTGCATCACGTCCAGGTTGCGGTCCTCCACTATCCCGAAGAGGCTTAGGGCCTGCCTTAGCTGCTCCCGGTGCTGTCCGGTGAGGAGGACCAGGGGCTTGAGGTGGGGGATCTCCTTGAGGGCCAGGTAGACCGGGGCCATTTTGGTGGCCTCGGGCCGGGTTCCGAAGGCGAGGACCACGCGCTTCATGGGCTATTCTACCTCCCGCAGAAGGGCCCTAAGCCGCCGGTAGGTGACCCAGCCCAGGCCCAGGAGGATGGCCAGCAGGGTGGCCAGGATGGCCTCCCAGGGCATCCTTAGGTAGGCCATGGCCAGGAGGTTGAAGAGGAGGGCCAGCCCCCAAAGGAGGAAGGCCACCCGCCTTTGGGAAAGCCCCCGGGCCAGGAGGCGGTGGTGCAGGTGGTCCTTCCCCGGGGTGGAAAGGGGGTTTTTGCCCTCTAAAAGCCTTCGCACCACCACCTGGGCGGTGTCCAGGATGGGGAGGAGGAGGAAGAGGGCTGGGGGAAGGAGGCCTAAGAAGGTGGTGAGCTTGAGGTTCCCGAGGAGGGCCGTGGCCGCCAGGGTGTAGCCCAGGAAGTAGGCCCCCGCGTCCCCCAGGATGATGCGGCTCGGGTGGAGGTTGTGCCTCAGGAAGCCCAAGGCGCCCCCCGCCAAGGCGGCGAGGAGGAGGGTCCCCGCGGCCCAGTAGGGGAACTGGGCGCTCACCGCCAGGAGGCTCATGGCGCTGATGAAGGCGATGCCCCCCGCAAGCCCGTCCAGGCCGTCCATGAGGTTTAAGGCGTTGGTGATCCCCACCACCCAAAGCCAGGTGAGGAAGACCCCCAGGAGGGGGTCCAGGGGGGTGCCGAAGGCGGTCTCAAAGCGCACGCCCACCGCCACCAGGAGGAGGGCGGAAAGGGTCTGCACCAGGAGGCGGAAGAGGGGCGGCAGGCCGAACTGGTCGTCGATAAAGCCCACCAGGACGAGCCACGCCCCCCCCAGGAGGATGGCCAGGACCTGGATGAGGACCCCCTCCACCAGGATGGGCCTTAGGGCCGCGGCCAGGACCAGGGCCACCACCACCCCGGCGTAGACCGCAAGCCCCCCGGCGTTGGGCAGGGGCTCCTTGTTCAGGCGCCGCTCATTGGGCTGGTCCGCCCAGCCCACCTTCAGGGCGAAGCGGCGCACGGGGGGGATGAAGCGCCAGGTGGTGAGGAGGGCCACCAGGAAGACGAAGAGCACGGAAAGCCAGCCCGTACCCGCCGGCTCCGCGATCCCCAGGCGTTCCCAGATCATTTCGTCCCGTAGATGCGGTCCCCCGCGTCCCCCAGCCCCGGCACGATGTAGCCGTGCTCGTTGAGCCTCTCGTCAATGGCCGCCACCACCACCTCGGTCTCGGGGTGGTCCTTGGCGATGCGCTCCAGGCCCTCCGGGGCGGCGATGAGGCACATGAGCTTGACCCCCGTGGCCCCCTTGTCCTTGAGGAGCCTTAGGGCGTGGCTGGCGCTTCCCCCCGTGGCCAGCATGGGGTCTAAGAGGAAGACCCGACGCTCGGCGATGTCCGGGGGGAGCTTGGCGTAGTACTGCACCGGGCTTAGGGACTCGGGGTCCCGGTAGAGGCCGATGTGCCCCACCCGGGCGTGGGGCACCAGCTTGAGGATCCCCTCCACCATGACAAGCCCCGCCCGCAGGATGGCCACCAGGGCGAGCTTCTTCCCCGAGAGCACCCGCACCCGGGCCGGGGCCACGGGGGTTTCCACCACCCGTTCCTCTAGCTCCAGGTCCCGCATGGCCTCGTAGGCCATGAGCATGGCGATCTCCTCGGCCAGCTCCCGGAAGTCCTTGGGGCCTGTGCTCTTGTCCCGGAGGTGGGCCAGCTTGTGTTGGACCAGGGGGTGGTCCACCAGGGTGATCTTCATCCAGTAGAGGCTAACACGCCCCCTTTCTAAAGGCCAAGCCTTCCCGGTAGAAGGCCTGGGCGCGGGGGAGCTTTTCCCTTAGGGCCTCCAAAAAGCCCCCCGGGGCCTTGGTCTTGAACCAGTAGAGGTCGTGGAGGTAGGTGAGGGGCACGTAGAAGAAAAGCCGCTCCCGCACCTCCTTAGGGTAAAAGCGGGCGATGCGGAAGAGGGCCTCCCGGGCCCTATCCTCCCCCAAGAGGTCCAGGCTTCCCGTCTTCAGGAGGGCCAGGTCGCGGGCGGGGTCGTCCCCCCCGGCCCGGGCCCAGTCCACCAGCATCACCAAAGGCCCCTGGGCCCCGGGCTGCTTTAGGAGGAGGTTTCCCGCCCAGGCGTCCCGGTGGCAGAAGCGCTTCTCCACCCCCGCCACGGAGGCCACCTCCTTCTTCAGGTCCCGGATGAGCCCTCTAGCCTCCGGGTGGAGGCTTAGGGCCTCCTCAAAGCGCTCCAGGCGCTCTAGGAGGTCTTCCGCCCGCACCACCCCCGGCTCGGGCAGGCGGTGGAGGTGGAGGAAGAGGTGGGCCAAGGCGGCCAGGGTCTCGGGGCGGAAAAGCTCGGGTCGGAAGGGCTCGCCGGGAAAGCGGCGGAGGATGAGGAGGCCGTGGCCCTCCACCTCCTCCACCCCCAGGACGAAGGACCCAAGCCCGGCGCGGGCCAGGTTCCTGGCCTCGAGGCGGGCCAAGGCCTTCTCCCTGGGGCTATAGACCTTGTACACCCGCGTTTCGTCCCCGTAGACCCGGGCCTCAAAGCCGCCCAAGGGGGTGAGCCGGGCGAGGAGGGCGGAAAGCGCCACGGGGCTTATTCTAAGGGCGTGGAGCTCCTCCGGCCCGAGGCCACCCTCCTCTCCTTGGAGGATCGGGTCCTCTCCTTTGACCGGGAGGGGCGGCCCTACCACTACTTCCGCCGGGGGCTTACCTTTAAGCGCGCCCTGGACGGCACCCTCCACCTCCGCTTCCGGGAAGGGGAGAGGAGGAGGGCTGTTCTCGCCCGGGAGGAGGCCCTTGCGGTCTACGGGGAGATCCTGGCCCTGGCGGAGGCCCACCTACGGGACGGGGAAAGGCGAAAGGAGGTCCTCCGCTGGACCCCGGAGGCCCTGGCCGACCCCACGCCCTACCGCCGGGCCTACCCCCATCCGGTGAGCATCCTCCCCCCGGACGCGTACCTCTCCGTGGTCCTCCAGGCCACCACGGGGTGCACCTGGAACCGGTGCGCCTTTTGCGCCTTCTACCAGGACCGCCCTTTCAGAAAAAAGAGCCTCCCCGAGTTCCGGGAACACCTGGAGGCCGTCCTCCGCCTCCTCGGCCGGGGGCGGGCCCTGAGGCGGGGGGTGTTCCTGGCGGACGGGAACGCCCTGGCCCTTTCCGAGCCCCTCCTGCCCCTTATGGAGGAGGTAAAAAGGCGCTTCCCCGGGGAGGAGGTGTACGGGTTTTTGGACCTCTGGACGGGGCTTAAGAAGGACCCCAGGTGGTGGGAAAGGCTCCGGGGCCTGGGCCTTAAGCGGGTCCACCTGGGCCTGGAGACGGGGCACGCCCCCCTCCTCGCCCTCCTCCACAAGCCCGGCCACCCGGAGGAGGCCCTCTCCTTGGTGCGGGCCTTGAAGGAGGCGGGGCTCTCCTTGGGCCTCATCTTCCTGGTGGGGGTGGGGGGGGAGGCCTACCGGGAGGCCCACTTCCGGGACACCCTGGCCCTCCTTGCCCGCCTGCCCCTGGACGGGGAGGACCTGGTCTACCTCTCCCCCTTCCAGGTGGAGGAGAACACCCCCTACGCCCGCATGGGCCTGGGGGTGGTGGGGGACCTCGAGGGGGAGCTCCGCCGCTTCGCCCAGGCGGTGCGCCGCTTAGGGCTCAAGGCCGCCCGGTACGATATCCGGGAGTTCATCTATTAAAAGCGCCCCCTCTTCCGCCCGGAAGCCCAGGCGCTTGTGGCTCCCGTCGCAGAAGGGCTTGTCCTGGGACCCCCCGCAGCGGCAGAGGGCGAGCTTGGCCCTTTCCAAGCGCCTTTCCTCCCCGTTGTAGCGGAAGGTGCTCCCCTCGGGCAGGTCCAGGACGTAGGGGCCGTCTTGGCGGAAGCGGAGCTTCATGCCCTAAGTTTAAGGTGCTATCTTGGGAAGGATGGGCCCGGGATCCCCCCGGTCGCCCGGGAGGAAGCATGCGCGCACACCTCATCACCTACGGTTGCCAGATGAACGAGTACGACTCCCACCTGGTGGCGAGCGAGCTGGTGAGCCTCGGGTGGGAGCTGGTGGACTCCGTTGAGGAGGCGGACTTCGTCTTGGTGAACACCTGCGCGGTGCGGGGCAAGCCCGTGGAGAAGGTGCGGGCCCTGTTGGGGCAACTGCGCAAGGAGAAGGAGCGCCGGGGCCTCCTCGTGGGGATGATGGGCTGCCTGGCCCAGCTGGACGAGGGCCAGCAGATGGCGAGGAAGTTCGGGGTGGACATCCTCCTGGGCCCCGGAGCGCTTACCTCCCTCCCTGAGGCCTTGAAGAAGCACGAGCGCTTCTTTGACCTCACCTTCCGCCAGGACCTCCTGGACTACATCCCCCCGCCCCCCAAGGGGGCCCTTTCCGCCCACGTGACCATCATCCGGGGGTGCAACCACCACTGCACCTACTGCATCGTCCCCACCACCCGGGGCCCGGAGGTCTCCCGCCACCCCGACCTCATCCTGAAGGAGATCGAGATGCTCAAGGCCGCGGGGGTGGTGGAGGTCACCCTCCTGGGGCAGAACGTGAACTCCTACGGCAAGGACCAGCCGGGCTTCCCCTCCTTCGCCGAGCTCCTAAGGATGGTGGGCCGGATGGGGATCCCCCGGGTGCGCTTCCTCACCAGCCACCCCGTGAACTTCACCGACGACATCATCGAGGCCATCGCGGAGACCCCGGCCATCTGCCGCTACATCCACCTTCCCGTGCAGTCGGGCTCGGACCGGATCCTAAGGCGCATGGCCCGGGAGTACCGCCGGGCGCACTATCTGGAAAGAATACGCAAGATTCGGGAAGCCCTCCCGGATGCGGTGCTTTCCACGGACATCATCGTGGGCTTCCCCGGGGAGACGGAGGAGGACTTCCAGGAGACCCTCTCCCTCTACGACGAGGTGGGCTACGACCAGGCCTACATGTTCATCTACTCCCCCCGCCCCGGCACCCCCGCCTACAAGCACTTCCAGGACCTGCCCCGGGAGGTGAAGGTGGAGCGGCTCATGCGCCTCATTGAGAAGCAGAAGGAGTGGAGCTACCGCCGGAACCAGGCCTGGGTGGGGAAGACCGTGGAGGTCCTGGTGCGGGGGGAGGCCAAGGAGGAGGGGTACGTCCAGGGCCACGACCGGGGGAACCACCCCGTCCTCCTCCCCGCCCACCAGGCCCCCACCCCTGGGCTTTACCAGGTGGAGATCAAGCAGGCCACGCCCCACCTCCTCTTCGGGGAGGTGGTGGGGGCAGAGGCCCCTGCCCCCATTCCCCTGCCGGTGGCATGAGGCCCCTTTTGCCCCTTTCCGGCGCGCTGGGGCTTTTCCTCCTCCTCTTCGCCGCGTTCCGCTTCACCCTAGGGGGGCTTCTCCTGGCCCTTCTCCTTTCCGCCTTCCTCTTCCTCCTCCTGGACCGCTGGCAGGGGGGGTTCCTCCGAAGGGGGCCTTCCCCCTGGGCCAGGGAGCGCCTGGCCATGAAGGAGGCCTGGCGGCGGGGGGGGTTCCTGCGCCCCGAGGACCTTAGCCCCTACATGCCCCTTTCCGAGGCCCAGGCCCTTCTCCAGGCCCTGGCGGGGCGGGGGATTTGCCGGAGGGAAGGGGAAGGGTACCGCTTTTAGCCCCATCGCGGCTTGCGCTGCGATGGGGGCCCCAAAGATGGGGTGGATATGGGGGGTGTAGTGGTGGTGGGCGCGGGGGTGGCGGGGGCCGCGGCCGCCTTGGCCCTGAAGGGGGCGGGCCTTCCCGTCCTCTGGGTGGCGGAGGGGGTGGGGGATGCGAGCCGCGTCCCCGTGGCCCTGGTGAACCCCGTGCGGGGGAAGCGGGGGACCTTGGTGCCGGAAGGCGCTTTGGCCCTCGAGGCCGCCCTCGCCCTCTATAGCCGCTACGTGCCCCTCCACAAGGGCCTCCTCCGCCCCGTCCCCGAGGGGGAGCGGGCGGCCTGGGAGAGGCGCCTTGGGGCAAGCGGCCTCCCCTACCGCTGGACCCGGGAGGGGCTTTTCCTGCCCGAGGCCTTCTGGCTGGAGCCCCGGCCCTTTTTGGAAAGGGTTTGGGCCGAGCTCGGAGGCCTCAGGGATCGGGTGGTGGCCTACGCCCCGGGGGAGGTGGGGTTGGAGGGGGGAAGGCGGCTAAGGCCCGAGCTCGTGGTCTGGGCGGGGGGGGCCCGGGGGGCCGGGGTCTTGGGCCTCGAGGGGCGGATGGTGGCGGGGCTGGAGCTCCTCCTTCTGGAGTACCGGGAGGTGGCCCTGAGCTATAGGGTCTTCCTAGCGGGGCCGGCCCTTGGGGGGAGCTACCTGGACCTCCCCGGCTACGCCGAGCCGCCCCCTTCGGAGGGGGAGGCGGAGTGGCTCCTTAGGGGGGCGGAGGCCCTTCTGGGCTACCGGCCCCGGGTAGCCGGGGCCTGGCGGGGGGTGCGCTTCCGCAGGCCCCACCCCCTCACCCCCATCCCCGGGGGGTACGCCCTCACGGGCTTCGGCTCCACGGGCTTTCTCCTGGTCCCCCTTTGGGCCAGGCGGCTGGTGGAGGCCTTAGGCTAAGGGTATGTACACCGGCGCGGTGCTGGCGGGGGGGCTTTCCAAGCGCTTCGGGGAGGACAAGGCCCTTTACCCCTACCGGGGGAAGCCCCTCCTCCTTTGGGTTCTGGAAAGCCTTTCGGGGGCGGGGGAACGGTTCATCGTGGCGAACCGCCCCTACGAGGGGTTCGGGGTGCCCGTCTACCCCGACCTCCTGCCGGGGGGGGATAGCCTCTCGGGGCTCCACACCGCTCTGGTCCAGGCCCGCTTCCCCTGGGTGGCCGTGGCCGCCACGGACCTTCCCTTCCTCACCCGGGCCTACTGGGACTACCTCTACGAGAGGGCCCTGGCCTCCCCCCACCCCGTGGTGGTGCCCCTAAACCCCGAGGGCCACCTGGAGCCCCTCATGGCCCTTTACCACAAAGACTGCCTGCCCCAGGTGGAGCGCCAGCTCCGGGAGGGGGATTTCCTCCTTAGGCGGGTGATGGAGGCCTTGGGGGCCACCTACCTCCCCGCGGAGGAGGTGGTGGCCCGCTTTGGGCGGGAGGTTTTCCTCAACGCCAACCGCAAGGAGGAGTTGCCCTAGTCTCGCACCCGGAGCCAGCTAAGGGCTAGGAAGGCTCGATTCCCGGAGGGCAAGGGGGCGTTAAGGGTTTGTTAAGGGGGGATCTCCTATGCTGCTGGTCAAACTTGCCCCCTCCGTTAAACCCAGGGGGTAAGATGGGACCGAGCTTAACGCCTCCATAGCGCCTCTGGTTAACGCCTAGGGAAGGATGGCACTCATGGTGTGCATGGAACGTATAGGAGGTGGAAAGCCGTGCCGGTGCGGTATGAAGGAAGGTTCCGGCTGGTCCTCTCTGGCCCCGCCCGCCTGGAGCGGGGGGGACAAGCGGTGCGGGTCCGGCGGAAGGCCCTCGCCCTCCTCTACTACCTGGCCCTGGAGGGCCCCGCGCGCCGGGCCCTTCTGGCCGATCTCCTTTGGGGCCACGGGGCCGCGTTGCAAAACCTTCGGGTGGAGCTTCACCACCTGAACGAGGTTTTGGGGGGTGCTTTCTTTAGGGGGCAGGACCCCTTGAGCCTGCCCCCGGTGGTGGAGCTGGCGGAGGGGACGGGGGAGGTGCCCTTGGAGGGCCTCGAGGGCCTCTCCCCCGAGTGGGACGGGTGGCTCCAGGGCCTGAGGGCCCGGTTGGGCTCGAGGCCCCAGCTCCAACCCCTTCCCGAACGCCTCCGGGGCGTGGGCCCGCCCCACTTGCTCCTCCTCATCTCCCCTTTGGGGTCGGACCCCGAGGGGGTGGCCCGGGCCCTGGCCCGCCACCTGGGCCTTCCCTTCCGGATGGGCCTGGGGCGGGGGCGTGGGGTTTTCTACCTCTCCGAACCCTTCCCCCCGGCGGAGCGGGCCGCGCAGATGGCGGAGAACCGGGAGGGGGTGTACGTGCTGGCCCGGAGCGCCCTGGGCGAGGATCCCCCTTTTTTCCTCGCCGCCCGGGTCCAGTACCCCCCCGCCCGGACCCGGGTGGTGACCCTGGAGCCCCTTTCCTGGCTCGAGGCCCGACGGGGGCCCCTAAAGGGGATGCCCTTTGAGGAGGCCGCCCGCTACTACCTCCATAGCGGGGGGTGGCCCCTTTTTCTGGCGGAGCTCCTGGCGGTGGGGAACCCCGAGGCCCTGCCCCAAAGGGTGCGGGCCGCGGTCATGCTGGAGGCGAGCCGCCTTACGCCCGAGGAGCGCCTGGCTTTGGAGCGGCTTTCCGTGCACCCTGGGCCTCTAGAAGAGGGCCTGGTGGAGGCCCTAGGGGCTTCGGAGGTGCTGGAGCGGCTGGAGGCCCTGCACTGGCTTTCCTACCGGGAAGGGGGGTGGGTTTTCGCGGACGAGGTGGTGCGCCGGGTGTTCTGCTCGGCCCTGGAGCCGGGGGTGAAAAGACGCCTCCACCGTCTGGCGGCGGAGTGGCTGGAGGCCAAGGGGAGGCTTTGGGCCGCCTTCTACCACCGGATGCAGCTGGGGGAAGGCCCCCAGGACCCTCCTCCCCTGCCCCCCTTCCTGGAACCCCTCTTCTTCCCGGAAGGGCGGCTGGTGCTGGACTCCTGGCCCCAGGAAGGGGTGGGCCGGGGAAGGAGGCTCCACCCCGAGCTCCTTCCCCAGGGCCCCGTGGTTTTAGAGGGGGAGGAGGCGGCCTGGACCCAGCGGGATGGGGTTCCCTCGGCCCTTTCCTGGAGCCTCGAGGCCCCCGCCCTCCTGGAGCTGGAAGCCCGGGTCTTCCTGGCGAGCCCCCTCCGGGTGGGGCTTAGCGGGGCGGGGTGGCCCCTGGTCCTGCAACACCCCTTGGGGGCGGTGTACTTCCTCCCCTACGGGCAGGCGGGCAGGAGGGGCAACCAGGGGGTTTTGCCCCTGGAAGGGGGCCCTTTCCGGCTCTTCCTTCCCCCCGGGTTTTACCAACTCCAAAGCCATGCGGAGAGGGCGTTGGTGGAGCTCCGCTTGAGGTTCTACGAGGCCCAGCCGGGGGAGGAGGCCGCCTTCAGCCTCGAGGCCCTAAGCCCCAGCCCCGGGCTGGGGCCGGTCGGGGCGGGCCAAGGGCGGGGGCGGGGGCAGGAGGAGGAGCTTTAGGACCTCCCCCACCTCCTCCACCAGGAGGATCTCCAGGTCCTTCAGGATCTCCTCCGGCACCTCCTTGAGCTCGGCGGCGTTTTCCTTGGGGAGGATGACCTTGTGGATCCCCGCCTGGTGGGCCGCGAGGAGCTTCTCCTTGACCCCACCGATGGGGAGGACCTTGCCCCTTAGGGTGATCTCCCCGGTCATGGCGATGTCCATGCGCACCGGGCGGCCGGTGAGGGCGCTGGCCAGGGCGGTGGCCATGGTGATCCCGGCGGAGGGGCCGTCTTTGGGCGTGGCCCCCTCGGGGACATGGATGTGCAGGTCAAAGTCCTTGTGGAAGCCCTCGGGAAGCCCCCACTCCTCCCGGTGGGCCCGGAGGTAGGTGAGGGCGGCCTGGGCGGACTCCTTCATGACCTCCCCCAGGTTCCCCGTGAGGTTCACCTTGCCCGTGCCGGGGACGGCCATGGCCTCGATGGTGAGGAGGGCGCCCCCATAGGGGGTCCAGGCCAGGCCCTGGGCCAGGCCCACCTGGGGCTCCTTCTCCGCCCGGTCGGGCCGGTACCTGGGCACGCCCAGGTAGTGTTCCAGATCCCCCTCGTCCACCACCCGCACCCCCTCCCAGGGGGCCTCCAGGTACTCCTTGGCCGCCTTGCGGGCCACCTTGGAAAGCTCCCGGTCCAGGTTCCGCACCCCGGACTCCCGGGTGTACTCCTGGACGATGCGGTCAATGGCCCGGTCGGTGATCTCCAGCTTGCCCTCGAGCCCCGCCTCCTTCACCTGGTAGGGCCAGCGGAAGTGGCGGGCGATGGCCCGCTTCTCGGGGAGGGTGTAGCCGGGGATCTCAATGACCTCCATCCGGTCCAAGAGGGGCCTCGGGATGGTGGAGAGGGTGTTGGCGGTGGTGATGAAGAAGACCCGGGAGAGGTCGTAGGGCACGTCCAGGTAGTGGTCGGTGAAGGTGTGGTTCTGCTCGGGGTCCAGGACCTCCAGAAGGGCCGCCGCCGGGTCCCCCCGCCAGTCGGAGGAGAGCTTGTCGATCTCGTCCAGGAGGAAGACGGGGTTCACCACCCCCACCTGCTTCATCCCCTGGATGATCTTCCCCGGAAGGGCCCCGATGTAGGTGCGGCGGTGGCCCCTGATCTCCGCCTCGTCCCGCACGCCCCCTAGGGAGATGCGGTGGAACTTGCGGTTCATGCTCCTGGCGATGCTCTTGCCCAAGGAGGTCTTGCCCACCCCAGGGGGCCCCACGAAGCAGAGGATGGGGGCGTGGCCCCGCACCTCCTGGCCCTGGGTGAGCTGGCGCACCGCCAGGTACTCCAGGATCCGTTCCTTCACGTCCTTGAGGCCGTAGTGGTCCTCGTCCAGGACGCGGCGGGTCACGGCGATGTCCAGGACCTCGGGGTCGGCCTCCTGCCAGGGGACCTCCAGGAGCCAGTCCAGGTAGGTGCGGCTTACCGTGGCCTCGGGGGAGCCGGGCTGCATCCTCTCCAGGCGCTTAAGCTCCTTCAGGGCTTTTTCCTTCACCCCTTCCGGCATCCCCTTCTTCTCGATGCGCTCGCGGAGCTCCTCAATCTCCGAGAGGAAGTCCTCCCCGCCCCCCAGCTCCTTCTGGATGGCCTTCATCTGCTCCCGGAGGTAGTACTCCCGCTGGTTCTGGTCCATCTGCTCCTTGACCCGGGCGGCGATCTTTTTGTCCAGCTCAAAGCGCTCCAGGTCCCGAAGCAGAAGGGCCAGGACCTTCTTAAGCCGCTCCTCCACCCCGGGGGTTTCCAGGAGGTCCTGCTTTTCCTCCAGGGACCAGGTGGCGTGGTGGGCCACCAGGTCGGTGAGGATGGCCGGGTCCAGGGTGCCCTTCACCGCTTCCTGCTGGTAGCGGTCCAGGCGCAGGGTCTTGTGGGCCTGCACGTAGCGCTCAAAGGCCTCCTGCACCTCCCCCACCAGGACCCGGGCCAGGCTGGGGTCCTCGAGGGGGGGTTCGGGGAGCACCTCCCCGAGGGCCCGGAGGTAGGGGGCGGCCACGTAGGGCCCGATGCGGGCCCGGTTCCGGGCCTCCACCATCACCTGCAGGGTGCCGTCGGGAAGGCGCATGGCCTGCTTGACCACCGCCAGGGTGCCCACGGGGAAGAGGTCTTCCGGGGTGGGGTCGTCCACCTCGGGGTCCTTTTGGGCCACCAGGAAGATGAGCCGGTCGGCGGCGAGGGCCTCCTCCACCGCCTTCTTGCTCTTGGGGCGCCCCACGTCCACCCCGGTGGTGGTGTGGGGGAGGATGACCGTGTTCCGTAGGGGAAGAACGGGAAGTTCCAGGCGAAGCTCCTTCATCTACCCCCATGATACGGGATGCCCCGGGGCCAAAGGCACCCGGGGGCACAAAAGGGCCCTTAGAAGCCCACGGTGACCGTGGCCTTCATGCCCTTGAAGGTCAGGGTGAGGGGGGTGGAGGGGAGGCCCTGGTATTTCAGACCAAGCCAGAGCCTTCCCTGCCGGATGCCCTGCGCGAGGGTTTCCCCTTGAAGGGTGAAGGCGGTGCGGCTGGTACCGCTGAAGGTGGCTTCCCCTACCTTTTCGTCGTCCGGCCCAATGGCGCAGAGGTAGACCGAAGGGGCCACGGGGGGGACGGGGTCGCAGTCGCCAGGGTCTTCCGTGCGGGCGTAGAACTCCAGGGTGGCGGTGAGGAGTTGGGAAGCCTCCAGGATCCCATCCACCCTAACCCCCCTCACCACATCCACGGGGGGCGGGGTGAAGGAGAGGCCCTCCTGGGGGTAGACCACCCTCCCGCCGGTGTCCCCAAGGCCAGGAAGGTTTAGGGTCTGGTCGGGCAGAACCACGGTGAGGGAAAGGGAGCAGGCGGAGAGGAGAAGCCCGAGGAGGAAAAGGGCACGCCGCATGGGAAAACGATACCATGGAAAGGATGCACCGCGCCCTCTTCCTCCTGGAGCCGGAAACCGCCCACGAGCTTACCCTGGAGGCCTTGCGCCTCTGGTCGGGGTGCGGGCCCCTCCTGGAGGTGCCGGCCCGTTTGCTCCGGGTGGAGGACCCGCGCCTTAGGGTGGAGGCCTTGGGGCTTTCCTTCCCCAACCCCTTGGGCCTCGCCGCGGGGATGGACAAGGACGCCCGGGCCCTGGGGGCCTGGTGGGCCTTGGGCTTCGGCTTCGCCGAGGTGGGGACCCTCACCCCAAGGCCCCAAGGGGGAAACCCGAGGCCGAGGCTTTTCCGCCTCCCCGAGGACGGGGCCCTCATCAACCGCATGGGCTTCAACAACGAGGGGGCCTTAAGGGCGGCGGAGCGCCTAAAGGCCTTCCGGGCCCGGGGGCTTCCTTTGCCGGTGGGGGTGAACCTGGGCAAGAACTGGGACACCCCTTTGGAGCGGGCGGCGGAGGACTACCTGGAGGCCCTGAGGATCCTCGAGGCCCACGGGGACTACTTCGTCCTGAACGTGAGCTCCCCCAACACCCCCGGGCTTCGCACCCTCCAGGAGGGGCCTTTTCTGGACGAGCTCCTTTCCCGCCTCCGCCCGGCCACGGAAAAGCCCCTCCTTCTGAAAGTGGCCCCGGACCTCTCTCCGGAGGCCCTGGACAGCGTCTTGGAGCTCGCCCTCAAGCACCGCCTCCAGGGCCTGGTGGCGGTGAACACCACCCTGGGCCGGGAAGGGCTCAAAAGCCCCCTCGCCCGGGAGGCCGGGGGGCTTTCCGGCCGCCCCTTGAAGGGGAGGGCCTTGGAGGTCCTCCGCCACCTGGCCCAAGGGGGAAAGGGCCTCACCCTGGTCTCCGTGGGGGGGGTGGAGACCCCGGAGGACCTCTGGGCGAGGCTTAGGGCGGGGGCTCGGCTGGTCCAGGCCTACACCGGCTTCGTCTACGGGGGGCCTCTTTTCCCGAGGAGGATGCTGAAGGGGCTTTTGCGGATTCTGGAGGCCGAGGGGGTGGCCCGGCTTCAGGACCTCTTCACACCGTAAGGGTGCACCCGCAAAGGAGGGGGATCTCCACCGGGGAGACGAGCCGTTCCGCCCGGTCTTGGCGCAGGTGGAGGACGAGGAGGGTGTGGGGGTCGAAGACCACCACGTCCTTCACCCCTTGGGAGAGGTAAAAGCGGGGGGCGATCTCCAGGTCCTTAGCCTCGTAGCCCCGGCTCACCACCTCCACCACCGCCTCGGGGAGGAGGGTGATGGCCTCGTCCAGCTCCTCGGGCTCCCGGCAGAAGAGGGCGATGTCGGGCCTCTTATAGGACCCGTCGGGAAAGCGCACGTAGACGTTGGCCACGTGGACGCACCCGCAGGCCCCCTCCTCCTTGCGGATGCTCTGCCGGATGCGGTCCACGGCCTTCTGGTGGCGGTAGGTGGGGTGGGCCTCCCACAGGGGAAGCCCGCCCACCCACTCCAGCCTTAGGCCGAGCTCGTCCGCCTTGAGGAGGGTTTCCAGCACCCCCTTATCCTACCGCCCGGTGCACGGCCCGCCCCGCCACCAGGGTGAGCACCGGCCAGCCCGAAAGGCTCTGGCCTGCCCAAGGGGAGTAGCGGGCCTTGGAGGCGAAGCGGCTTGGGTCCACGGGGCGCGCCTTGGGGCTTAAGAGCACCAGGCTCGCCTCCGCCCCTACCTCCAGGTGGAGGGGGGGAAGCCCCAGGACCCGCCTGGGCCCGTCGGTGAAGAGCTCTATAAGCCTCGGGAGGGGGAAGCCCCGCTTGAGGTGGAGCTCGGTGTAGAGGAGGGGGAAGGCCACCTCTAGGCTCGGGATCCCGAAGGGGGCCCTTAGGAGGTCCATCTCCTTCTCTGCCAGGGTGTGGGGGGCGTGGTCGGTGGCGATGGCGTCTACCGTTCCGTCCAGAAGTCCTTCCAGGAGGGCCTCCCGGTCGGCCTCCGTCCGGAGGGGCGGGGCCACCTTGAAGAGGGGGTCCAGGCCCCTTAGGGCCTCCTCCGTGAGGGTGAGGTGGTGGGGGGTGGCCTCCGCGGTCACGGGGAGGCCCAACCGCTTGGCCTCCCGGAGGAGCCCCAGGCCCCTTTCCGTGGAGAGGTGCTGGACGTGAAGGCGGGGGGTGCCCCCCTGGGCCCGCCTTAGGGCGTAGCGGAGGACCTCGAGGTCGCGGGCGATGCGGGCCGCCTCGGCCTCCGGGGGGTTCCCAGGGAGGCCCAGGGCGTCCGCAAGGGGCCCGTCGTTCATGACCCCGCCCCGCCTCAAGGAGGCGTCCTCCGCGTGCACGGCCACGGGGACCCCTAAGGCCCCGGCCTGGAGGAGGCCTAGGGCCAGGGTCCCGGCGTCCTCGTTGGTCCGCCCGTCGTCCGTGAAGAGGATGGCCCCAGCTGCCTTAAGGAGGCCCAAGGGGGCGAGGGCCTTCCCCTCCTGCCCTTGGGTGAGGGCCGCGGCGGGGTGGAGGCGGGCGAGGCCCAGGCCCTCGGCCTTTTCCCGTAGGGCCCTCACCGTCTCCGGCTGGTCCACGGGGGGCGCGGTGTTGGGCATGGAGACCACGTCCGTATACCCGCCCCGGGCCGCGGCGAGAAGCCCCGTGAAGAGGTCCTCCTTCACCTCCTGCCCGGGCTCGCGCAGGTGGGCGTGGAGGTCCAAAAACCCAGGGGCCAGGAGGAGCTCCGTGCCGTCTATGACCTCCCGGGCCTCCCCCCCTTCCAGGGAGAGGATCCGGCCCTCGCCGATGAGGACGTCCGCGGGGCCCCGTTGGCCCTGGGCGTCCACCAAAAGGACGTTCTTGATCAGCAGCATGGTTCTCCTTTCCTATGGGTTTTCCTCAAACTCCGGAATAGGGTAGACCTCGAGGAACCCCTTGGCCACCCGGTACTGGGCCCGATCCAGGGTGAAGAAGCGGATGGGGAAAGGTCCTCGGCGGGCAAAGGCCAGGGCCGCCGCCAGGTGAACGGCATCGGCCCCTTTGAGGGGATGGCGCTGGGCAAGAAGGCCTGCGGCCCGCATGAGGGCGGGGACGCTTTCCACCAAGTAGAGGCTGGACCAGAGGTCCTCTAGCCCCCGAAGCGCCTGGAGAAACCCTTTTTGGGTGAGCCGTTGTTGGTCTTTGCGCGCCCTAAGGGCTGCGATGGCCTCGGGGTAGAAGAGGTCGCAGGCGGCCAAGGGTGCGCTTTCCAGAATCTCCTTCACCCAAGCAAAGGGCTCTCCCGGATGGTCGGCCACCAGGTAGAGGAGGGCGCTGGTGTCGGCGAAAAAGCCGCTAGCGCCGTTCTTGGATGAGGAGCTCATGGAGGTAGGGCTTTTCCCCCTTTAGGAGTACCCGCTTACCCCGTCGCTTTCGCCTGGGGGGGCGGATGGGCACCCTTTCCAAAAGGATTTCCAGGTTCTCCCCTTCCTTGGCCCGAGGCATACCCTAAGGATACCTTAACCCTCCCTCCCCACCAGCACGTGGTAGAGCACGGCCATGCGCACCGCCACCCCGTTTTGCACCTGGCGCTGGACCAGGCTTCTAGGGGAGTCCGCCAGGTGGCCCTCCAGCTCCACGTCCCGGTTCATGGGGCCGGGGTGGAGGAGGGGGGCCTGGGGCTTGGCCCTCCCTAGGCGGGCCTCCGTCACCTGGTAGTGGGCAATGTAGTCCTCCAGCTGGACAAGCCCCGCCTCCATCCGCTCCTTTTGGAGCCTCAAGACCATGACCGCGTCCGCTTCCTCCAAGGCCTCGTCCAGACGCGGGGTGAGCCGGGCTCCGGGGAGGGCCTGGGGGAGGAGGCTTGGGGGCCCCGCGCACCACACCTCGGCCCCCAAGAGGCTAAGAAGCTCCGCGTTGGAGCGGGCCACCCGGGAGTGGAGGATGTCCCCCACGATGGCGATCTTCTTGCCCTCCAGGCCCCCTAAGGCCTCCAGAAGGGTGTAGGCGTCCAGGAGGGCCTGGGTGGGGTGGGCCCGGCGGCCGTCGCCGGCGTTCACCACCGCCCCCTTCACCCAGCGGGTGGCCTGGTGGGGGACCCCGGCGCTGTCCGCGCGGAGGATGTAGGCGTCCACCCCCATGGCCTCGAGGGTGAGGAGGGTGTCCTTGTAGCTTTCCCCCTTCTGGAGGGAGCTCGTGGCCGCGGTGAAGGAGACCACGTCCGCGGACATGCGCCGGGCCGCCAGCTCAAAGGAGATGCGGGTGCGGGTGGAGGGCTCAAAGAAGACCGTGGCCACGGTGAAGCCCTGGAGGGCGGGGACCTTCTTCACGGGCCTCTCCAAAACCTCCCGCATCACCTTGGCGGTGTCCAGGAGGTTTTCCACCTCGCCCCTCGTCCAGCCCTGGAAGTCCAGGAGGTGCCTCATGCCTCCTCCCTTTCCCAAAGCTCCACCCGGTCCTCCCCGTCCACCTCCGCCACCTTGACCTTCACCACCTCGGCCCTCGAGGTGGGCACGTTCTTCCCCACGAAGTCCGCCCGGATGGGGAGCTCCCGGTGCCCCCGGTCCACCAGCACCGCAAGGTAGATCCTCCGGGGGCGGCCCAGGTCCATGAGGGCATCCAAGGCAGCCCGGGCGGTGCGGCCGGTGTAGAGCACGTCGTCCACCAGGACCACGGCCTTCCCCTGAAGGTCAAAGGGGATGCGGGTTTCCCGCACCTGGGGCTTGAGGCCGATCTCCGTGAGGTCGTCCCGGTAGAGGGTGATGTCCAGCATCCCCACCGGCACCTCCTTCCCCTCAAAGGAGCGGATGAAGTCCGCGATCCTTTTCGCCAGGGGAATGCCCCGGGTGTGGATGCCCACCAGGACAAGCCCCTCCACCCCCTTGTTGGCCTCCACGATCTCGTGGGCGATGCGGTAGAGGGCCCGCCGCATCTCCTCCCCGCTCATGAGCTCCGCTTTAAAGCGCACGCCCCACCCCCAAAAAAAGCGGGGCCGAAGCCCCGCACCCCATTCCTTTTGCCTTTTCCTCTGCCACTTTTGCCCTCCTTTCCGGCCTCGCGGGACCGGTTTAAAGGCCAGGCTCACCTTACCTGAAGACCCCCTGGGGCGCAAGGCCCCAGGGGGAAGACCTTAGGCCGCCTTGGGCTTCTCCCGGGCCACGCTTAGGGCCAGGGCGCCCACCAAGAGGCCCACCACCACCGCGTTCCAGGTGGCGTTCCCTTGGGCGCTAAAGCCCAGGATCCAGGGGGAGAGGATGAGCCAGACCCCCAGGACCACGTTCACCCATTCCTCCCAGAGGGGGCCGTTTTGGAGGTGCAAGAAGGCCATAAGCCCCACCACCACCCCCACGATGAGGGCGTTCCAGAGCGCGGCGGAGGTGGCGCTGTACCCCAGGATCCAGGGGGAGAGGATGAGCCAAATCCCCAAGACCAGGTTGGCCCAGTCCTGCCAGCGCCGCATCGCTCTTCACCTCCTTTCCGCCCTTACCCTTAAACCTTTTGCGCGCGGGAAAATGTAATAAAAGTTACCTTTTAGGCCCCACGTACCGCCACCCCGTCCAGAGGAGCACCGCGGCGAACACCAGCCTCAGCGCCCCCTCGGGGAGGAGGTGGGCGGCCTCCCCCCCCAGGAAGGTCCCCAGGAGGACCCCCGGCACCAGGGCCCGGGCCAGGGGGAGGTCCACGTTGCCCAGGCGGAGGTGGGTGTAGGCCCCCACCAGGCTGGCGGGCACCATGGCGAGAAGGCTCGTCCCCTGGGCGGTGTGCTGGGGCAGGCCCAGGAGGAGGACCATGGCGGGGACCATGACCGTCCCCCCGCCCACCCCCATCATCCCCGAGAGGAAGCCGGTGAAGGCCCCGGCGAGGAGGAGGGCGAGGTCCTGCGCCGCCTCCCCCCGCACCAGGCCCAGGGGGGCCAGGTAGGGCCTCAGGAGGAGAAGGAGGCTTACCGCGATGAGAAACCAGCCAAAGGCCCGTTTCAGGCCGCGCTCGGAAAGGCCATGGGCGTAGCGGGCCCCGAAGCGGGCGGTGAGGATGGCGCTCGCCGCCAGGAAAAAGGCGGCCTTCAGGCTAAGGGAGCCCTGGAGGGCGTAGGTGAGGGCCCCCACGAGGCCGGTGAAGAAGACCGCCACCAGGCTGGTGCCGTGGGCCCGGTGCTGGGAGAGCTTTAGGACCCCCACCATGAGGGGGATCATCACCGTGCCCCCGCCCAGGCCCACCAGCCCGCCGAAGGCCCCGCCCAGGAAACCCACCAGGAAGTTCATGGGGCTCATGCTACCGGGTTTGGGGGCTCCTCGCCCTTTAGGACCGCCAGGAGGTTTTCCACCGCCACCTCCGCCATGCGCGCCCGGGTCCTCACGCCGGCCGAGCCGATGTGGGGGGTGATCACCGCGTTGGGCAGGGCGTAGAGGGGGTGGCCTGGGGGCAGGGGCTCGGGGTCCGTCACGTCCAGCCCCGCCCCGAAGAGGTGGCCCCTCAGGGCCTCCACCAGGGCCTCGGTGTCCACCAGGGCCCCGCGGGCGGTGTTCAGGAGGATGGCCCCCTTCTTCATGGAAAAAAGCCGCCTCCGGTCCATCAGGCGGTGGGTTTCCGGGGTGAGGGGGGTGTGGAGGCTTAGGATGTCCGCTTCCCGGATGAGGTCCTCCAGGGGAAGGAAGGGGTAGGGGAGGGGCTTTGCCTCTTTGCTGGTGTAGGCGATGCGGAGGCCGAAGGCCTCGGCCCTTTGCGCCACGGCCTGGCCGATGCGCCCCATGCCCACGATCCCCAGGGTGAGCCCCTTTAGGTCCAGCCCCAGGAGGAGCTCGGGGTGCCAGGCCCGCCAGCGCCCCCTTCGGGCGTAGTCCACCCCCTCCACCACCCGCCGGGCCACGGCGAGGAGGAGGGCGAAGGTGAGGTCCGCGGTGGCCTCGGTGAGGACGTCCGGGGTGTGGGTGACCCGGATGCCCCGCTTCCGGGCGGCCTTTAGGTCCACGTGGTCCACCCCCACGCTGTAGCAGGCGATGACCTTAAGGCTAGGCCCCGCGCGGTCCATGACCTCGGCGTCTATCCGGTCCTCCACCGTGGGGATGAGGCCAAAGGCCCCTTCCACCTTCCGCAAGAGCTCCTCCCGGGGGAGGAAGAGGCCCTCGTGGACCAAAACCTCGAGGCCCTCCTCCTTAAGCCGATCCAGGGCTTTTCCCGGAAGGGTGCGGGTAACGAGGACCTTCACGGCAATACCTCCAGTTCGGGAAAGGCCACGCGGTAGTGAACGGGGTCAAAGGTGGCTAGGGCCAGGTGGTGATGAAGAGCATGGGCTCCGATTAAAAAGTCCGCAAGGATGCGGCGGGGAAGACCGGTGGTGCGCCTTTTCCGGGCGTACTGGCCAAAGCGTTCCCCAGCTAACTCCCAAACGGCCATGGGCATTTCTCCGTGAAGTTGGACATGCAAGCCCTTCAAAAAGGCCTCCACCGCGGGCCAACCCTCGCCTGCCCTAAGCTCGGCGTAGACCGGCAAGGAAACGCACAGATTGGATGAGGTGGCCTCAAGAAAAGAGAGCGCGTCCTCGTGACGGATGTCTTTCGGGTCCAAGGCCGCTAGGATCAGGTTGGTGTCCAGGCTGATCATCCTTCCCTAAGGCCCCGCACGTACCGTACGGCGTCGTGCTCCGTGGCTCTGCCCAGAGCCTCGAGCTCCTTTGGGTAGGTTTTCTGGAGGTTCTTCAGGAGCTCCCTAACCGAAGGGCGTAGAGGGCGAAGGCGGATCTCCCCCTCCACCAACTCCACCTGGAGCTTCTCCCCGGGTCGGAGGCCGAGGGCCTGGCGCACCTCCTTGGGAAGGGTGATCTGGAACTTGGAGCGTACGGTAACCTCGGCCATGGGTTTATTTTAGCCCCTTGGGGTTCGCTTACGCCCCCGCGAAGGAAAGCTCCGCCACCGCCACGGTGGGGCTCCCGAAGGCCGAACCCCAGAAGACCCAGTCCAGGTCGCTTCCCACGCCCTCTATCCCCTGGAGGAGTTCCAGGAGGTTCCCGGACACGGCGAAGTTCTCCACCGCGTACCGCACCCCCCCCTCCTCCACCCAAAGGCCCAAGGCCTGGAGGGAGAAGTCCAGGGAGACGGGGTTGGCCCCTGCGTGGAGGCCCATGAACTCGGTGATGAGGACCCCTTCGGTGAAGGCCAGGTTGCCCAGGGGCTCCAGGTACAGGTTGCTCGGGGCCACCCCCAGGACCCCCCGGTAGTTCCGGGCCCCGTGGCCGGTGTTCTCCTGGCCCAGGGCCTCTGCGGTCTCCCGGTTGTGGAGGAAGGTCTTGAAGACCCCCTTTTCCACCACCACCGTTCGTCTCGCGGGGGTGCCCTCGTCGTCAAAGGGGCGGCGGAGGAGGCCCCCTTCCAAAAGGGGGTCGTCCACCAGGGTCACGAGGGGGCTCGCGATCCGTTCCCCAAGCCGGCCAAGGAGGCGGCTTTTCCCCTCCAGGGCGTTTTTCCCGGAAAGGGCCTGGGCGAAGACCATGAGGAGGCTTCCCATGGCCTCGGGCTCCAGGTAGGCCCGGTAGCGCCCGGTCCTTAAGGGCTTGGCGTTGAGGAGCCTCGCCGTCTTCTCCCGGAACTCCAAAGCGGTGCGCCCGGGCTCCAGGGCGTGGAACTCCCGGCTCGGTTTAAAATCCCAGCCCTGCTTGACGCTCTCCCCCTCGGCCATGACGAAGCTGCCCATGAGGGCGGCAAACCCCGTGCGGTAGGCCCCTTCCAGGCCCTTCGTGCTCGCCAGGAGGGCCTGGGCCTCCCGCTCCATGTACCCCCCCATGAGGACCGCCCGCACCTTGGGGTCTTCCCGGAGGGCCTTCTCCAGCTCCAGGGCCTTGGCCTTCTTGGCCTCTAAGGGGGCGGAAAGCCCCTCGCCCAGGAGGTCATGGCTTCCCAAGGGGCGCCCTTCCGGGAGGCTGCCCCTTTTCCCCGAAAGGAGGGCGTTCTCCCGGGCCTCCTCCAGGGCCCAGTCCAGGGCCCTGGGGGAGAGCTCCTCCGTGTAGGCGTAGCCCACCCGGCCCTCCGCCACCACCCTCAGGCCCACCCCCCGTTGCCGGGCCTCCTTGATCTCCTCCAAGGCCCCGTTCCTGGCCCTCAAGGAGAGCTCCCTCTCCTCCTGGAAGAGGAGCTCGGCCTCCACCCCGAGGGCCCTGGCCCGCTCTAAGAGGTACCGCTTGGCCTCTTCCCTGGTCATGCCCTTCCCCCCACCACGATCTCCGAGACCAGCACGTGGGGCTGGCCCACCTCCACGGGCACCGCCCCGGAGAGGCTTCCGCACATGCCGGGGGCGTTTTCCCAGTCGTCCGCCACCGCCACCACCTTTTTCAGGGTCTCGGGGCCCTTGCCCACCAGCATGGCCCCCCGCACGGGCTCCTCGATGCGCCCCTTGCGGATGATGTACCCCTCCTGCACCGCGAAGTTGTACTCCCCGCTCCCCGGCTTCACCTGCCCGCCCCCCATCTCCTTGGCGTAGAGGCCGAACTCAATGCCCTCAAAGAGCTCCTCGGGCTTCTTGTCCCCAGGGGCGATGAAGGTGTTGCGCATCCTCGAGGTGGGGGCGAAGGTGTAGTCCTGCCGCCTGCCCGAGCCCGAGAGGGGGTAGCCCGTGAGGAGGTGGCCCAGCCGGTCCACCATGTAGGCCTTGAGGATGCCCCCTTCTATGAGCACGGTGCGCTCCGTGGGCCGGCCCTCGTCGTCTATCTCCGTGGAGCCCCAGGCGTGGGGCAGGGTGCCGTCGTCGATGTAGGTGACCGCGGGGCTGGCGATGGCCTCCCCCAGCTTGTCCGCAAGGACGCTCGCCTTCTTGGCCACGCTGGTGGTCTCCAGGAGGTGGCCCACCGCCTCGTGGAAGAGCACCCCGCCAAACCCAGGGCCCACCACCACCGGGAAGGTGCCCGCGGGGGCGGGGCGGGCCTTTAGGTTGGTGAGGGCCTGCCTGGCCGCCTTTTCCCCCACGGCCTTAGGGGGGTAAAGCTCAAAGAGCTCCAGGCCCACGCTCTTCCCGGGGCCGGCGTAGCCGGTTTGGACCTCGCCCCCGTCCTCGGCCACCGCCAGGACGAAAAGCCGGGTGCGGACCCGCTTCTCCTCCGCCCACACCCCTTCCGTGTTGGCGATGAGGACCTCCTGCTCCCACTCCAGGAGGCTAGATTCCACCTGGCGGATCTCGGGGGCGATTTTGGCCCCGGCCTCGGCCTCCAAGAGCCTTTCCAGGCGGTAGCGCTTGTCCTTTTGGGAAAGGGGCACCTTGGGGGCGTGGAGGCCCTTAGGGGCCTCTTTGCGGAAGTCCAGCCCCCCCCTTCCCCCCTCGTCCACCCGCCCCAGGGCCCCCTTGGCCCTTAGGAGGGTTTCCAGGGCTTCCATAAGGCCTTCTTTGCTCAGGTCGTTGGTGTAGGCGTAGACCACCTCGTGCCCGAAGAAGAGCCTTATCCCCGCCCCGTAGTCCAGGCCGCTCAGGGCTTCCTCCAGCCTCCCCGAAAGGACCTTCATCCGCCGCCTTAGGGAGCGCTCGGCGTAGACCTCGGCGAAGTCGGCCCCGCCGGAAAGCGCCCGCTTTAAGACGGCCTCCACCGCCTCCGGTTCTAGCATGCCCCCACTCTACCCGGCGCTGACCCGCGGGTCAATAAGCCCCAGCACCGCCTCCTCCAGGGCGAGCCAGGGGTCTTTCCCCCCTTTGGCCCTTTCCTCCGCGGCCATGAGGAGGTCCAGGGCCCTTTTGAGCTCCTCCAGCCCCAGCCCCTTCGCCCGCTCCAGGGCCTTCCTGGCCGCGAAGGGGTGGGCCTCGAGGCGGGCGAGGTCCTCCTCCTTTGGCCTTGGGTTCTCCTTGAGGAGCATCCAGGCCCGGGCCAGGAGGGCGTACTGCCAGGAAAGGGCCCCAAGGACCCTTAAGGGCTCCTCCCCCTCCTCCCTTAGGGCCCTCAGGCGGCGGAAGGCCTCCTTGGCGTTCCCCTCCAGGACCGCCCCCACCAGCTGGAACCCGGTCACGGGGGGCCTTAGGGCCACCACCCGTTCCACCTTCTCCAGGGTGAGGGGGGGCTCCAGGAGGGCGAGCTTCTCCAGCTCCCTTTCCAGGGCCTCCAGGTCGGGCTCGAGGCCCGCCAGGTGCTGGGCCACCCCCGCGGGGAGGCGAAAGCCCAGGCGCTTAGCCCGGTGTTCCAGGTGGCGCACCAGGTCCTTCCCCTTGGGGGTGGGGAAGTCCCGCCGCTCCCGGGCGCGGTAGAAGGCGGCCCGGGCGGGGGTGGGCTTGGGGTCCAGGAGGAGGACCGGGACCTCCTCCGGAACCCCCTCCAGAAGGGGCTTCAGGGTCTTCCACTCCGCCTCCCCCACCTCCCTCAGGTCCAGCATGGCCCCAGCCCCCCCGAAAAGCCCCGGGCTCAGGGCCTGGGCCAGGGCCTCCGGGGTGGGCTCGGTGAAGCGGGTAAGGCCCCGGAGCCGGGCCTCCTCCAAAAGGGCCTCCCGGGCCAGGAAGGGGTCGCCGGTGAAGGCCACGACCATGCCTTTAGCCTAGAGGGTTCCGAGTGCCACCGCGGTGAGAAGGCCCCGTTAGGCCTGTGGCAAAGCAGGCCATGGGCTTCCCCTCTGGGGCCCCCGCCGAAGCGAAAGCTTCGGCGGGGTACTCAGAAGGCGTTCTCCCCCGTGGCCTCCCGGCCCAGGACCAGGGTGTGCACGTCGTGGGTGCCCTCGTAGGTGTAGACCGTTTCCAGGTTCAGGAGGTGGCGGATGGCGTGGTACTCCAGGGTGATGCCGCTCCCCCCCAAGAGCTCCCGGGCGAGGCGGGCCCCTTGGAGGGCCTTCCAGGTGTTCTGCCGCTTGGCCAGGGAGACCTGCACCGGGCTGAGCTTCCCCTCGTCCTTAAGCCGGGCAAGCCGCCAGGCCAGGAGGAGCCCCTCCGTGTGCCAGGCGAGCATCTCCGCAAGCTTCTCCTGCACCAGCTGCTTCCGGGCCAAAGGCTCGCCGAAGCTAAACCGTTCCTTCACGAAGGCCCTCGCCTCCTCGTAGACCGCCTCCAGGGCCCCCAAAACCCCCCAGGCGATGCCGAAGCGGGCCTGGGTGAGGCAGGAAAGGGGCGCTTTTAGCCCTTCCGCCTTGGGGAGGCGCAGGTGCTCCGGCACGCGCACGTCCTCCAAGATGAGCTCGCTCGTGGCCGAGGCCCTCAGGCTCATCTTCCGCTTCACCTCCACCGCCTTGAAGCCCGGGGTGTCCGTGGGGACGATGAAGCCCCGCACCACCCCTTCCTCGTCCTTGGCCCAAAGGATGGCGATCTGGGCCAGGTGGCCGTTGGTGATCCACATCTTGGTGCCGTTTAGGACCCAGGTGTCCCCCTCCCTTCGGGCCCGGGTCTTCATGTTCCCGTAGGGGTCCGAGCCCCCGTCGGGCTCGGTGAGGCCGAAGCACCCCACCATCTCCCCCCGGGCAAGCCTCGGGAGGAACTCCCGTTTTTGCTCCTCGCTCCCGAAGGCGAAGATGGGGTACATGACCAGGGAGCTCTGCACGCTGACGAAGCTCCTAAGCCCCGAGTCCACCCGCTCCAGTTCGTAGGCGATGAGGCCGTAGGCGGCGCTACTCACCCCTGCCCCCCCGTACTCCGGGGGCAGGGTGGGGCCTAGGAAGCCGAGCTCGGCGAAGCGGGGGATGAGGTGGGTGGGGAAGGTCCCCGCCTCCCACCAGTCGCGGATATAGGGCAGGGCCTCGGCCTCCAGAAAGCGCCGGGCGGCCTGGCGGATGGCCCTTTCCTCCGGGGTCAGGAGATCCTCCACTCTGTAAAGGTCCAGCATGGCGTGCCTCCGCCCTTAGCCTAAGGGCCTTTGGGGGGCGCGTCTATAGCTCCTTCACCCAGACCTCGTGGATCACCGGCCGGCCCCGGTAGGGGGCCCAGAAGGGGCTCGCCCGCTTGGCCCAGAGGCGGAAGCCCAGGGCCCGGTAAAGCCCCCGGGCGGCCCGGTTGGCCCGGGTGGTGGAAAGCTGCACCCCCCGCACCCCCTTGGCCTGTAGGCAGTTCAAAAAAGCTTCCAGAAGGGCTTTTCCCAGGCCCTTTCCTTGCGCCTTGGGGTCCACCCCGATGTGCAGGTGGGCGGGGAAGCGCTTCCCGGGGGCGTGGGGCCCAGGGAAGAGGAGGAGCCTCAGGAGGTAGCGGAGGTGGGGCCAGGGGGGGCCGTAGCGGAAGAGGAGGAGCTTAAGGAGGATAAGGGGCAGCCGGGGGAGGAGGTAAAGGAGGAGGGGGAGGCGGCCGCAGGCCCCCAGGATGTACCCCACCACCTCCCCGTCCACCTCCGCCACCAGGCTGCAGCACCCCCGGTGGAGGTAAGGGGCCACGAAGAGCTCCCCCCAAAGGGCCTGGCTGGGGAAGACCTCCGGGCCCGGACCCCCCAGGAGGAGGGTGGCGTGGGCGATGCGGGCGATGGCCGGGAGGTCCTCCTTTCGGGCGGGGCGGAGGCGGGCCATCCTGCCCCTACAATAGCCCTTGTGCGCCGGTTGGCCCCCTGGCAGTGGCTTCTCCTCCTCCTGGCCCTTTCGGTGGCCCTGGTGGAGGGCTTCCGGCTCTGGCTGGGCCTGGTCTGGGCGGAGCGGGTGGCCCTTCTCCTCCTGGCCCTCACCCTTTGGGCCTTCATCAACGGCCGCTTCGTCTTCGCCTACTACCACGCCCTCCTCACCTCCTGGCGCACCCAGGACCTGCCCCTCTGGCCGGAGCCCAAGGGGGAGCACCTCCTCCTCCTCGCCCCCCACCCCGACGACGAGGTCCTGGCCGCGGCCGGCCTCATCCAGAGGACCCTCCAGGCGGGGGGCCGGGTGAGCGTGGTCTACCTCACCTCGGGGGACGCCTTTGACCTGGCCGCGGGGGGGCCCCTGCCCTCCAAGGCGGCCATGCGCCGCCTGGCCCTGAGGCGCATGGTGGAGGCCCGGCGGGGGATGGAGGCCCTGGGGGTGGGGCGGGAGAGCCTTTACTTTTTGGGCTTCCCCGACCAGGGGCTTTTCCCCCTCTTCACCACCCACTACTACCTCCCCTACGAGAGCCCCTACACGGGCCTAAGGGCCGTGGCCTACCCGGGGTGCTACCGGGTGGGCCTCCCCTACACGGGGAAGGCCCTGGAGGAGACCCTTTTGGCCCTTTTCCGGGCCCTTAGGCCGAGCCGGATCCTCCTCCCAAGCCCCCTGGACGCCCACCGGGACCACCAGGCCACGGCCTACTTCGGCATGCAGGCCGCGGCGGCCTTGGGCCTCGAGGACTGCCTTCTTTACTACCTCATCCACGGGGGATACCAGTACCCCCTGCCCAAGGGCCTCCACCCCCGCCTGCCCCTTTACCCCCCGCCTAGGGGCCGGGGGCTTCCCTGGCACCGGTTTCCCCTTACGCCCGAGGAGGTGGCCTTGAAGGAGAAGGCCATCCGCGCCCACCGGAGCCAGGTGCGGCTTCTCGGGCGGTTCCTCCTGGCCTTTGTGCGGCGGAACGAGCTCTTTAGCCCCCTCCCCATCCCCGCCCGGCTACCCCCGGAGGAGGAGGGGTGGGCCGTCCTCGAGGGGGGGGAGGTCTTCTAGGCTCTCCAGGCCGAAGACCTCCAGGAAGCGCTCCGTGGTGCCGTAGAGCTTGGGGCGGCCGGGGGCCTCCTTCTCCCCCACCACCCGGATGAGCCCCCGTTCCAAAAGGCCCTCCAGAAGCCCTTCCACGCTCTTCCCCCGCATGGCCTCCAGCTCTGCCCGGGTCACGGGCTGGTGGTAGGCCACCAGGGCCAGGACCTCTAAAGCGGCCTTGGAGAGCCTGGGCGGGGTGGGCTTGAGCACCCGCTCCACCGCGGGGAGGGCCCGCTCGTGCACGATGAGGCGCCACCCCCCCGCCACCCGCTCCAGGCCCACCCCCAGGTGGCCCTCCGCCAGGTCGGCTTCCAAGGCCTTAAGGGCCCTTAAGAGGGCCTCCTCGGGGTAGCCCAGGGCCCGTAGCTCCTTCAGGGCCACGGGCCGGCCCGCGGCGAAGAGGACGGCCAGGATCTGGGCCTTGAGGCTTAAGGGTTCCATTGGAGGTAGGGGAGGAGGGCTTCTTTAGGGATGGCCCCTTCCCTAAGCACCTCCCCCGTGCGCAGGTCCACCACGCTGGAGGCCAGGCCCAGGGCCTCCCCTGGGAAGACGTAGTCCACGGGGAAGGCCCGGGCCTCCTCCTCCGAGCGCACGGGGGGCTCGCCGCTCCGGTTTAGGCTGGTGGCCGCCGCGTACCCCCCCACCCGGCGGAGGAGCTCCCGCAGGAGGTCGTGGGCGGGCATCCTTAGGCCCACGGAGCCGTCCTGGCTGATCCAGGGGGGGATGTTCCGCCCGGGGACCACCACGGTGAGCCCCCCGGGCCAGAAGGCCTCCACGAGCCTCAGGAAGCGCGCTTCCAGGGGGCCGAGCTCCGCCAGGCCTAGGGCGCTTTCCAGGTCCGCCACCAGGACCTGGAGGGGCTTCTTCTCCTCCCGCCCTTTGAGGGCGTAGATCCTCCGGCAGGCGGCCTCGTCCTCCATCCGGGCCAGGACCCCCCAGACGGTGTCGGTGGGAAAGGCCACCAGGCCCCCTTCCTTCAAGGTTTTCGCCGCCTCCTCCAGGGCCTTGGCGTATACTTCTACCATGCCGGTCTACCAGTATAAGGCCCGCGACCGTCAGGGCCGCTTGGTGGAGGCCACCATCGAGGCCGAGGACCTGCGCACCGCGGCCCGCCTCCTCCGGGACCGGGGGCTTTTCGTGGCGGAGATCAAGGAGCCGGGGCGGGGCCTCCGGGCGGAGGTGCGGATCCCCGCCCTGGAGCGGGGGCCTGGGCTAAAAGACCTCGCCATCTTCTCCCGCCAGCTCGCCACCATGCTCTCCGCGGGGCTCACCCTCCTCCAGTCCCTTTCCATCCTGGAGCGGCAGACGGAGAACAAGAAGTTCCGGGAGATCATCAAAAAGGTCCGCACGGACGTGGAAGGGGGTAGCGCCCTCTCCGAGGCCCTTTCCAAGCACAAGCTCTTCTCCCGGCTTTACGTGAACCTGGTGCGGGCGGGGGAGACCTCGGGGGGGATGGACGTCATCCTGGACCGCCTGGCCACCTTCTTGGAGAAGGAGCTGGAGCTTCGGGGGAAGATCCGGAGCGCCATGACCTACCCCACCATCGTCTTCGTCTTCGCGGTGGGCGTGGCCTACTTCCTCCTCACGGGGATCGTGCCCCAGTTCGCCCAGATCCTCACCGACCTAGGCTCGGAGCTCCCCCTCCTCACCCGCTTCCTCATCGCCCTCTCTAACCTCCTCCGGGTGGCCACCCTGCCCCTCCTCCTCCTCCTGGTGGTCCTCTACTTCGTCTACCGCTCCTACTACCGCACCCCCCAGGGAAGGCGGGTCATCGACCGCATCAAGCTCCGGATGCCCGTCTTTGGCAACCTGAACCGCAAGACGGCCATCGCCCGCTTCGCCCGCACCCTGGCCCTCCTCCTCCAGAGCGGGGTGAACATCCTGGAGTCCTTGGACATCACCAAGGGCACCGCGGGGAACGCCATCGTGGAGGACCTGGTGGAGACCGCCAAAAACAAGGTCCAGCAGGGGGAGCCCCTGAACCTCACCCTGGCCCAGAACCCCCTGGTCTTCCCTCCCATGGTGAGCTCCATGGTGGCCATCGGCGAGGAGACGGGGGCTTTGGACACCCTCCTTTCCAAGATCGCCGACTTCTACGAGCGGGAGGTGGACGAGGCGGTGGCCAGCCTCACCGCGGCCATCGAGCCCCTCATGATCATCTTCCTGGGCGTCATCGTGGGCATGATCGTGGCGGGGATGTTCCTGCCCCTCTTCAAGATCATCGGGACCCTCTCCGTGCAATAAGGGCCTCCGCCACCTCTGGGGGAACCGGCATCACGGAAAGCCGGTTCCCCCGTTTTACCAGGGGGTGGTCTTTGGGAAAAAGGGCCTTCAGCGCCTCCAGGGGGATGAGGGGCCAGGCCTCGAGGAACTCCACCTCCACCGTGAACCAGCGGGGCCTTTCCGGGGTGGCCTTGGGGTCAAAGTAGGGGCTTTGGGGGTCAAACTGCGTGGGGTCGGGGAGTAGGGTGCGCACCACCCGGCAGAGCCCGGCGATCCCGGGGGGGAGGGCGCGGGAGTGGTAGAAGAAGCAGAGGTCCCCTTCTTGCATCTGCATCAGGTAGTTCCGGGCCTGGTAGTTCCGCACCCCGTCCCAAAGGGCCCGCCCTTCCCGCTTGAGGTCCTCAATGCTGTACACCTCCGGCTCGGACTTTAAAAGCCAGTAGGCCATGCCCTGGAGTCTAAAGGCCGCTTTAGCCCGGGCCAAGTCCCCTTAAGGTCCTTTCCCCTACCCTTAGGGTATGCGCGCCCTGGCCCTCCTTGCCCTTTTCCTTTCCGCCTGCACCCTCACCCTGGAGATCGCCCCCGGCCCCGTCTTGGGCCTTTCCACCCAGGCCACCTACTGCCAGGACCGCCCCACCCGGCTGGACTACCGCCTCTTCCTGGAGGGGCGGGTGGACCGCCTGGAGTTCTTCTGGGTGCCGGAAGGGGTCCACCCCTCTCGGGCCCGGCCGGAGGAGACCTGGGCCCTTACCGGGCCTTTTTGGGGCCCCGAGGTGGCGGGCTACCTCGAGGCGGCCCCCACGGGGGAGATCTGGGCCGTTTACCTTGTTCCCCAGGGCATCCGGGTGGACCCCCTCCCCACAAGGCGCCTTTGGGCGCGGGGGGCGGTGGACGGGGTTTTAGGGCCCTACGTGCGGGCCCAGGACCCGGTGCGGCCTGAGGCCTCTCCCTCCTGCGACCCCGGCTGGTAGCCTAGGGGCATGGGGGTTCGGGAGGAGCTAAGGCGGCGTTTCGGCCCCCGGGCCCTTCTGGCCCGGGCGGAGAAGGAGGTCTACCGCTACGACGCCATCCTGGTGGGGGAAAGCCCCCTGGCGGTGGTCCTGCCGGAGACGCGGGAGGAGGTCCAGACCCTGGTGCGCTTGGCCCGCCGCTATGGCCTCCCCCTGGTGCCCCGGGGGGCAGGGAGCGGCCTCTCCGGGGGGGCGGTGCCGGAGGAGGGGGCCATCGTGGTGGCCTTCACCCGCATGACCCGCCTGGAGCTCTTCCCCGAGGCCCGCACGGCCTGGGCCGAGCCCGGGGTGACCACGGCCCGCCTTTCCGAGGCCGCCCGGCCCTTTGGCCTCTTCTACCCCCCAGACCCCGCCTCCTACCGCACCAGCACCCTGGGGGGGAACCTGGGGGAGAACGCCGGGGGGCCCCTTTGCTTCAAGTACGGGGTCACGGGGGATTACGTCCTGGAGGTGGAGTTCGTGGACGCGGAAGGGGAGGTGCACCGCCTGGACCGCAGGGCCTACGACCTCCCGGGCCTCCTCATCGGCTCCGAGGGCACCTTGGGCCTACTTACCGGGGCCAGGCTCCGCCTCCTCCCCCTCCCCCCCCACCGGGCCACCCTCATGGCCGCCTTTCCCGGCGTGGAGCCCCTGGCGGAGGCCGTTTCCCAGGCCATCGCCTTGGGGGCGGTGCCGGCCCGCATGGAGTTCATGGACCCCGCCTGCGTGAACGCGGTGGAGGACTACCTGGGCATGGGCCTCCCCCGGGGGGAGGCCCTCCTCCTGGTGGAGACGGACGGGGAGGAGCGGGAGGAGGTGGAGGCGGAGCTTGCCCTTTTGCAGGAAACCGCCCTCCGTTTCGGGGCCCGGGTGCGGCGGGCAAAAGACGGGGCGGAGGCGGAGGCCCTCTGGCGGGCCCGGCGGGCGGTGAGCCCGGCCTTAGGCCGCATCCGCCCCAAGCGGGTGAACGAGGACATCGCCGTGCCCCGCTCCGCCCTCCCTAAGGTGGTGGCGGAGATCGCCGAGCTGGGCCGGGCCTTTGGCCTCATCGTGGTCCAGTTCGGCCACATCGGGGACGGGAACCTGCACCCCAACATCCTCTTTGACCCAAAAAGGGAGAGCGAGGAGAGGGTCTGGGAGCTGGCCCACGAGATCGCCCGGGTGGCCCTAAAGCACGGGGGCGTGCTTTCCGGGGAGCACGGCATCGGCCTCATGAAGCGGGCCTTCCTGGCCGAGGCCCTGGACGGGGAGACCCTTAAGGCCCTCCGGGCGGTCAAAGGGGCTTTGGACCCCCACGGGCTTTTCAACCCCGGGAAGGTGCTCCCCCCCTAGGGCCCGGGTCATTTTTCACGGCGTTTTCTTAGGTGTGGTGGAAGATGGGCCCATGGACTGGGGGCGCGTGCTCTACACCGTGGCCTGGGTGGGCCTGCCCATGGGGATAGGGGTCCAGCTCCTCCACAACCCTCCCAAGGACCCCCGCCTGTACCTGGCCTACCCCCTCTTCGGCCTCCTCTTCGCCTGGGCCCTCCTCCAGGAACCGAGGAAAGCCCCAAAACTCCTCACCCATGCCCTGGGGGCCTACCTCGTCTTTGAGGCCTGGCGGGCGGGGAGGGAGTACTTCGTGGTGGGCTTCTGGAGCCCCGCCCTCTACCTCCTGGCGGCCTTCGCCTACCCCCTCCCCTATGCCCTTGCCGCAGGTGCCTTCTGGGGTGGGCTCCTGGTCCTCCTGCCCCTCCTTCTGGGCCAGGGGGGCTTCCCCTTCCCCCACTACGCCCTGGCCCAGCCGGTGCTCCTGGCCCTGAGCCTCCTCCTTGCCCGCTTCCGGGAGTACTACGGCCAGGTGCGCTTCTGGCGGGAGCAGGCCCTCACCTGCCCCCTCACGGGCCTCCCCAACCGCCGCGCCTTGGAGATGGCCCTGGAGCGGGAGGCGGCCCGGGTGGAGCGGGGGGAGAGGCCCTTCAGCCTGGTCCTCATGGACCTGGACGACTTCAAGAAGTTCAACGACGAGCGGGGCCATCCGGAGGGGGACCGCCTTTTGAAGGAGGTGGCCCGCTACCTGAAAGAGCACGTGCGCCAGGGGGACCTGGTGGGCCGCTGGGGTGGGGAGGAGTTCGCCCTCCTCCTCCCCGCCACGGACCCCCTCCAGGCCGAGCGCCTTTCGGAGCGCTTGCGGGAGGGGCTCAAGGCCTTGGGGGTGAGCGCCAGCTTCGGGGTGGCGGGCTACCGGGGGGACCTCGAGGAGCTCTACCGCCGGGCGGACGAGGCCCTGTACCGGGCCAAAGAAAAGGGCAAGGACCGGGTGATGCGCGCCACCCGGGAGGGTTAAGGCAGCCGGTAGCCCGCCTTCTGGAGGACCTGCCGGGCCGCTTCCTTCTCCTCCCGGGTGGCGAAGCCGAGCCTCAAGGCCCCCGCCGCCTCGCGGATGGTGAGGACCTCGATGTCCTTGATGTTGACCCCCGCTTCCCCCAAGGCGGTGGCGATGCGGGCGATCTCCCCGGGGCGGTCGGGCACCTGGACCACCAGGTCGTGCATCTCCGGGAGGAGGCTTCGGCGGACGATGGGGAGGCTGTCCCGGGTGCGCTTGGCCGCCTCCGCCGCCTTCAGGAGCTCTTCTGGTTCGTCCAGAAGCCCTTCCAGCTCTAGAAGGACCGCCCTCAGCTCCTCTATGGCCCCTTTCAGGGCCTCCTTGTTCTCCACCACCATGTCCCGGCTCATCCTGGGGCTCCCCGAGGCCACCCGGGTGAGGTCCCGGAACCCCCCCGCGGCCAGGAACATGAGGAGGTCCCGGTGGGGGTGGCCGGCCACCAGGCGGTTTAAGGCCACGGCCAGGAGGTAGGGGAGGTGGGAGACCCGGGCCACCAGCTCGTCGTGGAGGAGGGGGGGCATCTCCAGGGGGTAGGCCCCCAGGGCCTCCACCAGCCCCCTGATCCCCTCCCTGGCCTTGGGGCTCGTCCTTTCCGTGGGGGTGAGGACCCAGACCGCGTTCTGGAGGAGGCCGGCGTGGGCGTTTTCCACCCCGGCCCGCTCGCTCCCCGCCATGGGGTGCCCCCCCAGGAAGTGGGGGAGGAGGCCCTCCAGCGTCCCCACCACCTTCCCCTTCACGCTCCCCACGTCCGTCCAGAGGCTTTCCGGGTGGGCGAAGGGGGCGATGGCCCCCCCGAGCCCCGCCAACGCCCCCACGGGGGCGGCCAGGACCCCAAGCTCCAGCTCCCCCACCCAGGGCCCCACCTCCGGGTGCACCCGGTCCGCCGCCCCCAGGAAGAGGGCCTTTTCCAGGGCCTTTGGGTCCCGGTCGTAGGCGTGGACCTCCTCGGCCAGGAAGCGCTCCTTAAGCCCCAGGGCCACGCTGCCCCCGAGGAGGCCCATCCCGAAGATGCCCACCTTGCGGAAGAGGGGCTTCATCCCAGCACGGGGCGGGAAAGGGTCTTGCCCAGGGCCTGGCTCAGGCGGCGCACCTTCTCCATGAGCTCGGCGAACTCGTGCTCGTGGAGCTGTTGCGCGGCGTCGGAAAGGGCCCGTTCCGGCTCGGGGTGGGTTTCCACGATGAGCCCGTCCGCCCCCGCGGCGAGCCCCGCCAGGGCCAAGGGCGTGACCCACTCCCGCTTCCCCGCAGGGTGGGAGGGGTCAACCCAGACGGGGAGGTGGGTCCAGCTCTTGAGGACGGGCACCGCGGAGACGTCCAGGGTGAAGCGGGTGGCCCGCTCAAAGGTGCGGATGCCCCGCTCCACCAGGATCACCTGCATGTTGCCCCGGCCCAGGATGTACTCCGCGCTCATGAGAAGCTCCTCCAGGGTCATGCTCATGCCCCGCTTGAGGAGCACGGGCTTTCTGGCCTCCCCCACCGCCTGCAGGAGGGCAAAGTTCTGGGCGTTCCTGGCCCCGATCTGGAAGGCGTCCGCGTACTCCGCCACCAGCTCCACCTGTTCTGGGGAGAGGACCTCGGTGACCACGGGGAGGCCCGTTTCCTTTCTGGCCTCGGCCAGGATCTTAAGCCCCTCCACCCCCAGGCCCTGGAAGGCGTAGGGGCTGGTGCGGGGCTTGAAGGCGCCCCCCCGGAGCATGTGGGCCCCGTGGGCCTTCACGTAGTGGGCCGCGGTGAGGGTCTGCTCCCGGCTTTCCACCCCGCAGGGCCCCGCGGCCACCATCACGTGCCCGCCCCCCGTCTTCCCCGTGGGGAACTCCAGCACCGTGGGGAAGGGCTGGACATCGGTGCTGGCCAGCTTCCAGGGCTTGGAGATGGGGATGACCTCGGCCACGCCGGGCAGGGCCCGGAAGTGCTCCATGAGCTCCGGGGTGGGCCCCCGGCCGATGGCCCCCACCAGGGTGGTTTCCACCCCTTGGGAGACGTGGGGCCGGTAGCCCACCTTCTCAATCTCCCGGATCACGTCCTGAAGCTCCTTTTCCGTGTGGTCCTTGCGCATCACGATCAGCATGCCGCCCTCCTCTAAAGCGCGGGGCGCCCCCGATTGGGGGCGCCCTTCCTTGCGGTGAAACCCTATGCGGGCCGCAGGGCGCCCCCGCCGGGACGATAAAAGCCGAAGGGGCACCCTAGGGTCCGCATATTGCCCCCAAGTTTAGGGGACGCCCCCTCCTTCCGTCAAGACCTCCACCCGCGCCCCCGTGGGGTCCAGTAGGCGCCCCGGGGCCACCCCCCTGGGCGCCAGGAGGGTATAGGAGAGAAGGCCCGTGGCCCCGGGCGGCGCCTTCCCCTGCCCGGCCCAGGTGTTGGCCCCCATGTGGTGGTGGTAGCCGTCCCAGGCGAAGAAGAGGGCCCCGGGGTAGGTGCGCAGGGTCACGGCCATGCCGAGCCTGCCCGCAAAGAAGGCCTCCGCCTCCTCCAGGCGTTCCACGTGCAGGTGGAGGTGGCCAAGGCGGGTCTCGGGGGGAAGGGGGGCGGGGTGGGGGGCTTCCAGGAGGAGCCTTTCCAGGTTTAGGGGGGCGGTGAACATCAGGGGGCCTTTGGGCCAGGCCCCTTCCGGCCGGTCCCGGTAGAGCTCGAGGCCACTCCCCTCCGGGTCGCGGAAGTAGAGGGCCTCGGAGACCCCGTGGTCCGCGGCCCCCTCAAAGTGGGCCCCCGCTTCCCAAAGCCTCCGGAAGACCCCCGCCAGGGCCTTCCGGTGGGGCAGGAGGAGGGCCACGTGGTAAAGGCCCACGCTGGGGTAGGGCCTTAGGGGGGCTTGGGGGTCGTGGAGGAGGAAGAGGCTAAAGGCCCCGCCTTCGGGGAAGAGGCGGTGGCGGGGCGGGTCCGCCTCGTGCTTTAGGCCCAGGAGGTCCCGGTAGAAGGCGAGCATGGGCTCCAGGGCCCGCACCCTTAGGGTGAGGCTCTGGAGCCTTAGGGGGAAGCCCACGGCTTAGCGCGAAACCGCCTCCTGGGCCTTCACCGCCTCCGTGTCCACGCTGAAGCGGACCTCCTCCCCCACGAGAAGCCCCCCCATCTCCAGGGGCACGTTCCAGGTGAGGCCGAAGTCCTTACGGTTCAGCTTCCCTTCAAAGTGGGCGGCCATGCGCTCGTTCCCCCAGGGGTCCTTGGCGGGGCCATAGGTTTCCACCTCAAAGCCGAGGGGCCGGGTCACCCCGCGGAGGGTGAGGTGCCCCTCCACCCGGTAGCGCCCCTCCCCCAAAGGGGTGATCCTCTCGCTCTGGAAGACGATCTCCGGGTGGTTCTCCGCGTCTAGGAAGTCGGGGGAACGGAGGTGGTGGTCCCGGTCGGCCACCCCGGTGTGGATGCTCTGGGCGTCCAGGCGGGCCTCCACCCGGATGGGCCTGCCCGCCTCGTCCGTTTCCACGTAGCCCTCCTTGAGGTTCAGGGTGCCCTTCACCGTGGCGATCATCATATGGCGCACCGCGAACTCCACGCTGGTGTGGGTGGGGTCCAGGTTCCACCGCATAGGCTCTCCTTTCTGGCCCTAGGGCCAGTTGCTACATTAAGCCAAGCGCTTTTAAAAGTCAAGCGCTATAAAAAGAAGGCCGGAAGGGAAGCCCCAGGGCCTCCGCAAAGGCCTTAAGCCCCAGGCGGTCGGGCTCTTCCAGGTGGTAGCGGAAGTTCCAGAGGTAGTGCTCCAGAAGGGCGGGGTGCACCCCTAAGCGCTCCGCTTCCCCCCGGGCCACCTCTCCCAGCTGGGCCAGGCCCTTCCGCCGGGCCCGCCTCAGGGCCTGGACCACGGCCTTGGGGGGCGGGTCCTCGAGGCGGTAGGCCCAGACGGCGAAGACGAAGGGGAGGCGGGTGCGGCGGAACCAGGCCATGGCGAGGTCCGTCACCCTAAGCGCCCCGAAGGCGCTGGGGAGGGCGTGGGGGGTTTCGGGCAGAGCCTTCAGGAGCCCCGCGTAGGCCCTAATGGCCCGGTCCCCGATGAGGAGGACCCCGTCGTAGGCCTCCAGGAGTTCCAGCCCCCCTTCCTCCCGCCGGTACTCGGGCTTTCCTCCCGCCTCCTTCAGAAGGAGCTTCAGAAGGGCCACGCTGGTGGCGCTTTCCGTGGTGAGGGCCACGCGGTGGAGCTCCGAGAGGGGCTTTTTATGGAATAGATTCACTGAATACACGGGCCCCAGCACCGCCACGGAGAAGTCGGGGAGGAGGCCTAAGGCCTCCTGGTGGGTGAGGTAAAAGAAGCTGGAGGCCAAGGAGAGCCCGATCTCCCCTTCCAGGAGGAGCCGGTTCAGGGCGGTGGGGGGGGCGTGGACCACCTCGAGGCCCTCCCCTTCCAAAAAGCGCACCAAGGGGGCCACGTTGGCGTAGGGGGGGAAGCCCAGGCGGTAGCTCATGCCTCCACGGCGTCCCAGACCCGGACCTCCCGGTAGAGGGCGTCCCGCTCCACGGGGATGCGGCCCGCCCGCAGGATGATGCGGGCCAGCTCCCCCTTGGTGAGGCCCTTAGGGGTGGGGCTTCCCGCCATGTGGACGATCCGTTCCTCAATGAGGGTGCCGTCGATGTCCGTCACCCCCCAGTCCAGGGACACCTGGGCCAGCTCGGGGGTCAGGGTGGCCCAGTAGCCCTTGATGTGGGGGAAGTTGTCCAGGTAGATGCGGGCCACGGCGAGGTTTTTCAGGTCGTCCACCCCGGTGGTGAACCCCTTCTTCCCAAGCTCCCGGGCAAGCGGGTTCCCGTCGGGCTGGAAGGCCAGGGGGATGAAGCTCATGAACCCACCGGTCTCGTCCTGGAGCCGCCTTAAGCGCTCCATGTGGTCCAGGCGCTCCTCCAGGGTCTCGATGTGCCCGTAGAGCATGGTGGCGTTGGTGGGGAGGCCCAGGGCGTGGGCCGTGCGGTGCACCTCCAGCCACCCCTCCGCGCTCACCTTGGCCCGGGCTATGCGCTTCCGCACCCGCTCGGCGAAGATCTCCGCCCCGCCCCCCGGCATGGCGTCCAGGCCCGCCTCCTTCAGGGCCTGGAGCACCTCCCGGTAGGGGAGGCGGGCGATCTTGGAGAAGTGGTGGATCTCCGCCGCGGTCCAGGCCTTCACCTGGGCTTCGGGGAAGTTCGCTTTGAGGGCCCGCACCAGGTCCAGGTAGTACTGGAAGGGCCTCTTGGGGTGGTGCCCCGCGGTGAGGTGGATCTCCTTTAACCCCGGCTGGTAGCGGGCCTTGATCCAGGCCACCACCTCCTCCACGTCCCAGTCCCAGGCCCCTTCCTCCCCGAACCTTCGCTGGAAGGCGCAGAAGGTGCACCCCACGTAGCAGATGTTGGTCTGGGAGACCCGTATGGAGTGGACGAAGTAGGTCTTGTGCCCGTGCTTCCTTTCCCGCACCCAGTTGGCCAGGCGCATGAGGGTGGGGAGGTCTTGGGTCTGGTAGAGGACGAGGCCCTCCTCAAAGCTGACCCGTTCGCCCGCCAGGACCTTTTCGGCGATGGGGACGAGACGGGGGTCTTGGATCCCCTTCATCCCCCCGAGTCTACTCCCCCTCGAGGCTTCGGGCTAGGGCCTCCACCTCCTTTTTCCTTCCCCCCACCGCCCGCTCCTGGAGGAGGTTTTTCAGGTAGCGGTCCGTGAGGAGGAGGTCCACGTAGGGGTGGACCGTGGCCGCCATGACGAAGTCCAGGAGGTCCGAGGGGCGGGGCCTGCGGGTGGGGTCCTTGCGGCTTCGGGCGACGAGGCGGGCGAGAAGCCGCACGAAGGGGACCTCCTTAAGCCCGGTGCGCCGCCTGATCTCCTCCCGCACCCAGGCCTCGAGGGCCCGTTCGGGAAGAGGGGGCAGGCCTTCCAGGAGGCCTTGGAAAGGGGAGAGGTCGGCCGGGGCCTCCCAGCTTCCCCCCCGCCAGAGGAAGTCCTCCCGGTAAAGCCCCCGCGCCTGCTTCCAGGCGATCTCCTCCCAGGGGCGCACCCAGTAGCCTCCGGAGAGGGCGGCGAAGACCTCCTGGAGGGCTGGGAGAAGGTAGCCCGCCTTCTCCTCCGGCCCCCGTACCGGGTGGAGGGTCTCCAGCACGTGGAAGGGGCTTGGGGGGGCGAGGGCCTTCCCCTTTAGGGCCCGGAAGAGGCGGCCGAAGGCCTCGTGCCCCTTCTGGCCCAGGAGGTGCTTGGCCATGCGGCTGGCGTAGTTCTGGTCCAGGTAGAGGAGCACTACTTGCGGGTAAGCCAAAGGGCCAGGGCCAGAAGGGCCACCCCGGCGGCGAAGAGGAGGAAGTCCAGGGCTTCTTGGGGCTTGAAGACCAGGGCCTTCTCAAAGAACTTCACCACCAGGATCATGACCACCACCTGGCCCAGCTTCTCCTTGAGGTCCGAAAGGCTTTCCACCGCCAGGACGTTCTCCAGGGGGAGGTCCAGCTTCCTCAGGAAAAGCTCAAAAAGCCCCAGGCCGAAAAGGAGGAAGACCGCCGCCAAAAGGGCCAGGTCCACCGCCCCCACCATCTTGGGGAGGGCGGCCTCGAGGCCTAGGGGAAGGGCCAGGAGGACCTCCTTGAGGGCATGGTAGGCGAAGTAGAGCGCCCCTAGGAGGAGGCCCGCCACGGGCAGGAGCATGCTCCAGCGGGCCAGGTGGGCCAGGGTCTCCCAGCGGAGCCTAGGGGACATAGGGGGCCTCCTTGGAGGGGGCGGTGGAGGAGCGCTCGATGAGGGTGGGCTCAAAGCGCACCGCCCTCGGGGGCCCCGCGTAGCCCTGCATCCTCTCCAAAAGGAGCTGGGCCGCCCGGGCCCCCATGGCCTCCACGGGCTGGGCCACGGTGGAAAGCCCGAGCTCCTCCGTGAAGGGGTGGCCGTCGTACCCCAGGACCCGCACCTCCTTCCCCGGGGTGAGGCCCAGGCGCTGGGCCTCCTCCAGGACCCCTAGGGCCACCTGGTCCGCCCCGGCGAAGACGTTGATGGGCGGGGAGGCCTTTTCCAGGAAGTGGCGCAGGGCGAGCCTGCCCCCTTCTGGGGAGAGCCGGGTGACGTAGAGGTGGTCTTCGGGGAAGGGCCGGCCCGCCTCCAGGAGGGCTTCCCGGAAGCCCGCCATGCGCTCGCTGAAGACGGTGTGGCGGAAGACCCGGTCGGGCTCCTCCTCCACCTTGATGGCGAAGACGGCCCCGGGGAAGCGGGCCAGGTACGCCCCCGCCATCCTCCCCCCTAGGCGGTTGTCCAGGTAGACGGAGTCGTACTGGGGGTTCTTGGCGTCCACCAGGACCACGGGCCGGTCGGTGGGCAGGCGCCCCCCTTCAAAGCGCTCGGAGAGGTCGTAGGAGGCCAGGATGAGGCCGTCCGTGAGGTAGGCCAGGGTGGTGCTCTCCAGGTAGCGCTCCAGCCGGGCCAGGGAGAGGATGGGGAAGAGGGCCAGGTCGTAGCGCTTTTCCAAAAGGACCCCCTCCAGGCCTTCCAGAAGCCTCCGGTAGAACTCCGTGGCCACGAAGGGGAGGAGGACGGAAACCGTGTAGCTCCTTCCCCCGGCGATGCGGCGGGCGTGGGGGTTTGGGGTGTAGCCCAGCTCCTCCATGGCCTTAAGCACCCGGGCCCGGGTTTCGGGCCGCACGGCGGGGTGGTTGTTCAGCACCCGGCTCACGGTGCCGATGCCCACCCCCGCCCGCTCGGCCACCTCGTGGATGGTGGGTTTCCGCTTCATGGCTGGGAGTGGAAGCCCTTCATGGAAACTTCCACGCTTCCAGGATAGGGCCTTTTCCGCCTTTCCGCCAGCCCCCTGGCAGAATGGGCCTATGGGCTACCTCCTCCTGGCCTACCTCCTGGGCTCCTTGGTGGGGGGGCTCCTCTTCTTCCCGGAGGTGCGGGGGAAGGACCTGCCCGGGGGGTCCGGGGTCTTTCGGAAAAAGGGCCCTTGGGCGGCCCTCCTGGTGGTGCTTTGGGACGTGGGGAAGGGGGTGTTGGCCCTCCTCCTCACCCCCGAGCCCCTCCGCCCCTACGCGGGGGCGGCCCTGGTGGCCGGGCACACCTGGCCCCTCTTCTTCCGCTTCCGGGGGGGTGGGGGGATCGCGCCCTCCTTGGGCTACTTCCTGGCCTGGTACCCCCGGGAGACCCTCCTGGCCTCGGCCCTGGCCCTCGGGGTGGCGGGGGCCTACCACCTCCTTTGGTGGCGGAAAAGGCGGGGGGTTTACCCCATCCCCTTTGGGGCCATCTTCGGCTACCTGGCCCTTCTCTTCCTCCTGCCCTCCCCGGGGCGGCTTGGGGCCTTGTGGGTGGCCGGGGTGGTCCTCCTTCGGGGTTTGGAAATCCTAAGGGGCAGGTGGTAGGTTAGGGCCATGAAGATCCTACGGTTCAACGAAGGGCGCTGGGGCATCTTGGAAGGGGAGATGGTTCTGGAAACGGACGCCCCCGGGGGGAACCCCACGGGGAGGCGGTACGACCTGGCCTCGGTGACCCTCCTCCCCCCGGCCACCCCCAGCAAGATCGTCTGCGTGGGGCGGAACTACCGGGAGCACATCCGGGAGATGGGGTACGATTTCGGCCACGACCTCCCCAAGGAGCCGGGCCTTTTCCTCAAGGCCCCCAACACCCTGGCCCGCCCCGGGAACCCCAGGGACCCCTGGGGGAGCGCGGAGCCCGTGCCCTACCCCGCCTTCACGCAGGAGCTCCACTACGAGGGGGAGCTCGCCGTGGTCATCGGGGACCGGATGCGGAGGGTCCCGCCCGAACGGGCCCTGGACCACGTGCTGGGCTACACCATCGGCCTAGACATCACCGCCCGGGACGTGCAGAAGAAGGACCTCCAGTGGGTCCGGGCCAAGAGCGCGGACGGGTTCCTCCCCCTAGGCCCCTGGATTGAGACCGACCTGGACCCCCAGGCCACCTGGGTGCGCACCTGGGTGAACGGGGAGCTCCGCCAGGAGGCCCCCACCTCGGCCATGATCTTCACCGTGGCCGAGATCCTCTCCTACATCTCCTCCTTCATGACCTTGGAGCCTTTGGACGTGGTCCTCACCGGGACCCCCGAGGGGGTGGGGCCTTTGAGCCCGGGGGACCGCCTCGAGGTGGGGGTGGAGGGCATCGGGACGCTTTTCAGCGTCATCGGGCCCAGGGAGGGGTAGGCCATGGAGGTCCGGGTGCTGGACTGCCGCTTCCAGGGGGCAGAAGGGGTCATCGCGAGCTTCCTCCTGAAGACGGAGGCGGGGCCCATTCTGATTGAAACCGGCCCCGAGCGCACCTTCCCCGCCCTGGTGGAGGCCTTGGGGAGGGAAGGGGTGGCCCCGGAGGAGGTGGGCCACGTCTTCGTCACCCACATCCACCTGGACCACGCGGGGGCCGCCTGGCGCTTTGCGGAGCTTGGGGCCACGGTCTACGTCCACCCCAAGGGGGCCCCGCACCTTATAGACCCTTCCAGGCTCCTCGCCTCCGCGGAGCGGATCTACGGGGACCTCCTGAAGCCCCTTTGGGGGGAGGTGAGGCCCATCCCTGAGGGAAGGGTCCGGGCCCTCACGGACGGGGAGGAGGTACGGATCGGCGGGGTCACGGTCCAGGCCCTGGAGACCTTGGGCCACGCGGTCCACCACCACGCCTACCGGGTGGGGGAGGCCCTCTTCGCGGGGGACATCGCCGGGGTGCGCATCGCCCCGGGGCCCGTCCTTCCCCCCACCCCGCCCCCCGACATCCACCTGGAAAGCTGGTACGCCTCCCTAGACCGCCTCAAGGCCCTCCGCCCGGAGGTCCTCTACCTCACCCACTTCGGCCCCTACACCGATGTGGAGGCCCACCTGGAGGCCCTGAGGGCAAGGCTTAGGGCCTGGGCGGACTGGGTCCTGGCCCGGCTTAGGGAGGGGAGGGACCCCCAAAGCCTCACCCCCGAGTTTGAAGCCTACTGGCGGCAGGGGCTGGAGGAGGAAGGGGTGGACGGGGCCCTGGCCCGGCTCTACGAGCTCGCCGACCCCCCCTACATGAACCTCCAGGGCCTCGTGCGCTACTGGCAGAAGCACCACCCCGAGGCCCTATGACCCCCTTTCCCCTGGGCCGCCCGGCCCGCATCGCCGTCCTCGCCTCCGGGCGGGGGACGAACCTGAAGGCCCTCATGGAGGCCTTCCCCAAGGGCCACCCCCTGGGGGAGGTGGCCCTGGTCCTTTCGGACAACCCCGAGGCCCTAGCCCTCCGGCGGGCCCAGGAGGGGGGGGTGGAGGCGGTGGCCCTCCCCTGGCGGGGGCGGCGGGCCTTTGAGGAGGAGGCCTTGGCCCTTTTGGAGGCGAAGGGCATAGACCTGGTGGCCCTGGCGGGCTTCATGCGCCTCCTCTCCCCCCGGTTCGTGGACCCCTGGTACGGCCGCCTCCTGAACCTCCACCCCTCCCTCCTCCCCGACTACCCCGGCCTAAACGTTCACCGGCGGGTCCTGGAGGCGGGGGAGGCCTGGACGGGGACCACGGTGCACTTCGTGGACCGGGGGATGGACACCGGGCCCATCCTCCTCCAGGCCCGGGTGCCCGTCCTGCCCACGGACACCCCGGAGGCCCTGGAAGCCCGGGTCCTCAGGCGGGAGCACCGCCTCTACCCCAAAGCCCTCCGCCTGGTCCTCCTGGGCTACGGCTTCCCGCCAGAAGGCCTAAGGCCCCTTGTGGGGGAGGAGGCCTGGGCCCGCCTCCAGGCCCTTTCCCCCCGGGTGCGCCCCTTCCACCTCCTGGCCTCGGGCTTCCTCCTCCAGGCCGGGAAGGCCCACCTGGCCCCCGAAGCCCTCTTGGGAAGAGGGGGCCCCTGGGCCCGGGGGGCCTTCCTCTTCGCCCGGCTTGTGACCGAGGAGGACCCCCTTCTTAGGGAAGAGCTCCTGGAGCTCCCCGAGGAGGTGGGGCGGGCGGTGGCGGAGGCCCTCTTCCGGGTAGAATCCCCCTTATGAAGGTCCTGGTGGTGGGTTCGGGGGGGCGGGAGCACGCCCTCCTCTGGAAGGCGGCCCAAAGCCCCCTGGTGGAACGGCTCTACGCCGCCCCCGGCAACGCGGGGATGGCGGAGCTCGCCGAGCTCGTCCCCTGGAACGGGGAGGTGGAGGCCCTGGCGGACTGGGCCCTAGGGGAGGGGATTGACCTCACCCTGGTGGGCCCGGAGGCCCCCCTGGTGGAGGGGATTGCGGATGCCTTCCAGGAGCGGGGCCTTAAGATCTTCGGTCCCACCCAGAAGGCGGCCATGATTGAGGGCTCCAAGGCCTTCGCCAAGGCCCTCATGGAGCGCTACGGCATCCCCACCGCCCGCCACCGCACCTTCCAGGACCCCCTTCTGGCCCTGGAGTACCTGGAGGAGGTGGGGGTGCCCATCGTGGTGAAGGACTCGGGCCTGGCCGCGGGGAAGGGGGTCACGGTGGCCTTTGACCTGCACACCGCCAAGCAGGCGGTGGCCAACATCCTGAACCGGGCAGAGGGGGGGGAGGTGGTCATCGAGGAGTACCTGGAAGGGGAGGAGGCCACGGTCCTGGCCCTCACCGACGGAAAGACCATCCTCCCCCTCCTCCCCTCCCAGGACCACAAGCGCCTCCTGGACGGGGACCAGGGCCCCATGACCGGGGGGATGGGGGCCATCGCCCCCTACCCCATGGACCCCGCCACCCTAAAGGCGGTGGAGGAGAGGATCCTTAGGCCGCTCCTCGAGGGCCTTGAGGCGGAAGGGGTGGTCTACCGGGGGGTGGTCTACGCGGGCCTCATGCTCACGAAGGAGGGCCCCAAGGTTCTGGAGTTCAACGCCCGCTTCGGCGACCCCGAGGCCCAGGCCCTCCTGCCCCTCTTGGAGAATGACCTGGTGGAGCTGGCCCTAAGGGTGGCCGAGGGGCGGCTTGCCGGCACCCGGCTCTCCTGGAAGGAGGGGGCCTCGGCCTGCGTGGTCCTGGCCGCCCCCGGCTACCCGGAAAGCCCCAGGAAGGGCATCCCCCTCCACCTCCCCGAGCCCCCGGAAGGGGTCCTCCTCTTCCACGCGGGGACCCGGAGGGAGAAAGGGCGGCTTGTGAGCGCCGGGGGGCGGGTCCTCAACGTGGTGGGCCTCGGGGCCACCCTGGAGGAGGCCCTGGAAAGGGCCTACGGCTTCATCCCCAGGATCGGCTTCCCGGGGGCGGTCTACCGGAAGGACATCGGGGCCCGGGCCCTCAAGGCTAGTACCTGAGCCGGGCCAAGGGGAGCCCGGCGCAGGCCCGGAGCACCGCCCCCAGGGTCCGGTACCCCTTCCCCTCTAGGAGGGGGATCATCTTGGCGAAGACCTCCGCGGTCATGAGGGCGTCCCCGAGGGCGGTGTGCCGCCCCAGAACGGGCACCCCAAACCGCTCCGCTAAGGCCTCGAGGCGGTGGTCCTCCAGGTCGGGGAAGAGGAGGTGGGAGAGGAGGAGGGTGTCCACCAGGGGGGTCTTCTCCACGCCCGCCTGCCTCAGGAAGGCCATGTCAAAGGCCCCGTTGTGGGCCACCAGGACGGTTTCCTCTATGAAGGCCATGAAGGCGGGCAGGACCTCCTCCAGCCTGGGCTTGCCCTTAAGCATCTCCCAGGTGAGGCCGTGGACCTCGGTGGAGGCCTTGGGGATGGGCCGGCCCGGGTCCAGAAGGGCCTCAAAGGTTTCCCCCTTGAGGACCCGCCTTCCCAGGAGGTGCACCGCCCCCAGGGCGATGATCCGGTCCTCCCTGGGGTTAAGCCCCGTGGTCTCCAGGTCAAAGGCCGTGTAGAGGAGGCCCCCCAGGGGGGCCTCCTCCAGGGCCTTGGGGGCTTGCAGAAGGCTTAGGTCAAAGACCTCCGCCCTAGGGGGCGGGCCCTCTTCCCGCACCCGCTTAGGCACGGGGCGGGCGGGAAGGAGGAGGACCAGGCGGGTTCCTTCCCGCCACAGGCTCCCCCCCGCCTCCCCCACCGCCTTCCCCAGGAGGGGGGTGGGGGTGGGGGCTTCCTCGGCCAGGACCTCGAGGCGGAAAAGCCCCCCCATGGCCTCCCCCCGGAGCCAGACCGCCTCCCCCAGGGGCTTCAGGCCCTCCAAAAGCCCCCGGGCCAGGGCGAAGGTGTCCACCCGCACCAACAGCCCCCGGGCCTCCTCCGCCAGGGACTGCCCCGGGGCGTAGCCCAGGCCCCGCTCTATGGCCTCCGAGAGGAGGCGGAGGAGGTCTTCCGAAAGCACCTCCTCCGCCCTCGGGGGTGGGGCGAGGGCCTCCGCGAGCCCCGCCACCTCCTCCGCGGCGGCCCGGGCCGCCCGTAGAAGGGGGGTGAGCCCTGGGGGCACCTCCCCCTCCAGGGCCTCCACCAACGCCTTGAGCCCCGCCGCCTTGTCCTTCAGGCGGAAGAGGAGGTCCTCGGGGAGGGCGGCCCCCTCCTCCTCAGGTTCCAGGAGAAGCAAAAACCCCTCCTCCAGGGGCAGGGCCTGGAGCCTCAAGGCCCCCTTGGGCCCCTGCGCCAGGAAGCGCTCCCCGGGCAGGGCCAGGGCGTGGACCAGAAGGGCCCGGTCCAATAGGCCAAAGAGGCTTTTCCCCGCCCCAAGCCCCTCCCCCAGAAGGGTCCGGGCCTTGGGGTTGTAGAGGAGGACCTGCCCCCGGGCGTTGGCCACCACCACCCCCTGGGGCAGGTGGCCGATGAGGGCGGAAAGCTTCTCCCGCTCTTCCTCCAGGAGGGCCCTCGCCTCCTTAGCCCGGGCCTCGGCCTCCTGGAGGAGGCGTTCCTTTTCCTCCGCCAGGCGGTTGATGAGGTCCGCCAGGGCCTGAAGCTCCAAGGGCCCCCTTAGCTTCAGGCGGTGCCCGGGGTTCGTGAGGAGGACCGCCCCCTCCTGCCCCAGGGCCCGGGCCGCGGCCAGGTAGCCCAGGAAGAGGGGGCGGAGGAGGAGGGCCAGGACCCCCAGGAAGAGGAAGAGGAGGAGGAGGAGCAGGGGGGCCTTGGCCCGGGCCACCTGGAGGAGGGCCTCCTTGAGCGCCTCCTCGCCTTGGAGAAGGAGGAAAAGCCCTAAGGCGAGGCTTCCTCCCATGAGGAGAGCCCCCACCAAGAGGGCCCCCAGGAAGCGGAGGAGATCCCTCATCCCTCCCCCAGAAGCCTCCGCACCTCTTCCATCAGGGCCCGGGTGCTGAAGGGCTTGGTCATGAAGGCCTCCGCCCCTAAGGCCAGGGCCTTGGCCCGGTCCGCCTCCCGGCCCCGGGCGGTGAGGACCAGGACCTTGGGCCTTTCCGGCCTCCCCTTAAGGGCCTCCAGGACGGAAAACCCGTCCAGGCCCGGGAGCATCAGGTCCAGGACCACCAGGGCGAAGCCCCCTTCCTCCAGGGCCCTTAGGGCCTCCTCCCCCGTGCGCGCCAGCACCACCTCGTGCCCCCCCTTCCTCAGGAGGAACTCCAGGGGCACCAGGATGCTCTCCTCATCGTCCACCAAGAGAACCCGCATCCTCCACCTCCAGGGGCAGGGTGAAGGCGAAGCGCCCGCCGGGCCCCGCCTCCGCCCAGATCCTGCCTCCCATGGCCTCCACCATCCGCCGGGCCAGGGAAAGCCCCAGGCCCAGCCCGCCGGTTTTGCTCTGGAAGGGCTCAAACACCCGCTCCACCTCCTCCGCCCCAAGCCCCGGCCCGTCGTCCTCCACCCGGAAGAGGGCCTCCTGGCCCTCTTTCCTCAGGGTAAGCCGGACCTCCCTCCTGGCGTGGCGGAGGGCGTTGGAGAGGAGGTTGAGGAGGACCTGGAGGAGCCGGTCCCGGTCGGTCTGGGCGGAAAGGGCCTCCAGCCTTCCCGAAAGGACCACCCCCCTTTCCCCCGCCAGGGGGGCCACCAGGGCCAGGGCCTCCTCCGAAAGGGCCTTCAGGTCCACCCGTTCCCGCTTGAGGGGGAGGGCCTGGAGGCGGGAAAGCTCCAAGACCTCCTCCACCAGCCGGGAAAGCCGTTCCATCTCTTTGCGCACCAAGGTGGTGAACCGGGCCCTTTCCTCCTCCGGGAGGTCCTTGTGGTCCTCCAGGATCTCCACCAGGGCCCGGGCCGCGGCCAGGGGGGTGCGGAGCTCGTGGGCCACCGCGGCCAGGAACTCGTCCTTCGCCTGGTCCATGGCCTTGAGGCGCTCGTAGGCCTCGGAAAGTTCCGCCCGGGCCTCCTCCAGGGCCTTGGCGTAGGCCCTCACCGCCTGGGATTCCTGGGCGGCTTCCGCCACGGCCTCGAGGGGGGCCTCCTGGGTCACGGAGAGGAGGAGGAGGCGGGCGGTGGCGGGCCCCACCGCCCCCGCCAGGAGGGCCTCCGCCCGGGCGGCCAGCTCCGCCCCTTCCCCAAGCCCCCGGGCCTCTTCCAAAAAGGCCCGCTTGGCCTCAGGGCCCAGGACCCTTTCCAAAAGCTCCGCAAGCTCCTCCGCCTTCCCCAGCCGGGAGAGGGCGGGCACCCCTTGGGTGAAGGCCAAGGCCTCCCGGGCCTCCTCCTTCCGGGGGCGGGTGAGGTGGGAGACCAGGAGGTGCAGGGCCAGGTTGAGGGTGAGGCTTGCCAGGAAGCCGTGGGTCACGGGGTCCAGGTCTCTCACGCCCAAAAGCCCCTCGGGGCGGAGGAGGGGGTGGGGGCCCTCCAGGAAGGCCTCGGGAAGCCAGCCGGAGCGGGCTAGGGCGGGGAGGAAGAGGGTGTAGGCCCACACGCCCATCCCTCCCAGAAGCCCCGCCAGGGCCCCCTGCCTGGTGCTTCCCGTCCAGAAGAGGCCGAGAAGCCCCGCCGGGGCCAGCTGGGCCACGGCCACGAAGGAGATGAGCCCCATGGCCACCAGGGCGTAGGCCTCCCCCGCCAGGCGGAAGTAGAGGTAGCTCAGGAGGAGGATGAGGAGGATGGAGGCCCGCCGCCAGAAGAGGAGGCTTCCCAAAGCCCGGTAGCGGAGGAGGAAAGGGGAGAGGAGGTGGTTGGAGACCATGACCGAAAGGGCCAGGGTTTCCACGATGACCATGGCCGTGGCCGCGGAAACCCCCCCCAAAAAGGCCAGGAAGGCCAGGGCCTCGCTTCCCAAGGAAAGGGGCAGGGCCAGGACGTAGAGGTCCGGGGGGGCCTCGAGGCGGAGCCGCCCCCAAAGGGCCAGGGGGAGCACCGGGAGGTTGATGAGGAAGAGGTAGAGGGGAAAGGCCCAGGCCGCCTGGGGGAGGTGGCGCTCCTCCTGGTTCTCCACCACCGCCATGTGGAACTGCCGGGGGAGGAAGAGGAAGGCCAGGCCCGAAAGCAGGGTGAGGCTCACCCAGGCCAGGTGCCCCCCAAGCCCCTCAGGGGGGAGGAGGAGGGGGTGGAGCTCGGGCCGGGCCAGGGCCTCGGGGAAGGGGTTCCCGAGCTTCAGGAGCACCCACCCCCCCACCAGGAGGAAGGCGAAGAGCTTCACCAAGGACTCAAAGGCCACCGCCAGCACCAGCCCCTCGTGCCTTTCCGAGGGGTCCAGGCGGCGGGTGCCGAAGAGGATGGCGAAAAGGGCGAGGCTTAGGGCCACCACCAGGGCCACGTCCCCCAAAGGGCGGCTTTCCCCTTCCAGGTAGAGGAACCCCTGGGCGATGGCCTTCAGCTGGAGGGCCAGGTAGGGGAGGAGGCCCACCACCAAAAACCCCGCCACCAAGGCCCCGACAAGGGGGTCCCGGCCGTAGCGCACGGAGAGGAGGTCGGCCCAGGAGGTGAGGCGGTAGGCCCGGGCAAGCCTCAAAAGCCGGAGGTGCAAAAAAGGCCAGAGGGTGAGGACCAGGGTGGGCCCGAGGTAGACGGGGAGGAAGGTGGCCCCTTCCGTGGCCGCCCGCCCCACGCTCCCAAAAAAGGTCCAGGCCGTGGCGTAGACCGCGAGGGATAACGCGTAGGTCCAGGGGCTTCGCACCAGGGCCCGCCCCCGGCCCTCCCCCAGGAGGCCCACCAGGAAGAGGAGGCCCAGGTAGAGGAGGAGGCCCAGAAGGAGCCCGCTCATCGCCGCACCCCCAGGTAGAGGAGGAGGATGAGTCCCCCCCAGGCCAGGAAGAGGTAGAGGTAGAAGGGGGGCAGGCCCAAGGGCCCCTGAGGGCCGAAGAAGAGGGGAAAGGGCAGGCTGAAGAGGAAAGCCCCCAAGAGAAAGAGGAGAACGCTTCGCACCCTCATCGGAGCTGGAACCGGACGGCGGTGTTCTCCTGCACCTCCTGGATGGCCCGGAAGCCCTCCAGGGCCCGCCTCTTCTCCCCCGGGGAGAGGGCCTCCCAGCGCACGCGGTTTTCCGGAGGCCGCCCCTCCTCCAGGGCCTGGAGCTGGGCCTTGAGGCGGAGCCCGAAGAAAAAGCCGAAGGCCTCCTCCAGCCGTTCCGCCCCTTCCCGGCTTAGGGTGCCCCCCTGGGCCGCGGCCCTAAGCCGCGCCCCGGTGCCCTTGGCGGGGCTTCCCGCCATGAGGGCGTAGAGGCGGGCCAGGGCCACGATGGGGGCCAGGGCCTGCCGCTTTAGATCTATGAAGCCCCCTTCCGTGCGCACCCGTCCAAAGAGCCCCAGGGGAGGGCGGAACTCCAGGGCGGCCTGGGCCAGGTGGTAGAGGAAGACCCCCCGCTTGGCCCCCTGGAGGATGGCCTCCTCCAGGGGGGCGAGGGGGAGGCTTCCCCCCACGGGCCGCAGGTCAAAGAAGATCTGGGTTTCCAGGAGGGCCTTGGGTTCCGGGGCCTCCATCCAGCGGCGGAAGGTGTCCACCCATTCCTTTAGGGGCATCCGCCAGCGGGTGGCCATGTACCCCCCCTTGCACTCCGGGATGCCCGCCTGGATCAGCCCCCCCACCACCGCCTCGGCCAGGGGGGCGAAGTAGGCCTCATGCCCCCCCTCCGAAAGGACCAGGGCGTTGTCCTGGTCCGTGAGGAGGGCCTGCTCCCGCCGCCCTTCCGAGCCGAAGACCATGAAGCTGTAGGGCACAGGGGGCGGGCCCAGGCGGGCCTCCGCTTCCTTTAGGAGCCTCTTGATGAGGGCGTCGTTCAGCCCCGCCACCACCCGGCCGATGTCCCAGGGGGAAACCCCCCCCTGGAAGAGGTGGGCCACCAGCCGGGCCACCTCCTCCGCGTAGCGGGAAAGCTCCAGCCGCTCCACCCGCCTCAGGAGGACCAGGGGGCTTTCCATGCTGGGGAGGAGGTCGGTGTGGGTCACCACCCCCACCACCCGCTCCCCCTCCACGAGCACCAGGTGGTGGATGCCCCGCTCCACCATGGCCGCCAGGGCCTCGTAGAGGGGGGTGTCCGTGGGCAGGGCGAAGAGGGGCCGGGTGGCCACCTCCCCCACGGGGGTGGAGGGGGGAAGGCCCTGGGCCAGGACCCGGTTCCTCAGGTCCCGGTCCGTGAGGATGCCCAAGGGCTCCCCCTCCACCAGGAGGCTGGAAACCCCCTCCTGGGCCATCTGCCGGGCGGCCTCCTCCACCGTGGCCGTGGGGGCGATGAAAAGGGGCGCGCGGCGCACCAGCCGCCCCACGGGGGTGAAGAGGTTCGCCCGAAAGCCCTGGAGGCGCCCCCGTTCGGAGAGCCCCTCCAAGAAGAAGCGGGCGGCCTCGGGGAAGGTGAGGAGCCAGAAGAAGACCTCCTTGGGCCAGCGAAGGACCTCCACGGGCTCGAGGGCCTCCACCCCCAGGGCCGGGGGCTCCCCTAGGAGCAGGGAGGGGAAGCCGAAAAAGCGCCCTGGCCCTAAGACCTCCACCGGCCGCTCCCCGTCCTTCAGGGCCACCCGGCCCTGGGCCACCAGGTAGAGGTGGCGGGCGGGCTCCCCCCCCTGGACCAGGATCTCCGCCCCTTCGGGGTAGGTGGCCCGCTCCGCCTGGGCCCGTAGGCGCTCCAAGGCCGCCTCAGGCAGGGCCTTTAGGGGTGGGATCCGGGCGAGGTCCATGGTCTGGGGTGAGCCAGGCGAAGAGGGGGACAATAAAGTGCAGGGCCACCTGGGCCTGGAAGAGGATCAAAAGGCCGATCCCCAGCATGAAGGCCGGGGGGAGGAGGACGAAAAGCCGCACCACCCGGCCAAGCCCTGGGGGGGGCAGGGGCCAGAGGCGGTGGTAAAGGAGGCCAAGCCCCATGCCTATCCCTACCCCAAGGGCCACCTGGAAGAGGTGGAGGGGTGTGGGGAAGGGGAACCCCAAAAGGTAGTGCCCGAGGAGGTAGAAGGCGAAAAGCAGGCTTAGGCTTCCCAGAAAGAACCTTAGATGGCGCATAGCCTCACCTCTTAGCTTAAGCCGGGGGGCTGAACCCCCCAGGCCCTAAAGGGCCTGGGGGGTTAGCCGGAAGGCGTTAGTGGTCCACCGCGGCCCCGCTCCCCTTGGGGGTGCGGATCTCGTCCACCAGCTTCTGGATCTCCGCGGGGGGCGGTGGCGTGGCCCGGGAGACCAGGTAGGCCACCAGGAAGTTGAGGAGCATGCCCACGGTGCCGATGCCCTCCGCGGTGATGCCCAGGATGAAGTTGGGCCAGCCCAGGTACTTGGTGCCGATGATGTAGGCGGCGGTGAAGACCAGGCCCACCACCATGCCCGCCACCGCCCCTTGCATGTTCATCCGGCGGTCAAAGATCCCCAGGAGCAGGGCGGGGAAGAAGGTGCTGGCGGCCAGGCCGAAGGCGAAGGCCACCAGCTGGGCGATGAAGGCCGGGGGGTTGATGCCGAAGGGGGCGGCCAGGATCACCACCAGGGCGATGATCACCCGGGCAATGGTGAGCTTGGTGCCCTCCGAGGCCTGGGGGTTGATCATGCGGGTGTAGAGGTCGTGGGAGATGGCGCTGGCGATGACGATGAGAAGCCCCGCGGCGGTGGAAAGGGCCGCGGCCAGGCCCCCGGCGGCCACCAGGCCCACGATGAAGGGGGCCAGCTTGGCCACCTCCGGGGTGGAGAGGACGATGATGTCCCGGTCAATGGTGACCTCGTTTGCGTCCGCCTGCCCGCTCATCTGGAGGATGCCGTCCCCGTTCTTGTCCTCAAACTTGAGGAGGCCGGTCTTCTCCCACTTGGCCACCCAGTCGATCTGGCGCACCTCCTCTAAGGGCTTGTTCGCCAGGGTGTTCAGGAGGTTGTACTTGGAGAAGACGGCCACCGCGGGGGCGGTGGTGTAGAGGAGGCCGATGAAGAGCAGGGCCCACCCCGCGCTCCAGCGGGCATCGGAGGCCTTAGGCACCGTGTAGAAGCGGATGATCACGTGGGGCAGGCCGGCCGTGCCCACCATGAGGGTCAGGGTGATGAGGAGCACGTTGAGGGCCGAGAGGTTCTGGAAGGGGGCCACGTACTCCTTGAAGCCCAGCTCCACCTGGAGCTGGCTCAGGCGCACGGCGAAGTCGGAGAAGGTGAAGGAGAGCTGGGGGATGGGGTTGCCGGTGAGGAGGTTGGAGAGGGCGATGCCCATGATGAGGTAGGCGGTGATGAGCACCGCGTACTGGGCCACCTGGGTCCAGGTGATGCCCTTCATCCCCCCGATGACGGCGATGAAGGCGGTGACCAGAACCGCCGCCCAGACCCCCGTGGCCACGTCCACCCCCAGGTAGCGGGAGAGGACGATGCCCACACCCCTGAGCTGGGGCACCATGTACACGAAGGAGACGAAGATGGCGCTGATGATGGCCACCACCCGGGCCAGGTTGGAGTAGTAGCGGTCCCCCACGAACTCGGGCACCGTGTACTTGCCGTACTTCCGGAGGTACGGGGCGAAGAGAAGGGCCAGGAGCACGTACCCCCCTGTCCAGCCCATGAGGTAGACCGCCCCGTCGTAGCCCAGGAAGGAGATGAGGCCCGCCATGGAGATGTAGCTGGCCCCGGACATCCAGTCCGCGGCGGTGGCGGCCCCGTTGGCCACAGGGGGCACCCCCCGGCCGGCCACGTAGAAGCCCGCGGTCTCCCGCACGCGGGCCCAGTACCCGATGCCCAGATAGAGGGCGAAGCTCAAAAGAACGATAGTCCAGGTCCAAACTTCCGCGTTCATCCCCCACCCCCTAGTCGTGGACGTCGTACTCCCGGTCCAGCTTGGCCATGCGGTTGGCGTAGACGAAGATCAGGATGATGAAGACCCAGATGGCCCCCTGCTGGGCGATCCAGAAGCCCAAGGGGGCTCCCCCGAACACCCGTACCCCGTTGAGGGCTGGGGCTAGGAGGATGCCGAGCCCGTAGGCCACCACCGCCCAGATCACCAGGAGGTTGCGGATGAGGGCCAGGTTCTTCTGCCAGTACTCTTCCAGCCTTTTTCCGTCCATAGCCTCCCTCCCTACGCAAACCCGGCGCTTGGGGAAGAAGGGCGCCCTTTGGTTTGCGTGGGGGCCATCTTAGAGAGGGATGAGGGGCCTGTCAAGAAAAGGGGGTTTTTTCGCTATGCGCCAAAGGTGGGGTTTTTAAAGGGAAAGCGAAAGGGGACGCCCTTGGGCGCCCCCTTCGTCCCTAAGGAGGGTTAGGCCTCCACCTGCAAGGAGGCCGGGTCCAGGTTGGTGTAGACGTTTTGCACGTCGTCTAGGTCTTCCAGGGCCTCCACCAGACGCAGGACCTTGGCCGCCTCCTCGGGGGAGAGGGCCACGGTGTTCTGGGGGTGCTGGACCACCTCCACCGCCTCCACCCGGATGCCCTTCCCCTTTAGGGCCTCGGCGATGCGGTAGGCCTCCGCGGGCTCCGTGTAGACGGTGAGGGTTTCCCCTTCCTCCTCCAGGTCCAAGGCCCCCAGCTCAATGGCGGCCTCCTGGGCGGCCTCGGTGTTCTCCGTCACGATGACCCCTTTGCGCTCAAACTGCCAGGCCACGCTCCCCGAGGCCCCCAAGGAGCCCCCGTACTTGCTGAAGACGTGGCGCACCTCGCTAGCGGTGCGGTTGCGGTTGTCCGTGAGGGCGTAGACCAGAAGGGCCACCCCTCCAGGGGCGTAGCCCTCGTAGACGATCTCCTCGTACTGCTCCCCGCCTTCCCCGCCCCCCTGGAGCTTCTGGAGAAGGCGCTCAATGTTTTCCATGGGGACGTCGTCCGCCCGGGCGGCCTCGATGGCGTTTCTTAGCTGGACGTTGGCCTCCGGGTAGGGGCTTCCCCCCGCGCGGGCCGCCGCCTGGATGGCCCTCAGGTGCTTGGAGATGATTTTGCCCCGTTTCAGGTCGTTGGCGGCCTTTTTGCGCTTAATCTGAGCCCATTTGCTGTGACCGGCCATAGCTCACCCTATCCATTATAGCCGCCGCCTCCAGAACCCTTTCCGCCAGCTTTTCCCCTGCCTCCCGGAAGGGGTGGAAGATGAGGTCCACCCCCGCCCCTTCCAGGGCCGGGTCCTCCTCCAGGTGGAAGCTGGTGGCGGCGAGGAGCCCAGAAAAGCCCCGCTCCTTCAGCCAGCGGGCGGCGAGGAGCTTGGCCTCGAGGTCGGGCAGGGCCAGGACCACCCCCTTAAGCCCCTTTAGGTCCAGCCTTTCCCAAAGCTCCGGGTCCTCCGCGTCCCCGTAGAGGACCCGCCGCCCCTTGGCCCGGTGCCGCTCCACCTTCTCGGGGTCCGCGTCCAGGCCTACGGGAACCTCCCCTCGCTCCTCTAGCACCCGGTAGACCGCCCCCCCGGTGCGCCCCATGCCCACCACCAAGAAGGTGGCCCCGTCCAGCCGGGTGGGCTCCTGGTCCGGGTGGTGGCCCCTCCGCTCCAGGCGGAGGAGCCGGGGTTCCAGCCGCTTGTAGAGGGGGTGGGCGTACCGGGCGAGGAAGGCGGTGAAGGCCATGCTCAGGGCCACCCCCAGGGCCAGGGTGGAGAGAAGGCCCGGGGCCAGGCCCCCCGCCAGGGGCAGGGCCACGATGAGGGCGAACTCGGAGTGGCTGCCCAGGTAGGTGCCCGCCACGAAGGCCGTGCGGGCCCGAAGGCCAAAGAGGAGGAAGAGGGCGAAGAAGAGGGGGGATTTCAGAAGGTTCAGGGCCAAAAGGGCCAGGAGAAAGCCCCCTTCCACCCCCTTTAGCCCTTCCCGGAGGCCGATTTCCAGGAAAAACCCCACCAGGAAGGCTTCCTTCAGGCTCCAAAGGGCCTTGGAGAGCTCCGTGCCCCGTTCGTGCCCGGAGAGGAGGGCCCCCATCAGGAGGGCCCCGAGCTCCGGGGAAAGCCCCAGGGCCCTGAACCCCTCCCCCCCCGCCAGGGCCAGGGTGAGGCCGAAGAGGACCAAAAGCTCCTCGTGCCCGCTCCGCTCCAGGAGCCAGGCCACCCCCTGCCGGAGGAGGGGAAAGAGGAGAACGAGAAGGGCCCAGGGGCTTGGGGCCTTCTCCCCTCCAAAGGCCAAAAGCCCCACGGCCACCAGGTCCTGGAGGACCAAAACGCCGATGGCCAGGCGCCCGTGGTAGGTGGAAAGCTCCTTCTTGTCCTCCAGGACCTTGGCCACCAGCACGGTGCTGGAAAAGGCCAGTGCGAGGGCCAGGGCCAAGGGAAGCCCCGGGATGAGGAGGAAGGCCAGAAGGCCGAAGGCGAGGATCTCCACCCCCCCTACCCCCAGGACCTTGGGGTCCAGGAGGTCCTTGAGCCGGAGCTTAAGCCCCACGCTGAAGAGGAGGAGCAAAACCCCCACCTCCGCCGCCTGGTGCAAAAAGGGGGTGCTCCGCACCCCCAGGGCGTGGAGGAGGAAGCCCGCCAGGAGGTAGCCCACCAGGGCGGGCAGGCCCAGGCGGTTCACCAGAAGGCCCAAAAGGAAAGCCGTCCCCACCCACAGGGCTTCCATGGCCTAAGGGTAGCAGGGAAAAGCCCTGGGGACACCCCCAGGGCCTCGGGGTTTTTTACGCTACTTTCCTTCCAGGGCCTTGTCCAGAAGGGCCTTCCACTCCTCGTAGGGGAGGAAGCCCGTCTTTTTCTCCCCGGCGATGAAGAAGGTGGGGGTGCCGGTGAGGCCCAGGTCCGTGGCCGCCTTCTGGTCCGCCAGGACCCCGGCCCGCTTCTCCCCCGAGGCCAGGCAGGCCTGGAAGGCCCCCTGGTCTAGGCCCAGCTGGCCCGAAAGGTCCACCAGGTAGCGGTCCAAGGCCTCCCCCTGGAGGTTCCCCCAGGAAGCGGCCGCGCGGAAGAGGACCTCGTGGTACTCGTAGTACCGGCCCTGGTCAGCGGCGCAGGCCGCGGCCTCGCTCGCGCGGATCACCTGGGCCTGGCCGGGGAAGGGGAAGTCGCGGAAGAGGTAGCGGACCTTGCCCGTGTCGATGTACTCCGCCTTGAGCCGGGGCAGGACGTTCAGGGCGTGGTTCTGGCAGTGGGGGCAGAGGTAGTTGGAGAAGTCCACCACGGTTACGGGCGCGTCCTCCCGCCCCAGGGCGAACCGGGCCCCCTGGGCGGGGTCCAAGCCCTTCTGCCCCTTGGGACCGAAGAAGATCCAACCCAGGGCCAGGAGGGTCAGAAGGGCCACTATAAACGCTATAGCGCGCGGCATGGCCTTACTTTACCACGCCCTCCATGAGAGGGCTTAACCCCGGTAGGGGGCCTGGCGGGCCTCCCCCTCGGGGGTGAGGTAGAAGGGGTTTTGGTCGGTGGAGACCAGGGTCTCCCCCTCGATGGCCTCCTCGAGGTCCTTGGGCAGGACGAAGAGGGCCTCGAGGTAAGGGGCGCTGAGGTGGCGCAGGGCGAGGTTCCGCTCCAGGATGCGGGCTTCCAGGATGCCCTCGGAGAAGGCCGCGGGGTCAAAGGCGTCCGAGGCCAGGAGGAAGCCGAAGTTCAAGAAGAAGCCCGGGATGTGGTTCTTGTAGCTCCGCACGTAGCGGAAAACCTCCCGCACCGTGCGGTGCACCACGGGGTGCACCCGGTGGTGGGTGAGCATGATCATCCCCGCCTGCATGCCCATGACCCCCCCGGGGTTCAGGTGGGCCTTCACCAGGCGGTAGAACTCCACGGTGTAGAGGAGCCGGGCGGGGTTGTCCTCCCCCACGGGGTCGGTGAGGTCAATGAGGATGACGTCGTACTTTTCCTCGGTGGTCTCCAGGTAGGCCCGGGCGTCCCCGATGACCAGGACCGTCCGGGGGTCCTCAAAGGCCCCCTGGTGCCACTCGGGCATGTGGCGCTTGGCCAGCTCCACCAGCTCCCCGTCGATGTCCACCATCACCGCCCGCTCCACCGTGGGGTGCTTTAAGACCTCCCTCAAGGTGGCCCCCTCGCCCCCGCCCACGATGAGGACGCTCTTGGGCTCGGGGTGGGCCAGCATGGCGGGGTGGACCAGGGTTTCGTGGTAGATGTACTCGTCCCGCTCAGTGCTCTGGACGTCCTTGTCCAGGACGAGCACCTTGCCGAAGCCCTGGGTTTCAAAAAGGAAATAGTCCTGGTACGCCGTGCGGCCGGAGGCGATGACCCGCTCCATCCGCCGCACCATGGTCTCGTAAGGGGTGATGTGCTCAAAGAAGTACATGCCGTAGTCCATACCTAACCTCCTTGGGATCCGAAGCTCCGGCGCCGGATGGCGTGGTCCTGGCCGCGCCAGTAGCGGAAGGCCGACTCCTCCTTGGCCCCGAAGGCCCGGGAAAGCCCCTTTAGGACCTCCTCCGGGTCCACCCCGTCCCGGTAGAAGTAGAGGTCCAAGGTGGCGGAGGCGTTGTCCTCGGGCCAGGTGTGGATCATCACCGCGGCCACGGGGCTCACCACCGCCGCGGAGAGCCCCTGGGGGTGGAACTTGTACACCACGCTCTTGGCCGAGTCCTTAGGGGCTCCCAGGCGCAGCACCGCGTCCAGGAGGGCCGCCTCCACCATCTTGGGGTTTTCCAGCACGTCCAGATCGCAGCCGTAGATCTCCGCCACCCAGCGCCCGCCCGGCACCGTTTCCACAAGCCCCCATGTTAGCACACTAGCCGAAGAAGTCCTTGAGCTGGTCCTTGGTGATGAGGACCTCCCGGGGCTTGGACCCTCGGGCGGGCCCCACGATGCCCATGGCCTCCAGGGCATCCATGAGCTTCCCCGCGCGGGCGTGGCCGATGGAAAGCCGGCGCTGGAGGCGGCTTACGGAGCCGTACCCTTCCTCCACCACGATCTCCGCCGCCTTCCTCAGGAGGGGGTCGGAGAAGTCCACCTCCCCCGGGCCCGCCCCTTCGGGCCCTTTGGGGGGCTCAAAGTCCGAGGCGTAGGCCTCGGCGAAGCGGTCCTCAAAGCTCTGCCCCCGGAGGAAGCCCGCAAGCCGGGCCACCTCCTCCTCCGAGATGTAGGGCACCTGGAGGCGCACGGGCTTCACCAGCCCCGGCTGGTGGAAGAGCGCGTCCCCCTGGCCGATGAGCTTCTCCGCCCCCTGGGCGTCCAGGATGGTGCGGGAGTCAAAGCCGCTGGCCACGGCGAAGGCCAGGCGGGCGGGGATGTTCACCTTGATGAGGGAGGTGAGGATGTCCACGCTGGGCCTTTGCGTGGCCAGGATGAGGTGCATGCCCGTGGCCCGGCTCATCTGGGCCAGGCGCAGGATGGCCCCCTCCACCTCCTTGGGGGCGGTCATCATGAGGTCGGCCAGCTCGTCCACCACGATGACCAGGTAGGGGAGGGCCTCCTCCGGGCCCACCTTGGCGTTGTACTGCTCCAGGTTCCGGGCCCCCACCCCGCTCATCAGGCGGTAGCGCCGCTCCATGTGGGCCACCGCCCCCTGCAGGACCCCCGCGGCCTCCTCGGGGCTCGTGACCACGGGGCGCACCAGGTGGGGGATGCCCTCGTAGGGGGTGAGCTCCACCATCTTGGGGTCGATGAGGAGGAGGCGCAGGGTGGTGGGGAGGTGCTTAAAGAGAAGGCTTCCGATGAGGGTGTTGATGGCCACGCTCTTGCCGCTTCCCGTGGAGCCCGCGATGAGGAGGTGGGGCATCTTGGCGAGGTCGCGCACCCAGATCTCCCCCTCGATGCTCTTCCCCAGGATGAGGGGCAAAAGGGCCTTGGCGTTTTGGAAGGCGGGGGAAAAGACGGCCTCGGAGAAGCGCACCAGCTCCCGCTTGGGGTTTGGCACCTCCAGGCCCACGGTGTGCTTCCCGGGGATGGGGGCCTCGATCCGCACCGCCCCCACGGCCAGGGCCCGGGCCAGGTCGTTTTGGAGGCTCTGGATGCGGCTGATCTTCTCCCCAGGGGCGGGGAGGAGTTCAAAGCGGGTCACGGAGGGCCCCCGGGCGTGGCCCACCACCTCCGCCTGGAGGCCGAAGGTCTTGAGGGTCTCCGCGATGGCCCGGGCGGTGCGCTGGGCCTCCTCCTCCAGGGCGCGGTTTTTCTCCTTGGGCTCCGGGGGGTCCAGGAGGTCCGGGGAGGGGAGGGCGAGGGCGGCCGGTTGCGCCACGGGGGGCCTCCTTGTGGGGGTAGGCGGGGGCTCTTTGGGGGCGGGCTCGGGTTCGGGGAAGACCAGGTCCAGGTCCAGGGCCTCTTCCTGGGTGGTCTCGGGCTCCTTAGGGGCCGGAAGGGTCGGGGGGGCCTGGCCGGTGAGGAGGGCCTGAAGGCCCTCCCGCTCCGCCTCGGGGTGGGCCTCCAGGAAGTGGAGCCACTCCGAGAGGGCCTGGAAGCGCCCCTTCAGGTCCTCCAAAAGCCCCGCCGCCTCCTCCCAGGCCCCCTTTCGGGCCTCCCGGAGTTTTAGGCCCACTAGAAGCCCCTTCAGCGTGGGGGTGAGCCTGGGGGGCTGGGCCAGGCTTTCCAGCCGGGCCTTCAGGGCGCGGGCCTCGAGGAAAAGGGCCGCCCGCCGCTCCTCCAGGGCGTCCCTCAGGGGCCCCTGGCCGGGGAGGGGGGTTTTCAGGCCTTCCAGGAGGGTAAGGAGCTCGGGCAATAGGGGCCTTTGGTCCTCCTCAAGCCGCTTCCCAAGCTCCGCCACCCGCGCCTCGAGGAACTCCCTAAGGGCCTTTTCCACCTGGGGGAGCTCCGCAGGGGTTAGGCCCTGGGCCAAGGCCTTGAGGGCGGTGTGCTCGGGGTAGAGCCGGGCCAGGGCGAGGAGCCTTTGCCTGAGGAGGAGGGCTTTGAGGCGGTGGCGCAGGGCCCGCACCCCCTCCACCCCCTTCCGCACCCCCTGGCCCAGGAGGAAGAAGGGGGGGTGGCCCAGGAAGAGGTCCAGGAGGAGGCTGGCCAGGAGCAGGGGAAGGAGGAGGCCCAAGCCCCCCGCCCAGGCGAAGAGCCAGGCCCGCACCCCTTCCCCCAGGCGGCCCGACCAGGGCGGGGGCAGGAGGGGGAGGAAGAGGAGGGTAAAGAGGAGGAGGAAGCCCGCCCCGCGCAGGAAGGGCTTTAGGGGTTTTTCCAGGTAGAGGAGGAGGGCCAGGGCGAAGAGGAGGGGGGAAAGGAGGTAGGCGGAAAGCCCCAAGGCGCGGTAAAGGCTTTCCTCCAGGAAGGCCCCGATGGCCCCCGTGGGGACCGGCCAGAGGGGGGCGGTGAGGAAAAAGCCCAGGGCCCCCGCGGCCAGGGCCAGGGCCTCGAGGTCCCGGTTCTTTTTGGCCTTGGTGGAGCCCCGCTTGGCCATCAGGGGGATTATAAAGGGAAAACCCCGCCCTTAAGCGGGGGGCTTTCCCTATAGGGCCGGCTTAGCGCTTCAGCTCCCGGATCACCGCCTGGGTGAGGTCGGTGTCGTCGTCGGCGTAGACCACCAGGCCGGACTGGGCGGCCACCTGGCGGCTCATGACCACGGCGAAGCCCTGGGCCTTGGCCACCTTGGCGATGGCCTGGTCCACCTCCTCCAGGATGGGCTTAAGGACCGCGTCCTGCCTTTCTTGCCACTTCTTCAGGGTGTCCTGGTAGCTCTTGGCCAGGGCCTCGTAGTCCTGCCGCTCCTTGGCCGTGGCCTGCCCGGCGCGCACCTTCTGGTCCAGGGGCTTCAGCCTCTCCTCCAGGGGGGAGAGCTCCTTCTTGGCCTGGGCCTGGACCTCCTGGACCTTCTTGTAGTCCGGGTGGGCCTGGACCAGGGCGTTGGCGTCCACGAAGCCGATGCGGGTGGCCACGTTCTTGTTCTGGGCCAGCTGGGGGGTGAGGAGGGTGAGCCCTGCGGCCAGGAGGGCAAAGAGGGAAAACCGCTTCATGGCAAGGAGGTTACCCCTGGGGTGTGAAGGGGAGGTGAGAGAAAGCGCCCTTGCGGCTTAAGCCCAAGGGGCGTAGGGTAGGGGGCGGGAGGTTTAGGTATGCGCAAAGCCTGGGTTCTTCTCCTTCTTCTCGCCTTAGGAAGCGCGGTTCAGGCCCAGCGGGCGGTCTCCTTCAGGGTCTCCTTCCCCCCTTCGGGGGCGGGGATTGGGCTTGGCCTCGAGGCCCCCTTGGAGCGGGACACCGCCCTTAGGCTCTACGGGGAGCTCTTTCCCGGCGGGCCCAGCGTGCTCCTCATGGGGGAGTTCCTCTTCAAGCCGGACCTCGGCCAGCTGGACCGGGACTTGAGGGGGATCCGGCCCTACTTCGGCGGGGGGCTTGGGGTGAGGGTGCCCAGCGGGGCTAGCCCCGACCTGGGCCTGGGGCTCGCCTTGGGGGTGGAGTTCCTCCTGGAGGCCCGCACGGGGGTGTTCCTGGAGGGAGCCTACTTCTACCCCTTTGGAGGCGGGCAGGGGGGCCGCCTGGTCCTGGGGGCTAACCTCCGCTAGGGGCCTTCCGCCGGTGGCCCTGGCCCCGTCTTCCATACCGGAACGGGGCCAGGACATTTTTCCCCACCCTTCGGTTTAGACTGGAACCGGAGGTGAATAAGGATGTTCGTGCGGGAATGGATGACCCCGAACCCCCTCACCGTGGACCCCGATACCCCCGTATTGGAAGCCATCAACCTGTTGAAGCAGAAGGGGTTCCGCCGCCTCCCCGTGGTGAAGGACGGGAAGCTCATCGGCCTGGTGACGGACAAGGACCTCAAGGACGCCATGCCCTCCAAGGCCACCACCCTCTCCGTGTGGGAGATGAACTACCTCCTCTCCAAGCTCACGGTGAAGGAGGTCATGGCCAAGCCCGTGGTCACCGTGGGGGCAGACGAGCCCCTGGAAAAGGCGGCCCTCGTTATGGAGGAAAAGAAGATCGGGGGCCTACCGGTGATGGAGGGGGAGAAGCTGGTGGGCATCATCACCGTGACGGACGTCCTCCGGGCCTTCATCGAGGTCCTGGGCCTTAAGATGGGGGGCCTCCGCATCACCGTGGACATCCCCGACGTGCCCGGGGCCCTGGCCCAGATGGCCCAGGCTGTCCCCCCGGCCAACATCGTCTCCATCGCCACCGCCAAGCACCTCCCGGGCTACCAGCGCCTGGTCCTGAGGGTGGTGGGGGAGGGCGTGGAAGGGGTGCCCGACCGGCTTAGGGCTGCGGGGGAGAAGGTGGTGGACGTCCGCCCCGGTTAGGTGCCGTTCCGGTAGGCCGGGTAGGAGCCCAAGACCTTTAGGAAAGCCGCCCGGCGGAGGAGGGCGAGGAGGGCCTGGGCGGGGCCTGGGTCCTCCACGTGCCCTTCCAGGTCCAGGTAGAAGAGGTAGCTGAAGGGCTTGTCCCGGCGGGGGCGGGACTCCAGCTTGGTGAGGTTCACCCCCGCCTCGGCGAAGACGGAAAGGGCCTCCAAAAGCCCCCCGGGCCGGTGGCGCACCGCGAAGACGATGCTGGTCTTGTGGGGGCCCTCGCCCTTGGGGGGTTCCTGGCGGCCGATGATGAAGAAGCGGGTGTAGTTGTGGGGGTAGTCCTCGATGTTCTCCGCCAGGACCTCCAGGCCGTAAAGCTCCGCCGCCCGCCTCGAGGCGATGGCCCCCACCCCCGGCTCCGGGGCCTCGGCCAGGGCCTTGGCCGCCCCCGCGGTGTCAAAGACGGGGATGGGGGTGAGGCCCATGCGGGCCAGGAAGCCGTCGCACTGGGCCAGGGCCTGGGGGTGGCTTTTCACCGCCTTGAGGCTCCTCAGGTCCGTACCCTTGGGGGCCAGGAGGCAGTGCTCCACCCGGTGGACGATCTCCCCCACCACGTGGAGGTCGCTTTCCAGGAGGAGGTCATAGGTCTGGTTGATGCTCCCCGCGGTGGTGTTCTCCACCGGCACCACCCCGAGCTCCGCCTCCCCCCCCTCCACCGCGGCGAAGACCTGGTGGAAGGTGGGGAAGCCCAAAGGGGTGGCCCCGGGGAAGGTCTTGAGCAGGGCCTCCTCGCTGTAGGCCCCCTCGGTGCCCTGGAAGGCGATCCTCATGTCCTCCATGGTAAACCCGCCGGGGGGTCTTTAGGATAGAGCCGTGGCGCGGCTTCTGGTGGTGGACGACGACCCCAGCATCCGCTACCTCCTGGAGGTGGTCCTCTCCGCGGACGGCCACCAGGTGGTCCTGGCGGACTCCGCCCGTGCGGCCCTGGAGATCCTGAAAAGGGAAACCCCGGACCTCATCCTCCTGGATGTCATGATGCCGGAGATGGACGGGCTTACCCTCCTCGGGCGCATCCGGGCGGTGCGCAGGCTTTCCAAGGTGCCCGTGATCATGCTCACCGGGGGCGGGGCGGAGCTTTCTGGGCCCAGCCGGGCCCTGGGGGCGGACCTTTTCCTGGAAAAGCCCGTGAGCGGGAAGCGGCTCAGGGAGGCGGTGGGGGCCCTCCTCGCGCGCGAGGGCTACCTCCTGCCCGGGGGGGAGCGGGTGGAAAGCCTCGAGGCGGTGCGGGCCCACCTCCGGCCCCTCCTCCCCGAGGAGGGGCGTTTCAAGGCCCTTTGGCTCAAGACCCCAAGCCGCCGCGCCCTCCTCGCCAACCTGGTGGCCAAGGGCTGGACGGAAAGCCTCCTAAGGCGCCTCCTGCCTGGCCCCTACGACCTCTATGACCTCCTGGGCCACCTGGCCTACGGCTGGCCCCTCATCCCCTTGGAGGAGCGGGCCAAGCGGGCGGAGGAGCCCAGGTTCGCCCCTCTCCTTTCCCGGTACCGCCAACTGGGCCGCCTTCCCTTGGAGGGGGACGGCGAGGTGGAAGCCCTGGCCGCCCTCCTGTACGCTTGAGGGGTGCTCGAGGTCCGAGAGTTCACCGAAGCCCAGGCCTGGAACGAGTTCGTGGCCGCCTTCCCCATCGCCAGCGCCCTCCAGTCCTGGGGCTGGGGGGAGGTCAAGCGGCTTTCCGGGTGGGTGCCCCTAAGGCTTGGGGTGTACGAGGGGGGGCGCCCCTTGGGGGCGGCCCAGGTCCTCCTTAAGGCCCTCCCCGGGGGGCTCAGGCTGGCCTACGCCCCCAGGGGGCCGGCCCTCCTACGCCTAGAGGACCTCCCCCGGGTGGCCCGGGCCCTGGCCGGGCGGGTGAGGGGGACCTACCTTCACCTGGAGCCCGAGGCCGGCCTCCCCGCGGAGCTCCCCCCGCCCGCCTTCCCCGGCCTCCACCCCATAGAGCCCATCCAGCCCGCCTACTCCCTCTGGCTGGACCTCACCCAGGGGGAGGAGGCCCTCCTAAAGGGCATGAAGGAGATGCACCGAAGGAACGCCCGCCTAGCCCTAAAGCGGGTGGCCCTTTCCGTGGAGGGGGAGGAGGGCTTTCCCGAGTTCTTCCGCCTCTTTGAGGAGACAAACCGGCGCGCCAAGCTCCTCCAGCACAGCGAGGCCTACTACCGCGCGGTCCTCAAGGAGATGAACCAGCCCTTGGGGGAGGCCTTCCTCGCCCTGGCGCGGAAGGAGGGGGAGGCCTTGGCCGCGGGGCTTTTCGTGGCCTTCGCGGGAAAGGTGGACTACCTCTATGGGGGAAGCAGCCGCAAGCACCCCGAGGCCAAGGCCCCCATGGGGATGCACCTGGCCGCCATCCGCCACGCCCTGGCCCGGGGGTATGGGGTGTACGACCTCTGGGGGGTGCCCCGCACCCCGGAGGGGAGCCACGCGGAGGGGATCCACCGCTTCAAGGAGGGGTTTGGGGGAAGGCGGGTCCAGTTCCCCGCCTACGCCTACCCCCTTTCCCCCCTCTTCCGCCCCCTAACCCTCCTCCTCCGCCTGCGCAAGACCTGGACCAACCTCCGGGTGCGGGGGAATCCCCGGGACGTTTTGGGCTAGGCGTCATCTTTCTCAAAGGCCATGGGCTAAGGTGTAAGGCGTGTGGCGCTACCTCCTCCTTCTCCTCCCCTTGGCCCTCCTTCCCCTCCTCCTCCGGGGAGCGCCCCCCGAGGGGGAGGAGGGTGGGGGGGTGCGGCTTTACGGGGTGGAGTTCTACCTCTTCCCCGAGGAGGAGGGGGTGGAGTGGCGCTTCCAGGCGGAGGAGATGCGGGAGGAGGGCGGGGCCTTCCGCATCCTGGGGGGGCTTAAGGGGGAGCGGTACGTGGGGGGGCGGCTGGACCTGAGGCTTTCCGCCCCTGAGGTGGTGGTGGACCCCGGGGACAACCTCCGGGCCCCTTACGCCCAGGTGGAGATCCTAAAGGGTTGCTACCGCCTGGAGCTCTCCCGCCCGGGGCTTGGGGAGGTCCTCATCCGCCAGGAGGAGGGCTTTTTGGCCCCCTGGGTGCGGATAGAGGCCCCCAACCTCCGGGGGGAGGCCTGGAACTTCCGCTCGGACTTCGGGCTGAACCGCCTCGAGGCGGAGCGCCCCAGCTTTGAGTTCCCCGCCGGGGGGGCCTTTGGCCCCTGCACCGTGGAAGGAGGCGAAGGATGAAGAAAACCCTATTGTTCCTCGGCGTCTTGGGCTTGGCCCTCGCGGCCAGCAACGTGCGGGTGATCCAGGTGGAGGGGGGAAGGCTTTCCGGGGACCTGCGCTTCGGCCCCTGGACCTTTGAGGGCGGGGTGAAGGGCCGGGTGAAGGACTTGGCCATCGAGGCCCCCCGGGCCACCCTCACCGCCCCCAAGGGCAAGACCATGCAGGAGGCGGAAGGGGAACGGGAGGCCCGGTTTGAGGGGGGGGTCCTGGTCCGCCGGGGCCGGGTGGAGGCCAAAGGCCCCACGTTGGTCTACCGGGAGAAGACGGGGGAAGGGGAGCTTTTGGGCCCCGCGGAGATGCGCCAGGCCCCACGGCCCGGGGAGGACCCGGTGGAGGTCACGGCCAGCCGCATGACCTTCCAGGTGGACACGGACACCTCCACCAGCGAAAACGCCCTCCTCAAAAGCGGCAACCAGGAGGGGCGGGCGGGCTTCGTCTACTACGAGGAGGAAAAGGGCCTCGCGGTCTTCACCGACCCCAAGGAGGTGGTCCTCACCCGCAAGCGCCGGGACGGGGACCTCATCATCCGGGCCAAGGAGGTGCGGAGCCTTACCGGCCCCAAGAAGCTCATCGCCACCGGGGGGGTGCGCCTGGTGGACGGGGACCTGGTGACCGTGGGGGAGAGCCTCTACTACGACGACACCACCGGGGAGGCCCTCGTCCTGGGCCGGCCGGCGGTGAGCGAGAACAAGAAGGAGGGCTTTAAGCTCTCGGGGGCCACCCTCCTCCACAACGTGAACCGCCACCAGGTGCGGGTCTACGGCCGGCCCTTCCAGCTTCCCCTTGCCGAGTTCAAGAAGCTTGGGGAGAAGTAGGTGCGCATAGCGGCCTTCCTCCTTCTCCTGGCCTTTTTGGCCTTGGCCCAGGAGGTCTTCCGCCCGGAGGTGGAGCTCGTCCGCAAGGAGAAGCGGGTGGTGGCCTCGGTGAGCGGGGAGGAGGAAAGCCTCTTCTACGCCGATTACGGGGACCTCCACCGGGGGCCTTTGCTCGCTTTGGAGGAGGGCCGGGTCCAGGTGGGGGAAAGGGCCTTCTTCCGCGACGGGGGAAGCCTTCTGGAGGAGGGCCTACGGGTGGGGGAGGAGGTGGAGGCCGCCTACAACCCGGACCTGGAGCGGGAGGGCCTCCCCTACCTCATGCGCCTAAGGCGGGCGAGGGGAGAGGGGGCGCGCTACCTCCGCCTGGTCCTCTTTGACCCGAAGGGGGTGGAGGTGCGCATCGGGGAGGACCTCCTGGCCCAAGGCCCCCTGGCGGTGGTGGAGCGGGGCGGGGTGGAGGAGCTTTACCTAAGCGGGGGGGAGGCCCGCTACCGGGAGGAGGGCTGGCTGGAGCTTAAGCCCCTTCCGGGGACGGTGGCCGTGCGGCAGGGGGCGGTGCGGGTGGAGGGGAAGGCCCTCCGCTACCAGAACGAGACGGGGGAGGCCCTTTTGGAGGGCCCCCTATCCCTTAGGCGTGAGGGGGAGAAGCCCCTCGAGGGCCGGGCGGAGGGGCTCCGCTACCTCCTGGACGAGGACCGGCTCTGGCTTTTTGGGGTGGAGTTCCGCCAGGGGGGGAGGACCACCAAGGCCGAACGGGCCCTCCTCCGGGAGAAGGAGGGCTACGCCTACCTCTACGGGAACGTGGAGAGCCGGGACGAGAAGGGCTTCCTAAAGGGCGAGCGGGTCCTCTACGCCCTGAGGACGGGGGAGGCCCTCGTCCTCGGCAAGGTGGCGGGGGAGTTCAGGGAGTGACCCCGGCCATGAGGAGGCCCAGGCGCGCTTCCGTGGCCTCCTCGGGGGCCACCTCCCCCACCACCCGCCCCTCGTACATGACCAGGATGCGGTCGGAAAGGGCCAGGATCTCGTTCAGGTCCGCGGAGACCAAAAGGACCGCCAGGCCCCGGTCCCGGGCCTCCACCAGGGCCCGGTGGATGAACTCAATGGCCCCCACGTCCACCCCCCGGGTGGGCTGGGCGGCGATGAGGAGCTTGGGGCCCCGGAGGAGCTCCCGCCCCACCACGATCTTCTGCTGGTTGCCCCCGGAGAAGCGCCGGGCGGAAAGGGCCGTGGAGCGGGGCCGCACGTCAAAGCTTTCCACCAGCCTCCGGGCGTGGGCCTCCATGGCCCCGTCGTCCAGGAAGCCCAGGAAGCCCCGGAAGGGCCTCTCCTGCTGGTCCCCCAGGATGGCGTTTTCCTTCACGGAGAAGTCCAGGACCAGGCCCCGGGCCAGGCGGTCTTCGGGGATGTGGCTCACCCCTAGGGCCCGCACCTTGCGGGCGGAGGGGGGAAGGGGCTGGCCCAGGAAGCGCACCACCCCCTGGTGGGGCCGGAGGCCGGCGAGGGCCTCCACCAGCTCCGTCTGCCCGTTCCCCTCCACCCCCGCCACCCCCACGATCTCCCCGGCCCGCACCCCAAAGCTCACCCCCTTAAGGCGCGGGGGGGCGGCGAGGCCCTCCACCTCCAAGACGGTCTCCCCAGGGTGGGCGGGGGCCTTTTCCACCCTTAGGACCACCTCCCGGCCCACCATCATCCGGGCCAGGGCCTCGAGGGTGGTCCCCTCCTTGGGCACCGTGCCCACCACCCGCCCGTCCCGGATGACCGTGATGCGGTCGGAGACCTCCAGCACCTCCTTGAGCTTGTGGCTGATGAAGATGGCCGCGTTCCCCTGGGCCACGTAGGCCCTTAGGAAGCGGAAAAGCTCCTCCGCCTCCTGGGGGGTTAAGACCGCGGTGGGCTCGTCCAGGATGAGGATCCGGGCCTCGCGGTAAAGGGCCTTCAGGATCTCCACCCGCTGCTGCACCCCCACGGGGAGGTTCTCCACCCGCTCGTCCAAGGGCACCTGGAAGCCCAGCCGGTCCATAAGGGCCTGGGCCTTCCTGCGGGCCGCGTCCAGGTCCAGGTGGAGGGGGCTTCCGGGCTCGAGGCCCAGGACCAGGTTCTCCAGCACGGTAAAGGGCTCCACCAGCATGAAGTGCTGGTGGACCATGCCGATCCCCGCCCGGATGGCGTCCATGGGGCTTTTGGGCCGGTAGGGCCTCCCGTCCACCCACATCTCCCCGCGGTCTGGGGGCTGGAGGCCGTAGACGATCTTCATCAGGGTGGACTTCCCCGCCCCGTTTTCCCCCACCAGGGCCAGGACCTCCCCCCAGTGGAGGTCCAGGCTGATGCGGTCGTTGGCCAGGACCAGGGGAAAGCGCTTGGTGATGTCCTTAAGGACCAGGGCCTTCTCCACCCCCAAAGTATACCCCCCACCGTGGGAAGGCCCACGGCGGGGGCGCCGTTAGGGCTTAGCGGCTTTCGGGCACCTTGATCTGCCCGGCGATGATCTGCCGCTTCAGGGTCTCCAGCTTGGTCACCAGGGCCTGGGGCAGGAGGGCCTTGTTGTACTCGTCCAGGGCGTAGCCCACCCCGTTGTTGCTGAGGCCAAACTCCCGCACCCCGCCCTTGAAGCTCTTCTGCACCACGCTCTTGATGACCTCGTAGGTGGCCACGTCCACCCGCTTCAGCATGGAGGTGAGGCCGTGGTTCAGGGTGGCGGGGTTGTTGTCCGTGTCCCCCAGGTAGTTCTGGTTGGCGTCCACGCCGATGAAGAAGAGGGGGGTGGCCTTGGTGCCGTCCGTGCCGCAGCTCCGGGTGTAGTCCGCGTACTTGGGCACCTTGGCGTAGGGGTCGGCCTTGCGCACGAAGCGCACGTTGCCCCCTTCCTTGAGGCACTTGGTCTGCTTCACGTAGTCGATGAGCCCGAGGCCGGACCCCCCGGCGGCGGCGTAGATGATGTCCGCCCCCTGGCGGGCCTGGGCGGCGGCGATCTCCTTGGCCTTGGCGGGGTCGTTCCAGGCGGCGGGGGTGTTGCCCACGTACTGGACCAGGACCCGGCCCTGGATCTTGTCCTCCTTGAAGGCGTACTCCGCCCCGGCCCGGAAGCCGGCCTCAAACTTGTGGATGAGGGGGATGTCCATCCCGCCGATGAAGCCCACCACCCCGGTGCGGGTCATCTTCCCGGCGATGTAGCCCACCAGGAAGCTCCCCTCGTGCTCGCGGAAGACGAGGCCCACCGCGTTAGGAAGCTTCCCTTCCCCGGGCACCGCGTCGATCACCGCGAAGTTCACCTTGGGGAACTCCTTGGCGGTGGCGGTGATGGCGGGCTCGTTGGCGAAGCCCACGCCGATGACCAGGTCAAAGCCCTCCTGGGCGAAGGTGCGGATGCCCTGGCCCACCTGGGAGGGGTCCGCGGGCTCGAAGTCAAAGAGCCGCACCCCGAAGTCCTTGGCGGCCTTCTGCGCCCCTTCCCAGGCGGACTGGTTGAAGGAGCGGTCAAACTTGCCGCCCGCGTCAAAGGCGATGCCCACGCGCACCTGGGCGAGCCCCAGGCTGAGGGCCAGAACCGCGCTTAGAGCCAGAATCCTCTTCATGCTCACCTCCATACGGCAGTCTGCCGCCATGCATTATACCCGGGCGTAGACTAGGGCTATGACGCTGGAGGAAGCCAGGAGGCGGGTCAACGAGCTTAGGGACCTCATCCGCTACCACAACTACCGCTACTACGTCCTGAACGACCCCGAGATCTCCGACGCGGAGTACGACCGGCTCCTACGCGAACTCCAGGAGCTGGAGGCCCGGTTCCCCGAGCTCCAAAGCCCCGACTCCCCCACGGCCCAGGTGGGGGCGAGGCCCCTCGAGGCCACCTTCCGCCCGGTGCGCCACCCCACCCGCATGTACTCCCTGGACAACGCCTTCTCCTTTGAGGAGCTAAGGGCCTTTGAGGAGCGGATAGAGCGGGCCTTGGGGGAAAAGGGGCCTTTCCCCTACACCGTGGAGCACAAGGTGGACGGGCTTTCCGTGAACCTCTACTACGAGGAAGGGGTTTTGGTCTTTGGGGCCACCCGCGGGGACGGGGAGGTGGGGGAGGAGGTCACCCAGAACCTCCTCACCATCCCCACCATCCCCAGGCGCCTTAAGGGGGTGCCGGAGCGCCTCGAGGTGCGGGGGGAGGTCTACATGCCCATCGAGGCCTTCCTCCGCCTCAACGAGGAGCTGGAGGAGAAGGGGGAAAAAATCTTCAAGAACCCGAGGAACGCCGCCGCGGGCTCCCTGCGGCAGAAGGACCCCCGCATCACCGCGAGGCGGGGCCTCAGGGCCACCTTCTACGCCCTGGGCCTGGGCCTGGAGGAAAGCGGGCTCGGAACCCAGTACGAGCTCCTCCACTGGCTTAAGGAGAAGGGCTTCCCCGTGGAGCACGGCTTCGCCCGGGCAAAAGGGGCTCCGGGGGTGGAGGAGGTGTACCAAAAGTGGCTCAAGGAGCGGCACCGGCTTCCCTTTGAGGCGGACGGGGTGGTGGTGAAGCTGGACGAGCTAAAGCTTTGGCGGGACCTGGGCTACACCGCCCGCGCCCCCCGGTTCGCCATCGCCTACAAGTTCCCCGCGGAGGAGAAGGAAACCCGCCTGCTGGAGGTGGTCTTCCAGGTGGGGCGCACGGGCCGGGTCACCCCGGTGGGGATTCTGGAACCCGTCTTCTTGGGGGGAAGCGAGGTTTCCCGGGTCACCCTCCACAACGAAAGCTACATCGAGGAGCTGGACCTTCGCATCGGGGACTGGGTGCTGGTGCACAAGGCGGGGGGGGTGATCCCGGAGGTTCTAAGGGTTCTAAAAGAGCGGCGCACGGGGGCGGAACGGCCCATCCGCTGGCCCGAAACCTGCCCCGAGTGCGGCCACGCCCTGGTCAAGGAGGGCAAGGTCCACCGCTGCCCGAACCCCCTCTGCCCCGCCAAGCGCTTTGAGGCCATCCGCCACTACGCCTCCCGCAAGGCCATGGACATCCAGGGCCTGGGGGAGAAGCTCATAGAGAAGCTACTGGAAAAGGGCCTGGTGCGGGACGTGGCCGACCTCTACCGCTTGAGGAAAGAAGATCTGGTGGAGCTGGAGCGCATGGGGGAGAAGAGCGCGGAAAACCTCCTCCGCCAGATTGAGGAGAGCAAGGGGCGGGGCTTGGAGCGCCTCCTCTTTGCCCTCGGCCTTCCCGGGGTGGGGGAGGTCTTGGCCCGGAACCTGGCCCGGCGCTTCCGCACCGTGGACCGGCTCCTCGAGGCCTCCTTGGAGGAGCTATTGGAGGTGGAGGAGGTGGGGGAGCTCACCGCCAAGAACCTCCTCGCCACCCTAAAGGACCCCGCCTTCCGGGACCTCATCCGGCGCCTTAAGGCCGCAGGGGTGGAGATGGAGGCCAAGGAGGTGGGGGAAGGCCCCCTTTCCGGCCTCACCTTCGTCATCACGGGAGAGCTTTCCCGCCCCCGGGAGGAGGTGAAGGCCCTCCTGAGGCGCCTTGGGGCCAAGGTGACGGACGCCGTGAGCCGGAAGACGAGCTATTTGGTGGTGGGGGAGGCCCCGGGGAGCAAGCTGGAAAAGGCCCGGGCCCTGGGGGTGCCCGTTTTGGAGGAGGAGGCCTTCTGGCGGTTCCTGGAGGAGAAGGCGGGGGTGAGGGGAGCCTAGGCCTCCTCGGGGAAGACCTTTTCCAGGGCCTCCCGTAGGCGGCTTCCCTGGAGGCCCAAGGAGGAGAGGGCCTTCTCGTAGGCCTCGGGGGTGAGAAGCCCCCTCAAGGCCAAAAGCTCCGTGCGGGAGAGGCTCCTTCCATGGAGGACGTGCTCCTCAAAGGCGGCGTAGGCCATGGGCACGTGGGCCTTGACGATTTCCGCGATGGCCTTGGCGTACTCCCTTATCTCCAGCTGGGCCTCGGGGGCAAGCCGGAGAGCCAGGAAGTGGAAGAGGTTGTGCAGGTCCTGCTTCCAGTAGAACTCCGTGTAGAGGTTTAAGGGCAGGACCATGCGGGCCATCTCCCGGGCCACGCCCCTTTCCAGAAGGGCCTGGTAGGCCCGGTAGGCCTCCTCCTTCACCCGCTTGAGGAGGGCGGTCAGCTCTTCCCCTTCCTCCACCTCCCCCTCGGAGGCCTGCTTGTTCTTCCTGGCCTGCTTCCGCCAGGAGGCGGGCTCGTAGAACTCCTCCTTGAGGATGGAGTAGCGCCCGGAGATCTCGTTCACGCTGGCCGTGCGGTGGCGGAACCACTGCCGGGCCACGAAGATGGGGGCCTTCACGTGGAACTTGAAGACCACCATCTCAAAGGGGCTGGTGTGGCGGTGGCGCATGAGGTAGTCGATGAGGGCCCGGTCCTCCCGCACCGTCTTGGTGCCTTCCCCGTAGGACACCCGGGCGGCCTGGACGATGGAGTGATCCCCCCCCATGGCCTCCACCAGGCGCACGAACCCCTTGTCCAAAACCTTCCGCTCCATCCCCTAGAGTCTACGCCCTTGGCCTTCTCCCCCAAAAGGCGTAGGATGAAAAGGCTAGGCGCCCTGCGCCCTTCGGAGTCCATATGCGGAGCCTGCCGGATTTTCCCTTGCCCGATGCGCGGGGGCGTTTTGGCCCCTACGGGGGCCGCTATGTCCCCGAGACCCTCATCCCGGCCCTGGATGAGCTTTTGGAGGCTTACCTCGAGGCCAAACGGGACCCCGTCTTCCTGGCCGAGCTGGACCACTACCTGAAGACCTTCGCCGGCCGCCCCACGCCCCTCTTTCACGCCAAGCGCCTTTCGGAGTACTGGGGTGGGGCCCAGGTGTACCTGAAGCGGGAGGACCTCCTCCACACCGGGGCCCACAAGATCAACAACACCCTGGGCCAGGCCCTCCTGGCCAAGCGCATGGGCAAGAGGCGGGTCATCGCGGAAACGGGGGCGGGCCAGCACGGGGTGTCCGTGGCCACGGTGGCCGCCCTCTTCGGCCTGGAGTGCGTGGTCTACATGGGCGAGGAGGACGTGCGCCGCCAGGCCCTGAACGTTTTCCGCATGAAGCTTTTAGGGGCCGAGGTCCGGCCCGTGGCCGCGGGCAGCCGCACCCTGAAGGACGCCACCAACGAGGCCATCCGGGACTGGATTACGAACGTGCGCACCACCTTCTACATCCTGGGCTCCGTGGTGGGCCCCCACCCCTACCCCATGATGGTCCGGGACTTCCAGAGCGTCATCGGCGAGGAGGTGAAGCGGCAGAGCCAGGAGCTTTTCGGCCGCTACCCGGACCTCCTCATGGCCGCGGTGGGGGGCGGGTCCAACGCCATCGGCCTCTTCGCCCCCTTCGCCTACCTCCCCCAAGGGGAAAGGCCCAGGCTCATCGGGGTGGAGGCCGGAGGGGAGGGCCTTTCCAGCGGGCGGCACGCGGCCAGCATCGGGGCTGGGAAGCGGGGCGTCCTCCACGGGAGCTACATGTACCTCCTCTACGACCACGACGGGCAGATCACCCCCGCCCACTCCGTCTCCGCGGGGCTGGACTACCCGGGGGTGGGACCGGAGCACAGCTACTTCGCGGACCAGGGCCTGGTGGAGTACGCCAGCGTCACGGACGAGGAGGCGTTGGAGGGCTTTAAGCTCCTGGCGCGCCTCGAGGGCATCATCCCAGCCCTGGAGTCGGCCCACGCCATCGCCCACGCGGCCAAGGTGGTGCCCGAGATGGAGAAGGATCAGATCGTGGTCATCAACCTCTCCGGCCGGGGGGATAAGGACGTGACCGAGGTGATGCGCCTTTTGGGGGGAGAGCTATGACCACAGGGGAAGCGTTCCAAAGGGCTAAGGCGGAGGGCCGGGCGGCCCTCATCCCCTACCTCACCGCGGGCTTCCCCAGCCGGGAGGGGTTCTTGGAGGCGGTGCGGGAGGTCCTGCCCTACGCGGACCTCTTGGAGATCGGCCTGCCCTACTCCGACCCCCTAGGGGACGGCCCCGTGATCCAAAGGGCCAGCGAGGTGGCCTTGAGGAAGGGGATGAGCGTCCAGGGGGTTCTGGAGCTCTTGAAGGAGGTGCGGGCCCTCACCGAAAAGCCCCTCTTCCTCATGACCTACCTGAACCCCATCCTGGCCTGGGGGCCGGAGCGGTTTTTCAGCGCCTTCAAGGCCGCGGGGGCCACGGGGCTCATCCTCCCCGACCTCCCCCCGGACGAGGACCCCGCCCTGGTGCGGCTGGCCCAGGAGATCGGGCTGGAGACGGTCTTCCTCCTGGCCCCCACCTCCACCGACCAGCGCATCGCCACCGTGGTCCGCTACGCCACGGGCTTCGTCTACGCGGTCTCCGTCACCGGGGTCACGGGGGCGCGGGAACGCCTTCCCGAGGAGGTGAAGGACCTGGTGGCCCGCATCAAGGCCCAGACTCCCCTCCCCGTGGCCGTGGGGTTTGGGGTCTCGGGACGGGCCACCGCCCACCAGGCCGCGGTGGCCGACGGGGTGGTGGTGGGGAGCGCCCTGGTGCGGGCCCTGGAGGAAGGGCGCCCCCTGGCCCCTTTGTTGGGGGAGATCCGGGAGGGGCTTAAGGCCCGGGAGGCGGTCTAGGCCAGGGGAAGCTCCACCGGTTCGGGCTCGCTTAGGATGGCCTCCGGGTCGGGGTAGCGGAGGATGCGGTACAGCGGGTCCCGCTCCGCCGGGCGGAAGCCCGCGTCCACGATGTGCCGGACGATCTCCTTCACCGTGGCGTGGGTGCGTCCGTGCCCCCCGGCGGCGGAGACCACGTTTTCCTCCAGCATGGTGCTCCCGAAGTCGTCCGCCCCGTAGAAAAGGGCGGCCTGGGCTACCTTGAAGCCCAGGGTGGGCCAGGAGGCCTGGAAGTGGGCGAAGTTGTCCAGGGCGAGGCGGGCGACGCTGAGGGTCTTCAGGTACTCGTGGGCCGTGGCCCCGGGGGCCTTCCCCTTCAGGCGGGTGTGCTCCACCTGGAGGGTCCAAAGGGCGAAGGCGGAAAAGCCATTCCCGTAGCGTTCCAGGGCGCGGTCCTGCTGGGCGCGGAGGCCCAGGAGGTGGACCGTGCGCTCCCTCGGGCCCTCCCCGAAGCCGATGACCATGCTGGCCAGGGTGTAGAGCCCCAGGGCCTGGGCGGCGTCCATGATGCGGTACCAGTCCGCGGTGCGGATGCGGGCCGGGGCCGCTTTAAGCCGCACCTCGTCCACCAGGATCTCCGCCCCCGCCCCGGGCAGGCCGTCCAGGCCCGCCTCCTTGAGCTTTTCCAAAAGGGCCTCCGCCCTAAGGCCGGTAAGCCTTTCCAAGCCCAGGATCTCCTCCGGGCTGAAGGCGTCGATGCGCAGGTCGGGGAAGCGCTCCTTGAGGTAGCGGAGGAGGTCCAAATACCAGTCCAGGGGGAGTTCGGGGTTCACCCCCCCCTGCATGAGGATGCGCCGCCCCCCCACCTGGTAGAGCTCCTCCACCTTCCGGGCGATCTCCTCAAAGGTGAGGGTGTAGGCGTCCTGCTGCCTTCTCGTGCGGTAGAAGGCGCAGAAGGCGCAGGCCACGGTGCAGACGTTGGTGTAGTTGATGTTGCGGTCTATGAGGAAGGTGACCACCCCGGGGTCGGTCTTCCTTAGGCGCACCGCGTGGGCGGCGGCGGCCAGCTCGGGTAGGGGGAGGTGGAAGAGCTGGAGCACCTCCTCTTCGGAAAGCCTCTCCCCAGCCACGGCCTTCTCCAGGACGTCCATGCCTCCCATGCTACACCCCTTTCCCGGGGGGAGGGTGGCCTCCGGTAAAATCGGGGCATGGAGCTTAAGCTGATTCCCATTGAGAAGCCGGAGAACCTGAACGTCATCCTGGGGCAGGCCCACTTCATCAAGACCGTGGAGGACCTGCACGAGGCCCTGGTGACCGCGGTGCCGGGGATCCGCTTTGGCCTGGCCTTCTCCGAGGCCAGCGGCAAGCGCCTCATCCGCCGCTCGGGCACGGACGAGGCCCTTACTGAGCTTGCGGTGCGGAACCTCCTGAACCTGGCCGCGGGGCACACCTTCCTCATCGTGCTGGGGGAGGGGTTTTACCCCATCAACGTCCTGCACGCGGTCAAGGCCTGCCCCGAGGTGGTGCGCATCTTCGCCGCCACCGCCAACCCCCTAAAGGTGGTGGTGGCGGAGGAGGGGGAGCAGCGGGCCATCCTGGGGGTCATGGACGGCTTCAAGCCCTTAGGGGTGGAGGACGAGGCCGAGGTGGCCTGGCGGAAGGACCTCTTAAGGCGCTTTGGGTATAAGCTCTAAGTGCCCCACCGAAGCTTGCGCTTCGGTGGGGGCCCCAGAAAGAACATCCAGCACGCCTTTCCTACGGGTCCCGTGGGGGTTTTCAACACCGGGGCGCTTGGCCTTTTGGGGTGAAAGCCCCGATGGGGCGTTTAGAGGGCGCGGAAGACGGCCTCGAGGATCTCCAGCCCCATGGCCGCCTCCTCCGCCTTGAGCACCAGGGGCGGGGCGATGCGGAGCGCGGAGGGCCCCGCGGGGAGGAGGAGAAGCCCCTTATGGAAGGCGAGCTCCACCGCCTTGTCCCGGAGATCGGGCCGCTCCTCCTTTGGGCTTCCGAAGTCCAGCCCGATCATGAGCCCCCGGCCCCGCACGTCCCCCAGGAAGGGAAAGCGGGCCTGCAGGGCCCTAAGCTCCCCTAGGAGGAAGGCCCCCACCCGGGCGGCGTTTTCCATAAGGCCCCCCTCCAGGAGGTCCAGGGTGGCGAGGGCCGCGGCCGCAGAGACCGCCTGGCCCCCGAAGGTGGTGCCGTGGGCCCCCGGGCGCCAGCTCCCGAGCTCCTCCCGGAAGAGGACGGCGCTTAAGGGGTAGCCCGAGGCCAGGCCCTTGGCCAGGACGTAAATGTCCGCCTCCACCCCCTCGTGCTCCAGGGCGAAGAACCGCCCCGTGCGCCCCGCGCCCGTCTGGACCTCGTCCGCCACCAGGAGGATGCCGTGCCGCTCCAGGAGGGCCTTCAGCTTGGGGATGAAGCCCGGAGGGGGCACCACGTACCCCCCTTCCCCCTGGATGGGCTCGAGGAAAAGCGCGGCCACCTCCTCCGGGGGTAAGACGGTGCGGAAGAGGTGCTCCAGGTGGGCGAGGACCGCCTCCCCCACCTCCTCCGGCCGGGCCCCTAGGGGTGGGCGGAAGGGGTTGGGGAAGGGGAGGTGGACCACCCCGGGGAGGAGGGGGGCGAACCCTTTGCGGTACTTGGACTGGCTGGCGGTGAGGGAAAGCGCCCCCAGGCTTCTCCCGTGGAAGGCCCCGGTGAAGGCCAGGAGGTAGGGGCGGCCCGTGTGGTGGCGCACCAGCTTGATGGCCGCCTCTATCCCCTCCGTCCCCGAGTTGCCGAAGAAGACCCTATACCGCCCCCCGAGCTTTTCCGAAAGCCGCTCCGCCAGGGTGAGGGTGGGGTCGTGGGTGAAGTCGGAGAAGCACACGTGGGCGAAGCGCTCCGCCTGGGCCCGCACCGCCTCCAGCACCTTGGGGTGGGCGTAGCCCGTGGTGTTCACCGCGATGCCCGCCATGAAGTCCAGGAAGACGTTCCCGTCCACGTCCTCCAGGAAGGCCCCTTCCCCCCGCGCGGGGACGAAGGGGTAAGGGCGGACGTAGGAGGGGGAGAGGACCCTCTCCCCCCGCTCCAGCATGGCCTTGGCCTTGGGCCCCGGCAGGGGTGTTCTCACTTCCGGTCGCATGGGAGGAGTCTACCAGGAAGGGAACCTTCCCTGCAGGGGATTTTTATGCGCAGGCCCCGCGGTTTCATTCCGGGCTTTGGATTTTATTAAAGAAGATCCAGCTTTAAGAGGTGGGGCCGGGCGTAGAAGAGGGTGAGGGCGGTGGAGGCGTCCTGGATCTCCCCCCCTTCCAGAAGGGCGTAGGCCTCCTTTAGGGGAAGCTCCACCACCTCCAGTAGCTCCCCGTCCTCCAGCCTGGGCTCCGCCACCACCCGGGCCTCCAGGGCCAGAAAGGGGTGGAAGACCACCGCGGTGAAGGAGGGCTGGGGGTGGAAGGGGGGAAGGGGGATAAGGCCCCCCGCCTCCGCCCCCACCTCCTCCAGAAGCTCCCGGCGGGCGGCCTCCTCGGGGCTTTCCCCCGCGTCCACCTTCCCCGCGGGGACCTCGAGGAGAAACTTCCCCGTGGGGTGGCGGTACTGGCGGATGAAAAGCCCCGTGCCCCTTGGGGTGACGGGCAGGACGAAGCTCGCCGCCACCGGCCCCGGGCGGTAGATGTAGGTGAGCTCCCGCCCGGTGTGGGTCCTAACCCGCTCCCGGACGAGCCGCACGGGCTCGGAAAGGAGCTCTTCCAGTTCCAGGCGCTCCCAGGGGCTCATCGCATCTTCTCTATGACCCGCCGCACCTTGTCCCCGGGGGCCTTGGGGCCTAGGGCCTTGGTCACCACCCCGATGGCCGCCAGGGGGTTTTTGAACTGGGAAAGGTCCAGGTTTTCCCGGATCCAGGCCTCGATCTCCTCCTCCGTCATCTCCTTGGGGAGGAAGCGGTCCAAGAACTCCACCTCAAAGGCGTTCCCCTGCTCCAGGGCGATCTCCTTGAGGGCCTTTAGGACCTTCACCGCCTCCTCGTCGGGGAGGGGCTTGCCGTCCCCTTTCCGGTCCAGCTCCGCCTTCACCACCCGGGCGAAGTCCAGGGTCTTCTGGTCCCGGGCCTTCATGGCCTCCTTGATGGCCTCCTTGATGGCCTCGTAGATCATCCCCTTCAGTCTACCCCTTGCGGCCCGAGAGGTAGACGCCCAGGGCCACCAAGAGGAGGCCCGGGAGGTCCCAGGCCCCAGGGGCCTCCCCCAGGAGAAGGGAGAAGGCCAGGGCCGGGGTGAGGTTCAGGAGGGGGGCCACCTGGCTTGCGGGGTAGCGCCCCAGCACCCTGGCCCAGAGGGTGAAGGCCAGGAAGGCGCCCCCGAGGGCGGTGTAGAGGAGGGCCCCCCAGGCGGAAGGGGAGGCCTGGGGGAAGGGGGTGAGGAGGGCCGCGGGTAAGAGAAGGAGGCTTCCTAGGAGCATGCTGGCCGCGGTGACCTCCAGGGGGGTCCGCCTCTGGACGGCCAGGGTAACCCCCACGCTGTAAACCCCCCAGAGGAGGGCGGCCCCCACCAGGAGGAAGTCCCCCAGGAGCCGGCCTGGGGCCCCTCCCTGGACCCCGTGCCCCAGGGCCAGCAGGACCACCCCGCTTCCCGAAAGGAGGAGGCCCAGGAGGACGGGCCGTTTTAAGGGTTTTCGGAAGAAGAGGCTGTAGGCCAAGGCGGTGGCCAGGGGGTAGACCGCGGCCACCGCGGCCATGTCCGAGGCCGGGGCCAGCCGGGCC